>NZ_KV788977.1:0-107031 GCF_001807395.1 Arthrobacter sp. HMSC06H05 | reverse complement strand
TCGGTTGTTTAGTTTTTCGTTTGATGAGTTTCTTCTACCGCTTCCCGTGGGGCGGCTGGCTTGTTCTTTTTCGAGTTGATGCGGTGACGCACGGCCTCGAAGATGATCGGGGTGATGGAGAGCAAAACGATCGCGATGAAGATGATGTCGATGTTCTTGCCGACCCATTCGAAACGGCCCAGCCACGCACCTAGCAGGGTCACGCCGCCGCCCCACAAGACGGCGCCGATCACGTTGTAGAGGAAGAACTTGGCTTTGTTCATGCCGGCAACACCGATGATCACCGGAACGAAGGTGCGAACAATCGGGATGAAACGCGCCAGAATCAGGGCTTTGCCGCCGTGGCGTTCAAAGAAGTCGTGCGCCTTGACCACGTGCTCGCGTTTGAAGACCTTGGAATCGTCGCGGCTGTAGAGGGCTGGGCCGGTTTTCTCGCCGATATAGAAACCGAGTTGGTTACCCACGATCGCGGCGATGATGATCGCGGGGATCGCAACCCATAGTGGGGTTTCGATCGCCCCGGTTGCCATCAGCATGCCCGCGGTGAACAGCATGGAGTCACCCGGTAGGAAGAAACCTAGCAATAAACCGGTCTCAGCGAAGATGATGCCGACGACCAGCGCGATGACCCACGGACCTAACCCTGAATCACGCAAGAAAACGTCAGGGTTCAACCAGTCAGGTAGGAACGCGGCACCGACATTAACGACGTTGGTCACGGCCTCAGGCGAGACCAAACCAGTGAATAGATTGCTCAGCATGAGAAGAATTCTACGTGGCTATCCGTGAGGAGCCGCATCGGGGCTTATATGATCCGCATCGGGGTAGAATAGGCTCACGTGGCTGTGGATTTTGTAGCAATTGACTTTGAGACCGCTAATGGTTTTCGTGGTTCTGCGTGCGCCGTGGGGCTCGTGAGGGTCCGTGATGGGGCAGTGGTCGATACCTATGCGTCGTTGCTACAGCCGCCTGCGGGTTTTGATCATTTTGATCCCCGCAACGTCTCGATCCACGGGATCCATCCCGAGCAGGTTGAAACGGCGCCGCGTTTTGCAGACGCCTATCCTGAGATTGCCGAGTTCATCGGCGGTGACCTTGTCCTGGCGCATAATGCGGCTTTCGATATCGGCGTGATCCGTGCCGGTCTGCAGGCGTGTGGTGTTGGTGCGCAGAAGTTGGTGTATGCCTGCACGGTCCAGTTGGCCCGTAAGGTCTATGACTTGATGTCTTATTCCTTGCCTTTTGCAGCACATGCCGCGGGCTTCGACTTGACCTCACATCACGATGCGTTGGCGGATGCGCGCGCGTGCGCGGCCATCGGGGTCGATGCGGCCCGCAGGCTCGGTGCCAGCACGATGACCGAGGCTGTGGAACAGGCTGGCTTGCAGGTCTCGACGATGGCGAGCTTCAAGCCGGGGGACCCTGAGTGCAAAGCGTTGCGTGACGCGCGCGGATGGCGGGTTGCCGGGCACGCTGTTCCGCAACAGCTGGATGCTCCGTGGCCGGTTGAAGGCCCTAACCCTGAACCGAATCACGACGCAGACCCTGCGAATCCGCTCTTCGGTCAACGCGTGGTGTTTACTGGCGAGCTTGGTATTCCCCGGAACGAGGCGAAAGAGCGCGCCGCCGCGGTGGGCGCTCAAACAGCTGACAGGGTGTCTACCACCACGAGTGTTCTGGTTGTTGGCGACGGTTTCGTTGCCGAAGACCTCACATCAGGCCGCATGACGCGCAAGGCACGCCATGCATTGGCGCGCCGCGACATGGGGCAAGACATTTCAGTGATGTCCGAGGCGGAGTTCCTCCAAGCCGTTGGCGGCCACTGGCCTTTGGGTGTTTGATACCGGCCAGTGAACACGCGGCGCTAGCCAGGCCAGTGCAGGCTCAGAACATGAGTTCTGCGAGCTTCTTCGAGTATTCCTCGATGAGCGGGTAGTGGTGGCGGGTGCCTGACTTGCCGGTCACGGCGGCGATGAGAGCGGCGGCGAACATGCCGGCCTGGAGGTAGCCTTCATCGGCGAGCGCGGTCCCTACGTCGGTAGCGTGCGCCTCACTTGCATCTGTGCCTAATGCGTTGAGGGCTACACCGGCAGCCAAGGTGAGGTTCGAGCGCGCAACACCGTCGTTGTTGTGGTCTGCCCGTTGGGCATGGTGGTCTGGCTGTTGAGCGCTGGGGTCTGGTTGCTGGGTGTGTTCGCCAACTTCGGCGGCGCGTTCGAGTGCCTGGATGAACGAGTTTTCTCCGGCGTCTTGGGGCATCTGGTGGGTGGCGCGGACGATCAGTTCCGCGGCATCCGCGCACGCGGCGTGGGCCTGTGGGGATCCGTGGGAGAGGGCTGCGGCGGCTGTTGCGAAGGAACGGGTCTGCTCGGTGGGCAGATAAGGGACCACTCCGAGTGCAATGGCGCGTGCCAGGACGCCGGGACCGTCTGTTGCAGCGAGCTCGGGAACGCTTGCGGCGGGACGGTTAAACGGGCGATGCGGAAGACTCATCTCGGGGGAGCGTAACCCAACGATGTTCTGCGGGTCCCCGCCTTCCTGGACGCCGAGCGCGAGCATGTGGTCCGTGAACGGGCGCGCTGGAGGGACCGGGGCTCCGTCCGGAAGTTCACGGTCAACTGCGCGGATCCAACGCAGTGCACCGAGCCACATGCATGCTGGCTCATCGGAGGTTACCCCGTCGTGGGCCCATTCGAGGGCTTCCATGAGGCCGTCTCCGATCGAGAGCATCAGCATCGATTCAGGCCCGAGCTGATGGACCTCGGTGGTGTGGGTACGTTCAACCTCTGCCGCGGCACTGAGCACAGCGTAGACGAGCTCGGCGTATCCTGAAGGGTCGGATGGGCGTGGTGTTGGTGCGGAGTCTGCGGGAGAATTGCTCATGCCTCCAGCCTAGCGGTGTTCGTCATCAAAATCTCAGGGGTGCTGGGTAGGGTGAAGCCATGAAGTTCCTGCACACATCGGACTGGCATTTGGGCCGTAATTTCCACGGTGAGTCCCTCGAAGCGGCTCAACGTAAGGCGTTGGGTGATGTGGTCGATGCCGCCCGTGAGCACGCGGTCGATGCGGTCTTGATCGCCGGTGATGTGTATGACCGCACGGTCCCGCCTGAACGAGCGGTCACGATGTTTGAAGACACACTTGAAGAACTCGTGCGCCTGGGTATCAGCGTGGTGGTGACGAGCGGGAATCATGACTCGGCGCGCAGGATGTCTTTCGGTAGCAGCTTCATGTCCGCTGCTGGCGTGCACTTCCGCACGAGCCTGGAGGACAGCATCGTCCCTATCCGCTTCACGCAACGCAGTGGCAACGGCGGAAGGGTAACGGTTAGCAGCGACGCCGAGAACGGGGTTCATGGTGCGGGCGGCGAGGTGGTTCAGCACGTTGATGTGTATGGGCTTCCGTACCTTGAACCGCGGGTTGTCGCAGTGCAATTGGGGGTTGAGAAACTCACTCATCACGATGTGGTTGCCGCCGCGGTAGCGAGAATCCGCGAGGTTGCCCAGCAACGCGAAAGCCAAGCCGGGGAAGTTCCGGTCAGGACGGTCATCATGGCGCACCTCTTCGCGGCCGGCAGCATGCCCACCGATTCGGAAGCAGTATTGTCTGTGGGGCAACTGGATCAGGTTTCAGCCGGGCTTTTCGCTTGGAGTGACTACACGGCCTTGGGGCATCTGCACGGTCCGCAAAGCCCCCTACCGAACGTGAAATATAGTGGCTCGCCGCTGCCCTATTCCTTCTCTGAAGCGCATCAAGAAAAAGGCGGGTGGATCGTGGAGATCAACCCGGGTGAGGATGTGAGCGCATCCTGGGTTGCGTGGCCGCCAGCGGTGCCGCTCGCGATCCTTAGAGGACCTATCGAGGAGCTTCTCACCAAAGAAGAACACGCCTGGGCCGAGCAAGCGTATTGTCAGATCACGCTGACAGATGCCCAGCGCCCAGAGCGCCCCATGGAACGGCTGCGGGAACGTTTTCCTAAGACCTTGGTGCTCCAACACGAAAACCGTGCAACCTCCCACGGCGCTGAAACCTACCGGGCACGGATGAAAAAGGCGGAGAATCCGCAACAGATCGCCGAAGGGTTCCTGGAATTCGTGCGCGAGCGCAGCCCGAATGAAGAAGAGACGAAACTCATCGAAGAACTCATCGAGCAGGCACGTGTTGAACAAGCAGGTGCCCAACAATTAGGCGTTGGGCAGAGGCAGGTAGATGGGCGGAGACAGGTAGATGGGCAGAGACAGGTAGAACAGTCCCACAGCGGGGCGGACGCGCAGAAGGGCCGGGCATGAAACTCCACACCCTCACGATGACTGCCTTCGGCCCGTACGCCGGAACCGAAACCATCGACTTCGATGCGCTCTCCGGAACCGGCCTGTTCTTGCTGCAAGGGGACACCGGGGCCGGGAAAACCACCATTCTCGACGCCGTGTGCTTCGCCCTCTACGGGAAGCTTCCCGGCGCCAGAAGCGAACTGGGAACCAACCCGCCCGTCAGAAGCAGCTACGCTCCCGCATCCCTCGCCGCTTCCGTAGAACTCGAATTCTCAATTGATGCGCAACGCTATCGAGTCAAACGTTCCCCGGCATGGAACCGACCGAAGAAACGCGGCACTGGAACCACCGCAGAGAACGCGAAAGCCTACGTCGAAGAGCTGGTGGATGGCCACTGGGTCAGCCGCGGCGCCAAACCCGCTGACGTCAACGTCTTCCTTGACGGCGCACAAGGCCTCCTAGGCCTCACCCTCGACCAATTCACTCGCGTGGCACTGCTACCACAAGGGGAGTTCGCCCAGTTCCTCAAAAGCAGCACGAATGAACGCGACGCACTGCTCTCAACCCTGTTCGATGTGTCCCTCTACGAGAACCTGCAGAAAACCGCGAACGAACATTCCAAACATCTCGAAGCCCAAACCCGGGACACTCAAGAAGCCTATGAACGCTGCATCGAAGACCTTGAAGAGCTCGCCGTGCGCTTTTGTCTTGAACCAGCGGATCTGGAAGGCGCAAGCGATGATCTCGGGTGGGCTGAAGGCCTGACCGAGGCGGCATCGCAGCTCATCCAGCGGCGCAGCGAGGCTCACCAAACGGCAACACAGCACTACGGGGATGCGAAAGATAAGCTCGCCCGCCTGGAATCCGTGGCGCGGGACGCCCGTGAATATGAAAACTACCGGCAGGCCCGCGCCGAACTAGAGGCCGGAGAGGCAGAAGCCGAGAAGAAACGGCAGGCCTTAGTACTCCATGAGCGCGCACGTGAAGCTCAGCGCTTCATGGAGGCAGAAGCGAACGCGGCCAGCACGGTTGCGAAACTCAGCGATGCATTCGAGCAAGCTCGCTTGGAACTACCTCGTACGCTTCCGGTGGATCATCCCGAACAGGCCTACCCATACCGGGAACTGACCCGAGGCAATGATGCATCTGAAACTCATGCCGCGAGTCTCGCGCTCTCACAACCTGTGCACGAGTTCACCGCGTGGGAAGAAGCCATTGCTCAAGCGCGCACACGGCAGCGGGAACTCATCACAAGCCAGGAAGCATGCAAAGCATCTGCGGCTACACTTCACCGCGCCCAGGCCGAGAGCGAAAAGCGTCAAGCCCACGTTGAGCAGGCAAACGAGACCCTCACACAAGCACACACCAGCTATGAGCGGGCACTCGAACAAGTTCAAGCGTGCCAGAAGCCGGAACAAGGCGCGTCCCAGCTGGAAGAACGGCTCCACAAGCTCACCAAGCAAGCACAAGCGGCCCGGGCTGTCGAAGACGCCGAGGCAGCCCACAAGGCGGCGCGTGAACGCGGCGAAGAAACCCAAACCTCACTCGACGCTGCCCGGGCATACGAACATGACCTCTACTCCCAGCGTGAGGCGTACCTCGTGGCGAGCCTTGCCCAAGATCTCACACCAGGTGAGCCGTGTAGCGTGTGCGGCGCGACCGAGCATCCCTCCCCAGCCACCCATACACAGGCCGCGACCAATGAAACGGAGACCACCGGCTCGGATCCAACCACAGCCATCCCAACGGTCACCGAACACGACATCGAAGAAGCCCAGCAGGCCAGAAAGCGTGCCGAGCGTGAGAACAGCGCGGCACAAGACCACGCGCGTGGCAGCTACGAGGCGCTCAGTGCGGCCCGAACCCAAGCCGGCGGCTTGAGCCTGAAGCAAGCCCAAGAATCCATCGCGGAGCTGGCGAACAAGCTGGAATCGGTGCGTGAGCAAGAAGACGCATTCGAGCGGGCAGAGACCGCCGTCACTTCAGCTGAAAAAGCCGTTGACGAAGCTCGCAGCCGACTCAAACACGCACAAACCGAAGCCGCCGCGAGCCGGCAAACCCTCGAAGAAGCAAGCCAAGAGGATGAGCGGCGTCGCCACAAACAGCTCGCACAGCAAGGGGAGTGGGAGAGCATCGAGGCCCTGAGTGCGGCACTCACACGTTTCACTGACACCATGCGGCGCTGCATCGACCTACATGCCCGTACAACAGATGCACAAGAGCAGATGAATGAAGCACGCGCAAAGGCTGAAACGTACCTCACCCATCACAAACTCACCCGCACAGAAGCAGAGAGAAACCTCCTCGAAGATGAGGAAGCAGAGCAGCTGAAGAAGGACATCAAAGCCCGTGCCGATCTTGAAGCACGGTCAGAAGCGCTTGGCTCGCTCGAATCCGTTCAGCGCGCAATCCAACGCATCGAAGACCGCGAGAGCACCCCAACGGAAGAACAGCTGACCGAACAGCGCGGGCGAGTCCAGCAAGCGGCGGAACGTAAAGATGAAGCGCTCGCCGCCCACATTGAAGCCCGGCACGTCAGCGAATCGATCGATCAGGCTTGCGCAGAACTGCGCGATGCAGATTCCCGGCGCGGCGAGCTCGGGGCGCAAGCGCAACGAGCCAAAGCTATAGCGGCGGCCCTCAACGGGACCGGCGGTGAGAACCTCAAGTCCATGAGCATTCGCGCCTATGTTCTAGCGGCCCGGCTTGAAGCGGTAGCTGAGGCGGCGACCCAGCGGCTCAACGTCCTCTCCGATGGCCGCTACAGGATCCTGCATGATGACACGAAGAGCCGTAACAGGAAAGCGGGCCTCGACCTCGTGGTCGAAGACTCCTGGAACAGCGTGGTCCGCCCCACTGCGACCCTCTCCGGGGGTGAAACCTTCCTGGTATCCCTCGCGTTAGCGCTGGGCCTTGCTGACATCGTGCAGGAAGAAACCGGCGGCATCACCATCGAGACGCTTTTCGTCGATGAAGGGTTCGGGACACTCGATAAAGAAACACTCGATAAAGCGATGACCGGCATCGAACGGCTCCGGCAAGACGGACGGATGATCGGCATCGTCTCCCACGTCGAAGAGTTACGCAGCCAGATCCCTGACCAGATCTATGTCCATAAGACCCGGAAGGGTTCACAAGTGAAAGTCATCACAGCAGACCAGCCGCAAACTTGAAAGACGGCCGGACGCGTGTAGGCAAGGGCTAGCATGAGAGGCATATGACACCAGTACAAGGCCCAACTGAAGAAGCGCCCCAATCAGCTACGAGTTTCCGCCGCCTCGCTCAAGACGCCGGGGCGCTCTATTTTCCGATCTCGCTGTTAGCTCGCTTGCCGATGTCGATGCTCGGCATGGCGTGCCTGACCTACATCGTCGCCTCGGCTGAAGACTTCACAACCCCAGGGCTCGTGACCGCGATCGGCGGGGTAGGGGCAGCGATCGGCACGCCCATCTCCGGGGCCCTCTCAGACAAACTGGGGCAAAAACCAACGCTGCTCGGCCTGTGTCTTATCCATGTTCTCGCCCTCATCGGGGTTCTGTACTTCGGCTCCGGTAGCGACGGGCCGGTCACGCTCACCCCGCAGCTGATGATCATCGCGTTGATTGCGGGGGCGAGCATCCCGCCATCCGGGCCCATGACGCGAGTGCGTTGGATCAACAGGTACGGGGCTGACCTTCACCAGCTACGCACACTGGAGGCAGCGCAAAGCTACGAGTCCACGATGGATGAGCTCTCTTTCGTACTCGGCCCCGCATCGGTCGGAATCCTCGCGGCAACCTTCGGCCCAGCGGTGCCGATCTATGTTGCGATGGCGTTGTGCATCGTGATCATCCCGGCCTTCGCGTTCCATCACACCGAGGCCTATTCACGCTTCAAGAAGCCGCGCACAACCGTTACGGAAACTACGCCGGCCACCCAGAAGCCACCGCGGAGAGGCAACGCTACGCTCATCGCTATCACCGTGATCGGGATGCTCGGGGTCGGGACCGTCTTCGGCTCGCTGGCCACGATCCTCACCTACTTCGCCGACTACACCGGCAACCCGGGAACCGGCGGGCTGATCTATGCGGTCATGGGCATCACATCGGGCCTGGCTGCCCTTTCTGTAGCGCGCTGGCCTGTCACGTTCTCTCACCCAGCCAGGCTCTTGACAGGGGCTGTCACTCTCGTGCCTCTCGTGATCGTGCTGTGGCTACCGGAAACTCCGCTTTCGATGAGCCTTGCGATCCTTTTACTCGGTGTTCCTATCGGGCCTATCCTGGTCACGAACTTCACGCTCGCCTCCAGCATCACCCCGTCGCACCGGATGGGATTCGTGATGACTCTGCTCTCGGCAGCGATCACGTTGGGAACATCGGCAGGAAACTCGATTGCAGGCCGCCTCACGGACGCCGGCGGACACCACCTCGCCCTCGTGGCAACGCTGGGCGCATCGGTTCTCGTCTTCATATGCGCGTTTTCGTATACAGTCCTGAACAAGCAAAAACAGCGTTAGAGACTTGGTACAGTGACTCCTATGATGAACCGCACCTATCTGGGATCCCGTGTGATTGGTCTCGGACATTTTCAGCCAGAGAAAATTTTGTCCAACCATGATCTCGAAAAACTCGTCGACACCAACGACGAATGGATCCAGGCCCGCACCGGTATCAAAGAGCGCCGCATGGTCGGTGAGAACGACACGGTGGTGAGCATGGCCGTCGAGGCGGCACGTATGGCACTCAAGGACGCCGACGTCGCGACTGTCGATCTCATCGTGGTTGCATCCACAACCTCCCAGAACCGCACTCCGAACGTCGCATCCCGTGTAGCGGAGGCTCTCGGATTGGAGCGCCCAGGTGTTCTCGATATCAACACCGCGTGCTCGGGCTTCGAATATGCGGTTGCGGTAGCGGATCAGTTCGTCTCTTCGGGCGTTTCTGAGCGGGCGCTCGTGATCGGTTCTGAAGCGCTGACTAACTTCACGGACTACACCGACCGCACAACGTGCGTGCTGACCGCCGATGGTGCGGGAGCTTTCGTGCTGGAACGCACTGAGGAGCCTGAGATCAGCCCGGTCGCGTGGGGATCGATCCCCGAGCTAGGGGATGCGGTTGTGATCGCTGGCGAGCCGGAATACTTCAGCCAGAACGGCCGTAACGTGATGCGTTGGGCTCTGACCGGGGCGGTCAAGGAAGCGCAGAAGGTGCTCGAGAAGGCTGGTCTCACGATCGATGATATCGACGTGCTGGCTTTCCATCAGGCCAACCTGCGTATCATCGAGCCTCTCGCTAAGGGGCTTGGGGCGAAAGATCAGATTGTGATCAAGGACGTTGTGAATTCCGGAAACACTTCCGCTGCGTCCGTGCCGCTTGGTCTTTCTAAAGCGTGGCACGCCGGCGAGCTTCCGCGCGGTGGGCGGACGTTGCTTTTCGGGTTCGGCGGCGGGTTCACCTTCGCGGGCCAAGTCATCAAGTTGCCAGCCTAAACTGCGGCGGCTGAAAGCGACAACGCTTTTCGTGGCCTACAACATGTCTTGTGCATGACGCAAAAGTTTCACTCTCTATCGTGGTGATGTGACGCGTGTCGCATTAGATCTGTGTATGATGTGGTGACCGTCACAACCGAATGATCGTTCGGTTGGCAATAGTAAAAGTCAGGCCCTACCTTCATCACAAGGGTCTGCTGTGGCCAAAGAAGGACATCATGACCACAACATCTGCACCCACGGCACATTTGGATGCCGCGACCAAGCGCAAGGAAGAACGTCGCGTCCTTGCCGGAACCCTCGTCGGAACCTCGATCGAGTGGTACGACTTCTTCATCTACGCGCAGGCAGCATCGCTTGTCTTCGCGAACCTCTATTTTGATCCGCTAGCTAAAGATGCCCCAGGTTTGACGCAGGTCATCTCGCTTGCCACGATCGGTATTTCCTTCCTCTTCCGTCCACTCGGGGCCGTGGTTGCCGGACACCTCGGCGACAAGCTCGGGCGTAAGAAGATGCTCGTCTTGACCCTCATGATGATGGGCTTCGCCACCGCTGCGATCGGCTTGGTCCCAACCTATGCGACTATCGGTGTTGCTGCTCCGATCCTGCTGATGCTCCTGCGCATTCTCCAGGGCTTCTCCGCCGGTGGTGAATGGGGTGGAGCGGCGCTCATGGCTGTTGAGCACGCGCCTAAGGGCCGCCGGTCGCTCTTTGGCGCCTACCCGCAGATCGGTGTCCCGATCGGCATGATTCTGGCAACCGGTGTGATCTTCGCTCTCCAGCAGATCCTCGGCATGCAGGCCTTCCTTGAGTGGGGCTGGCGCATCACGTTCCTGATCTCGATCCTGCTGGTTGTGGTGGGCTACATGATCCGCCGGTCTGTCTCTGAGTCTCCTGTTTTCGAGGAACTGCAGGAGCGCCGCGCCGAGTCCTCTGCTCCGCTGGGCAAGCTCATGAAGCAGAACAAGCGCGAGGTCTTCCTCTCGGCATTCATCTTCATCGCTAACAACGCGATCGGCTACCTGCTTATCGCGTTCTTCATCGGCTTCCTCGCCAAGCGTGAAGAGAACCCGCTACCACTCGGTCCGGTCCTTGGCGCGACGATGGTCGGCTCCTTCGGCTGGCTGACCTTCACCTTCGTCGGGGGCTGGCTTGGCGACAAGATCGGCCGTGTACGCACCTTCCAGCTCGGCTATGCACTCTTGGCGGTATGGGCTATCCCGATGTGGATGATCATCAAGGAAGTCAAGACCGTTGACGATCTGTGGATGTACGTGCTCGCAGTGTTGCTCATGACTGTCGGCTTGGGGCTGTCCTACGGTCCGCAGGCGGCACTGTACGCGGAGATGTTCCCGTCTTCGGTTCGCTACTCGGGCGTCTCGATCGGTTACGCGCTCGGTACCGTGCTGGGTGGTGCGTTCGCTCCGATGATTTCGCAGATGATCCTCAACCGCACCGGTGAACCGAACATGATCGGTGTCTACATGATTATTGTCTCGGTTATCTCCTTCGTTGCTGTGACGATGGTCAAGGACCGCCCGGACCGCGACCTCAACGTCGATAGCGCAGACCAGATGCGCGAAGAGAACCGCCGCACCACGTTGCGTAGCTTCCGCGACTAAATCGCTGAATAGCTGACTACTCAATAGTTGGATCCGAAATAACTGAATACTGACTAACTGTGGCGCCCCGGCGGTTCAACCGCCAGGGCGCCACAGCTACGCCTGGATGAGTTCGAAATCCACTAGCTCGCCTTCATGCCCGTTGATCACCAGGCTTAAAGCCTGGGTGCCCGGGTAGTAGGTGCGTGTGCTGGTGACCCGAAACGGGTGCGTTTTGGTTACCACACGGGTTTCACCTGGCGCCAGCGTGTATTTGCCGAGGCGGAACACGCTCGGCTTCCTGGTGCGGTTCTTTTTCAAGAAGTGCACGCGATACTCTGCAAGCACGTTGGCGGGGGTACCGCCTGTGTTGGTGAGTGTCGCTGAAAGGGTCGCTTTATCCCCAACGGCAACGGTGTCGGGGAATTCGGGACGGGTTGCGGTGATCGCGGTAGTGGGCGCGAATCCGACAAGCTCCAAGGCCTCAGGGTGGCCGCACTTGATCAGCCCGCGCAACCCTTGCTCCACGACCCGCTTTGCGTGCGGCCCGCCACTGGTTGCCCAGCGTTGGGCCGTGGCGAGAGCTAACTCAGGGTGCGTGCGGCCGATATCGTTGAGGTTGTTAGCGACGGATTTGCGAACAAACAGCGACGGATCCTCGTGTAGCCGGTCCAAGACCGGAAGGATCGGGGAGGGGTCCGCAACAAACGGTCTATGCACCTTCGCCCACGGAAGGCGCGGGCGGATGCCCTCGGAGGCGAGCCGGCGCACATTATGGCTATCTGAATCCGCCCATTGATGCACGCGTGCCATCGTTAGCTCCGGGTAGCGCTCCAGGTAGGGACGCACTGCCCACTCGCCGGTAAACGCCCTCGTGAGCGCCTCGATCGCGTCTAAGGAAACCTCCGGTTCATCCACTCCGTACAGTTCGATGAATCGGCTCACCGGCCACAAGTGGAATGCGTGGTTGAAGTAGCCTTCCCCCTCCGCGAGTTCGGGCCCCAGTTTATTGAGAAGCCCGTTGACCGCGTCTGTATAGTCCCGCGCGAGCCGCTCACGAAGACCCTGAGCGAACACGGTTACGCGGTCCAGGATTTCTAAACCCTCGATGCGTGGAGCGACCCACTCGGCGTATTCTTCAGCATCGATACCAAGCTGCGCACCGAGCCTTCGCGCGGTGTCAGGGTTGAAGTAGTTCTTCATTCTGGTCCTTGATTTTGCTTTCGCGTTTGAGTCGTTTGCGTTCGCGGCGGCCTTCAACGAGCCGGTAGAGGACCGGAACAAGGATCAAGGTCAATAGCGTCGATGAGATGAGGCCACCGATCACCACGACCGCGAGAGGCTGCGAGATGAATCCACCGCTACCGCCCGTCATACCGAAAGCGGTTGGGACCATCGCGCCGATCGTCGCCATCGCCGTCATCAAGATCGGACGCAACCTGCGCAACGCACCCAGCTCGATCGCCTGGTTCAGCGGCATCGCGTCGCGTTCACCTTCAGCGCGGTGCGCGGCGGGGTCGCGGTACTGGTTGATGAGGTCGATCAGGACGATCGCGTTGGTGACAACAATGCCAACCAGCATCAACATGCCGATCAAGGACGGCAGGCCCAACGGGATCTGCGTGATCAACAACGCAAGCAACGAGCCGATGAACGCGAACGGAATCGAAACCAACAGAATGAACGGCTGGATGAGTGAGCGGAAGGTCGCGACCATGATGATGTAGACGATCGCGATAGCAAGCAGGACCGCGATCCCCAACTGCATGAACGCATCTTCCTGCTGGGTTGCCGCCCCTCCGATGCTTGCGTGGGCGCTGTCAGGCAACTCGATTTGGTCCAGCCGTTGGCTCACTTCAGCCGATACAGCGCCGAGGCCGGCGGCCGTAGGAGAGATCGTGACTTGCGCAATGCGGTCGGTGTTGCGCGAAACCACAACGGTTTCTTTCTCCTGCTGAGAAACCTTAGCGATGTCGGAGACAGTGACCTCACCGGTTGCGGTAGGGATCTTCAGCTTCTCAAGGTCCTCGAGTGAAGCGATCGTCTTACCTTCACCGATCTTGATCGTGTAGGTCTGGAAGCCGAGGGTGGTGCGGCCAGCTTCCAGGGGTTCGATGGTGCCGTTGAGCAACGCGCCCACTTGCTGCGCGCTCAACCCCTTTTCAGCTGCCTTCTTCCGGTCCACGTCAACGCGTACGGTCGGCTGGGTTGTGGTGAGGTCATTCTTGATCGCGGTCACCTCAGGGATGTCCCGCATCGTGTCCGTGACCTTCTTGGTCGCTTCCGCGAGAGTTTCAGGTGTGTTGCCTTGCACCTCGATCGTGATGTCCTGGTTGAAACCACCACCGGTTCCTGGGGCGGAGACCTCGAACTCGGCGTCCTTATCGAGGCCTTCGAGCTCTCCGATCTGCTTTTCGACCTCGGAGCGCGCTTCATTGACTTTGGATGAGTCTTCGACCACCACAATGAACTGGGCCGTGTCCGAGCCTTGCCCGCCCATCATCACGGAAAGCTGGTCGGTGCCCGAGCCGACCGTGTACTGGACGTCGCGGACACCATCGACCCCCTCAATCTTCTCGGAGACCATACGGGCTTGCTTTTCGGTGGTATCCAGCGAGGAACCTGCAGGCAGGGCGAGCTCGGCGTCGAAAGAGGTCTCACCCATGTCACCGAACATGTTCGTTTTGATGAACGGAGTCAACGCGATAGACCCGGCGAGCAACACCACGGATGCCACGAGCGTGATGACGGGATGCTTCTGCGTGGAACGAAGGACGGGACGGTACGCCCGCTGCAGGGCCGGTAAACGCTCGGCGGCATCAGTATTGCGGCTCTTGCGGTTCCGAGAGGTCTTTTCGCCGGAGATGAACCAGTAGGCGAGCACCGGAACGATCGTGAGCGAGACCACCAGGGATGCAAGCAGCGCGATGCTCACTGTGAGGGCGAACGGACGGAACAGTTCACCGGCAAGTCCGGATACGAAAGCGATCGGCGCGAACACCGCAACGGTCGTCAACGTCGATGCGGTGATGGCTCCGGCCACTTCGCGGACAGCGTGGATGATGCTCTCACGGCGGGAGACGACAGTTCCGTCGCGTTCGGTCCGCGCATCGAGTGCGTCATTGGCGAGGTGGCGACGAATATTTTCGATCACAACGATCGCGTCATCGACCACTCGGCCGATCGAGATGGTGAGCGCACCCAAGGTCAGCATGTTCAGTGAATAACCGAAACCGAACAGGCCGATGAACGTGGCAAGCAAGGACAGCGGGATCGAGATCGCGGTGACAAGCGTTGCCCGGAAAGAAAGCAAGAAGATCAAGATCACGAGGATCGCGAAGACGAGGCCAAGCAGGCCTTCCTTTGTCAGGTCAGAAACCGCATCGGTGATCGGTTCGGCTTGATCGAAGATCACCACGCCTTCGGCGTCGGCGTCCTTGAGCAGGCCCGGCAGGGTTTCCTTGATCTTCTCGACGATCCTGACGGTGTCAGCCTCGGGTGTCTTGGTGATGGAGAGCGCAAGCGAGAGCTCCCCGTTGGTGCGGGTGATCGAGGAGCTGGCCTCATCCGCAAGCTCGACTGTGGCAACATCACCCAGCAACGAGACCTTGGGGTTGCGGTCTTGCGGTGCCTGCGGGGCTGAGCCCCGCGGCGCCGCGGCGGCTATGGGGAGTTTCCGCCACGCATCGAGGTCCGCTGGGGCACCGTTGGTCTCGGCCGGCAGACTCAACGTACCTTTTTCAATCGACCCCAGAGGGACTGAGCTACCGACTTCGCTGATCGCTTTCTGCAGGTCTTGCTCGCTCAGGCCCGCATCTTTCATCTTCTTTTTGTCAGGGGTGACCTTGACGTACTGGGAATCAGCGCCCGTGAGTTGGGCCTGGCGGACCCCGTCGAGACGTTCAATCTCAGGGATGACGTTGGCGCTCACACGGTCTGCGACAGCGGAGAGCGAGCCGTCACCGGAGACGGCGTAATACACGACCGGGAAGTCGCTGAAAGACCCTGCGAAAGAGGTGGGCGAGACGCCCTCGGGCAACATGTCGCTGGCGTTCGAGATGGCTCGTTCAACCTGGTTTCGTGCACGGTCCATGTTGGTCCCGTAATCCAGGGAAAGCTGGATGGTCGTCAGCCCTGTCCGGGATGTCGATTTGGTGGATTCAAGCCCCTCGACCGCCTGCAGTGAGCGTTCCAGCGGTTGCGCCACCTGTTCGTCCATGACTTGCGGGGAAGCTCCCGGGTGCTGCGCTGCCACGGAGATCATCGGGAACTCAACCGATGGCATGAGCTGTTGTTTCAACTGGTTCATCGAAACAACGCCGAACGTGCTCACGAACAGTGTGATCAAGATGATCAGAGCCCGGTTTCGCAGCGAGACTTTCGCCAGGTGGTGCATGAGGATCCTTGATGTAAGGCCGGAAAAGGGAGATGGGGGCGTGCCCGCAACGAAACGTTACGGACACGCCCCCATCCTATGCGTTGTTGGAGCGAGTAGTGGACAGACCTAGTTCAGCCCCAGGACCTTATCGGTGCGGTCCTTGACCTCGCTGTAGAGGGAAGCGTTGTTGTTGAGTTTCTGACCCAGCGATGGAATGAGCTCCTTGACCTGGTCTTCCCAGCCAGCCCACTTATCAGCGAAGCAGGTCTTGAGCAGGTTGACCATGATCGGTGCTGCAGTGGATGCGCCAGGGGAAGCGCCGAGTAGGCCAGCGATGCTGCCGTCAGCCGAGGAGACAACCTCGGTACCGAATGCGAGGACCGCCTTGCCGTTAGGGCCCTTCTTCATGGTCTGGACGCGCTGGCCCGCGGTGATCATCTCCCAGTCGCCCTTCTGAGCGGCGGGGTAGTAGGCGCGCATCGCTTCCATCTGCTGGTTGCGGGTCTTAGCGAGCTCGGATACGAGGTAGGTCACGAGGTCGAAGTTGGACTTCGCGACACCGAGCATCGTGCCGAGGTTGTGTACACGAACCGAGAACGGAAGGTCGAAGAAAGAACCGGACTTGAGGAATTTAGGCGAGAAACCGCCGTAAGGACCGAACATGAGGGACTTCTTGCCGTCCACGTAACGGGTGTCCAGGTGTGGAACGGACATCGGAGGGGCACCCACGGACGCCTGGCCGTAGACCTTGGCTTCGTGGCGGGCGATGACCGATTCGTTGGTGCAACGCAGGAATTCACCTGAAACTGGGAAGCCGCCGTAGCCCTTGATCTCATCGATACCGGACTTCTGCAACAGTGGGAGAGCGCCACCACCGGCACCCACAAAGACGAACTTGGCGTTGACTTCGAGGGTCTGCTTGGAAGCCTTGTCCTTCACGGTCACAACCCAGCCGTTGCCTGCGCGCTTGAGGTTGGTGACCTTGTGGTTGTAGAAGACGTCGGTGGAGTTCTTAGCGTCCATCGCGTCGAGTAGCTGGCGGGTTAGGGAACCGAAGTTGACGTCGGTGCCGGATGCGGAGCGGGTCATCGCGACGTTGTTGTTGGTGCGGCCTTCAGCTACCAGCGGGGTCCACTCGGCGATCTGGTCGATGTCGGTGGTGTGCTGGAAGTCCTGGAACAGAACGTTCTGTTTGAGGGTCTCGTAGCGGGTCTGCAGGTAGCGCTTGTGGTCTTCACCGATCACGAAAGAAGCGTGCGGCAACGCGTTGATGAAGCTCGATGGGTCCTTGACGATGCCCTGCTCGACGAGCCACGCGTAGAACTGGCGGGACTGCTGGAACTGTTCGGCGATGCCGAGCGCCTTGGTCGGGTCGACGGAGCCGTCGGCAGCCGCTGGAGAGTAGTTGAGTTCGCACAGTGCGGAGTGGCCCGTACCGGCGTTGTTCCATGGGTCGGAGGATTCGGCGCCAGCGCGGTCAAGGCTTTCGAACACGCCGATGCTCCACCCCGGCTCCACATGGTTGAGGAAGGTTCCGAGCGTTGCGCTCATGATGCCGCCGCCGATCAGTGCGACGTCGAGGGAGATCTTCTGGTTGGTCGAAGACACGGATGCAACTCCATCTGACATGTTTGTAGGTAAACCTTAATAAGTCTACGTCTCACAGTACCGCCGGGCTCTGTATAGGTGAAACGTATGGCGGCCTTTTAAGGGCCCAAAGTTACTAGCGCCACGTTCTGCGGTAACTTCTCAGCGCCCGCCTAGCCCTAGCTCAGTAAAGGGCTGTTGTTCACGGATAGTGCTTACTTCATCGTCACGAGTTCGAGTGGCTCTTCAAGGTATGGGTTCAGCGGGTAGTTCGTGACGTCGCTGGAGAGGCCGAGGGCCGATGCCGGCAAAAGTAGCGGGTGGAGCGGAAGGTCGGCTATGAGGTCGGTTTCGATGTTTCGGTAGGTCTCGCGGCGTTGGCTCGCTGAAGCGATGGCAAGGGCCGCATCGAGACGGTGCGGGATGTCGGTCAGGCGTGCGTTGCACAGGGGCCGGGGTCCGCTGAAGAGGCGAGCGAGCATGTCATGCGGGGAGCGGTAGAGCCCGTGTAGCCCGAAGAGGAAGAGCCCAGTGTGTTTTCCCTCGAGAAGGGCTGGCAGGAATTCGGTGTCCCAGTGCATGGGCTTCAACTGGGTTGTGATGTGCACTTCCGCGAGTTGTTTCTGAATGCCTTGCGCGGTCAATTCGGGTAGCGGGAAGTAGGGGAGGCGTACGCCGGTCGGGTAGGCGATCGGGATGCTTTCTCCGCCGTATTTGGCTGTCTTGAGTAGATCGGTGGTTGCTTTTTCATCCCGGATCGCGGGGCGTTCAGGCTGTACCCCTAGGGAAGCTGGCGTGTATCCGTTGGCGCTCAGGGTTGATTCTGGGAACTGGTCTTTGAGCAGTTGCCGTTCGTCGATGTTTTGCACGATCGCTTGGCGCATCGCGCGTTGTTTGAGGTTCTCGTCGTTGTGGTTGAAGCCGAGGTAGACCACGGAGAACGGGTCGCGGTGCATAACCCGCAAGCCGGCTTGGGCGATCTCTTTTTGTTCTTTCGCTGCCACCGCGTCGACGACGTCGGCATGCATCGGATTGTCGTGTTTGCTTGCCAGCCACTGGGCCGGTGTCGCTGAAAGGCTTGAGTGGATGAACGCGATAGTGGCTGGGGCTTTGCCTTCGGCAGGTGCTGGACGCAACGGCACCCCGCCGTCGTGGTTGGAGTCCCGGCCATAGTCTGGGGAGCCTTGGCTCGCGCTCTCGCTGTGTGTTGCACTAGCCGATGCGGCGGCGGATTCACGCTCGCTACGGAACTCTGCGCGTAGCTTCAGGCGTGTGGTGTTAGCTTCTTCGCGGTGAGGTGCGGTCTTGGTCGCTTTCGCTTCAAGGGTGTATGCGCCGGCGCCAATAGGTGTGGCGACAGGTTCGGTTGAGTCCTTGCCGAAAGCTGCCGGGGAGAGGACCCCGAGTCCGGGGTGTGTTAGCGCGTCTGGGAATGCGAAGCATGGGCGGGCGAAGTGCACATCGAGTACGTGTTTGCCCGGAGTTTTATAGCTCTTGATGAGCGGGGCCGAAGCCGAATCGGCGAGGATCGTGTCGATCGCCGAAGGCGTGGCGGCTGTGGAAGCGATCTTCTGCCAGCGTTCAAAATTGGCTTTGAGTGCAGCGGAATCGAGTTCTGTTCCATCGGAGAAGGTCAGGCCGTGTGCGAGCGTGATGCGCAGACGAGTGCCGTCCTCGTTGAGGTTTGCCGTGCGCGCTAGGATGCCGGTGAGGTTGCCGTCGGCGGAGTTGATGCTCACTAGCGGCGGGCAGATTTGTTGGATGATGCGCTGATCGAGTGGATCGTGGATAAACGCCGGATCCCAGACCCGAGGGGGTGCTGCGGCGAGGAAAGTGAGTTCTGTGCGGCTGCTTTTGCCCGGTGAGGGGGCACCGTTGGCGCATCCTGCCGCCATGAGCGCGAAAAGCCCCCATCCTAGGAGTGCGCGGCGGCTAGGGCCTGCAGAAGCGTGGTCCTCACGCGAGGAGCGACCTTTGTTGTGTGGGGGGAGTGCGCTATGTGGCATCTGTTCACCATCCCAGGGTGATGGCTTACATGAATGTTATGTGTAAGCGAATGAACGCATAAAGCAGAAAGTGCGGGCGGAGGGACTTGAACCCTCACGTCAAAGACACTGGAACCTAAATCCAGCGCGTCTACCAATTCCGCCACGCCCGCGGACGGCACCTGAGCCGGTGCCGCTGATCTATATTAGACCAGTTTCAGATCTCGTTGAAGTTTAGCAACGTGTCCTTTAGCTCGCACGTTGTATTGCGCGAGTTCTACGGTTCCGTTTTCATCGATCACGATGGTCGAGCGGATGAGGCCCTCATATTCGCGGCCGTAGTTCTTTTTGATGCCCCACGCGCCGTAGGCTTCTGCGACGGCGTGGTTTTCATCGGAGAGTAGCGGGAAGCTCAGCTGATCGCGTTCCA
Organism: Arthrobacter sp. HMSC06H05; assembly: GCF_001807395.1. Lineage (NCBI taxonomy): Bacteria > Bacillati > Actinomycetota > Actinomycetes > Micrococcales > Micrococcaceae > Arthrobacter > Arthrobacter sp. HMSC06H05. The sequence continues at coordinate 87,312 of NZ_KV788977.1, read as the reverse complement.
CGAACTTAGCGAGCTTATCCACCGGATCGGGGGAGATCCCGACAACCTTGTAGCCGTGTGCAGCCAGAGATTCGAGCGAGTCACGGAAATCGCATGCCTGGGTTGTGCACCCTGGGGTCATCGCTTTCGGGTAGAAGTAGACGATGGCTTTGGTTCCGTTGGTGAGCTCACCAAGGCTCACGGTGCTTCCGTCAGCTGCAGTGAGTGTGAAGTCGGGTGCCGGTTGGCCTGGCTCAAGACGGTTGGTCATGGATCCTCCTTGAAGCGCGCTTGATACGCGAAAGGCTGAAACTGTTGTACAGTTTCAGCCTTTCATATTGGTGCGCCCTCCGGGACTCGAACCCGGAACCTATTGATTAAGAGTCAAGTGCTCTACCAATTGAGCTAAAGGCGCCCGTCTCGCGTTGTGATGCTTGTTGTGTTTGCGGTTCTTACTGAATCGCTGGGCATCGCTCGCGGCGACCTGTTCAACATTACAGTCAGTTTTCGTAAACGCCAAATCGGAGCCAACGGTTGAGCGCTTTTGTGAGATACAGCATATTGCTGGGGCTCATGAAGCCGTGCCGCCTCCTATGTTCCCGTGCTCCGGCGCGGCGCCCATTTAGGGGGCGGTGCCGGCCTCGATGGCGTCGGCGAAGAAGTTGATGAACTCTGCGAAATCGACTGATTCGCCGTACTGGTCCAGGGTCACTGCTGGGGTACGTTCGGTTCCAGAGCTTGATGCTTCTAGCAGCACGGTCGGGTACGGCGGGCAGGTGACGCGGAAGGTGCGTCCGGTGGTCATTTCGAGTTCCACTGAATCTGCGGAGTAGATCCCTACCGCGCTGATGTTGGTGAGGTTGATGCTGACTGCGGACTCGCTGGCTTGAAGAGTGTGGGCGTCGATGGGTGCAACCACGAGTTCGATTGGCTGGTTCCTGAACCCTATGAGGCACGGGCCACCCGAACCTGCCAGCCCAAACGCGTATGCGATGTTGAAGGAACCGTAGTTGGGGATTTGCTCATCGAACACTGCGCGCAAGCGGGCGCGTAGCTCGTCTTGCACTACAGGTTCGCTGGTTGGGACGGGTTCATTTGTGTCCATGTTCTTCACCATACGGGAATGCCCTGCCGCACCGGCGGAAAGCGGTGGGGCAGGGCATTCTCCATTCACTTGGGTTGCGCTTAGCTGTGCGGTTTAGAGATCTTGTGGGCGTGCGATGCGTTCCAGCGCGCTGATGTCGCGCACGGCTCCGCGGTCGGCTGAGGTGGCCATGAGCGCGTATGCGCGTAGCGCGCGGCTGACCTCGCGGTCGCGTTTGAGCGGCTGGTATCCGTGGCCGGCCTCGAGTTGAGCGCGGCGGGCCTGCATCTGTTCGTCTGAGATCTCAAGCTGGATTGAGCGGTTGGGGATGTCGATCGTGATGGTGTCGCCGTCCTGGATGAGCGCGATCTCGCCACCCGAGGCGGCTTCGGGGGAGACGTGGCCGATAGACAAGCCCGAAGTGCCGCCGGAGAAGCGGCCGTCGGTGATGAGGGCGCACTTCGCGCCAAGTCCCAGGCCTTTCAGATACGAGGTTGGGTAGAGCATTTCCTGCATGCCTGGGCCACCGCGCGGGCCTTCATAGCGGATGACAACTACGTCGCCTTCCTTGATCTCTTTAGACAAGATCTTGAAGACGGCCTCGTCTTGGGATTCGCACACCACCGCTGGGCCGGAGAACGTCCAGATGGATTCATCCACGCCGGCGGTCTTCACGACGCATCCGTTGCGTGCGATGTTGCCGTGCAGAACAGCGAGGCCGCCGTCGGCGGAGTATGCGTTTTCGGCGTTGCGGATGCAGCCATTTTCCGCGTCGGTGTCAAGGCTGTCCCACACTTCGGACTGCGAGAACGCGGACGAGGAACGCTTGCCACCCGGGGCTGCATACCAGAGCTTTTGGGCTTCTTCGCTGGCTTTGCCGCCGCGGATGTCCCATTCATCGAGCCAGCTAGTGAGGTCGGGGGAGTGTACGGCATGCACGTTGGTGTGCAACATGCCGGCGCGGTTGAGCTCCCCGAGCAGGGCAGGGATGCCGCCTGCCCGGTGGACGTCCTCCATGTAGTAGGTCCGCTCACCGGCAACGTTGGGCGCAACCTTGGCCAGGCACGGGACCTCGCGGGACTTCTTATCGATGTCCGGCAGGGTGTAGTCGACCTCGCCTTCCTGTGCTGCGGCAAGCAGGTGGAGGATCGTGTTGGTTGAGCCACCCATCGCGATATCGAGTGCCATTGCGTTATCGAAGGCTTCGCGGGTTGCGATGTTGCGCGGCAAAACGGAAGCGTCGTCGTCTTCGTAGTAGCGCTTGGTGATGTCCACGATGGTGGCCCCTGCGCGTTCGTATAGCTCCTTGCGCGCGGTGTGGGTTGCCAGAACGGAGCCGTTGCCAGGGAGTGCAAGCCCGATCGCTTCGGTGAGGCAGTTCATCGAGTTCGCGGTGAACATGCCGGAGCAGGAACCGCAGGTTGGGCATGCGTTCTCTTCGATCGAGAGCATGTCGGCATCAGATACGGATTCGTCCACGGCGTCAGCGATCGCGTTGACGAGGTCGAGGCTTTTCACGGTCCCGTCAGTCAATACGGCGCGGCCTGATTCCATGGGGCCGCCGGATACGAAGACGGTGGGAATGTTGAGGCGCAGTGCGGCTAGCAGCATGCCCGGTGTGATCTTGTCGCAGTTGGAGATGCACACGAGCGCGTCTGCGCAGTGGGCGTTGGCCATGTATTCGACGCTGTCGGCGATGATGTCGCGGCTTGGTAGCGAGTACAGCATTCCGCCGTGGCCCATCGCGATCCCGTCATCGACTGCGATCGTGTTGAATTCGCGTGCGACCGCACCTGCGTTGTGGATCGCTTCGGAGACGATGCGGCCCACGGGGGCTAGGTGGGTGTGGCCTGGCACGAACTCTGTGAAGGAGTTGGCGACGGCGATGATCGGCTTGCCGATGTCCTGGTTGGCGACACCGGATGCGCGCATGAGTGCGCGGGCTCCTGCCATGTTGCGGCCGTGGGTGACTGTGCGTGAACGAAGTGCTGGCATGTCTCTAGTCAAACATGCGCAGCGAGGCGGGTGCTGTTGATTTAAGACGTATGACGCACGTGTGAAGCGTTCACATACTGGTCTGTGGTCCAGTATGTGAGATTGTTACGGGCTCGGTTTGGATGTCCTAGATCACTATTGAGACGATTGGGAAACGTGCTTGAGGCCACATGGTCGGCCTCGCTTTCCGGCCGCGATACAACGCGAGCGGGAGTAGCGCATCCGGGATGACCTTCCAGTTGCGCATCGGCACGGGAGTACCAAACACAGCTACTAGTACATCACTCGGTGAGAAGGGACAGCATCATGGGGCAGGCGAACGCTGCATCCGATGCGTCTGCGGGAAAGAACTCCCGCAAGACACACCACCCCCGCGGGCACGCGGTGGACGTCATGGGGCCTAATCGGAGCGTAGATCCGATTGAGATGACGGGCGCGCAGGCTATTGTGCGTTCCCTTCAGGAACTAGGTATTGAGTCTGTCTTTGGTCTTCCGGGTGGAGCTATTCTGCCAACCTATGACCCGCTGTTGGAGGCACCGGAACTCAACCACGTGCTGGTGCGCCACGAACAGGGGGCTGGGCACGCGGCTCAGGGTTATGCGATGGTGACTGGCCGTCCGGGTGTCGCGATCGCAACCTCCGGGCCAGGTGCAACCAACCTAGTGACCGCGCTCGCGGATGCCCATATGGACTCCGTCCCGATGGTCGCTATTACCGGTCAGGTGAACTCCAAGGTCATCGGTACTGACGCGTTCCAAGAAGCTGACATCGTGGGTATCACGATGCCGATCACCAAGCATTCGTTCCTGGTGACCAACGCCCAGGATGTCCCGGACACGCTCGCGAAGGCTTTCTATCTGGCGACCACAGGCCGTCCCGGCCCGGTTCTGGTCGATGTGACCAAGGACGCCCAAGAAGGCCTGATGACGTTCACGTGGCCTCCGCAGCCAGCCATGGCAGGCTATAAGCCGACCTCTAAGGGTCATATCAAGCAGGTGCGTGAGGCCGCTAAATACATCGCCTCCTCGATCCGCCCGGTGTTCTATGTCGGTGGTGGCGTGATCAAGGCCGATGCGGCCGAAGAATTGCGTGAGCTTGCCGAGCTGGTGGGCGCACCCGTGGTGACCACGCTGACTGCCCGCGGTGCGTTCCCGGACTCCCACGATCAGCATCTGGGCATGCCGGGTATGCACGGTTCAGTTGCTGCGGTGTCCTCGCTTCAGCAGGCGGACCTGCTGATCACCCTCGGAGCGCGTTTCGATGACCGTGTGACCGGCGTGCTGGATTCTTTCGCACCGGAAGCACGCGTGATCCACGTGGATGTGGATCCGGCGGAGATCTCTAAGAACCGTAACGCTGATGTTCCGATCGTGGGGGATCTGAAGAGGATCCTCCCGGACCTGACCGAGGCGTATCGCGAACGCAAGGATGAGGGGGAAGCCCCGGATCTTGAGCCGTGGTGGGAGATCCTCAACCGCATCCGCGATACATATCCGCTCGGCTACACCAAGACAACCGACGGCGCGCTCGCCCCGCAGCACATCATCCAGCGTCTGGGTGAGATTGCTGGTCCTGAAGCGATCTATGTTGCAGGTGTTGGCCAGCACCAGATGTGGGCTGCTCAGTTCGTGAAGTATGAGCGGCCTCGCCAGTGGCTGAACTCCGCAGGCTTGGGCACTATGGGCTATTCGATCCCGGCGGCGATGGGTGCCAAGGTCGGTAACCCGGACCGTGTTGTGTGGGCCATCGATGGTGACGGCTGCTTCCAGATGACTAACCAGGAGCTGGCGACGTGTGTGATCAACAAGATCCCGATCAAGGTTGCGCTCATCAACAACTCGTCGCTAGGCATGGTTCGGCAGTGGCAGACGCTGTTCTATGACGGCCGCTACTCCAATACCGAGCTGAACACGGGTAAGGATTCGATCCGCGTCCCGGACTTCGTGAAGATGGCGGATGCCTACGGTTGCGTTGGTATCCGTGTGGAGACAGAGGACGAGATCGATGCGGCGATCGAGAAGGCGATGTCCATCAACGACCGCCCCGTGCTGATCGACTTCATCGTCTCCAAGGACGCCATGGTGTGGCCGATGGTCCCTTCAGGTGTTTCAAATAACGAGATTCAGGTGGCACGAGGCATGACGCCTCAGTGGGAAGAGGAATAGGACTACATCAATGGCACGCCATACTTTATCGGTACTGGTCGAGGACGTCCCCGGTGCGTTGACTCGCGTCGCTGGCCTCTTCGCCCGCCGTGCATTCAATATTGATTCTTTGGCTGTAGGCCCCACCGAGACTCCAGGGCTTTCGCGCATGACCGTAGTGGTTCAGGCGGATGAGAAGCTATTGGAGCAGGTGACTAAGCAGCTGAATAAGCTCGTCAACGTGATCAAGATTGTTGAGCTTGAGCAGACACACTCCGTGCAGCGTGAGCATGTGCTGATCAAGGTCAACGCTGACGCGGAGACACGCACCCAGGTGACGCAGGCGGCGGATTACTTCCGTGCCCGTGTGGTGGATGTTTCACCGGACACCGTGGTGCTTGAAGCGACCGGTTCGGGCGAGAAAATCTCTGCACTCTTTGACGTTTTGGAGCCGTTCGGTATCCGCGAGATCGTGCAGGCTGGAACGTTGGCTATCGCACGCGGACGCAAGTCGCTGTCGCATCGGGCTTTGCACTCGATTTCGGCCTAGCTGGGGCATCGATCTGGGGCATCGAGTTGCGACACATCGTAGCCGATAAGTGACCGAGAAAATTTTTAGACCTAGAAGAACTCAAACTGTAAGGAATGGTTTCGTGAGCACCACCATGTACTACGAAGAAGACGCAGATCTGAGCAAGCTCAGCGATAAGAAGGTAGCCGTTATCGGTTACGGTTCCCAGGGCCACGCTCATGCGCTTTCGCTGCGTGATTCGGGCGTGGATGTCCGTGTTGGTCTTGCTGAGGGCTCCAAGTCCCGCGCTAAGGCTGAAGCTGAAGGCCTCAAGGTCCTCAACGTTGCTGATGCCGCGGCTGAGGCTGACGTCATCATGATCTTGGTTCCAGATCAGGTTCAGGCCAAGGTTTACGAGGAGTCCATCAAGGACAACCTCAAGGCAGGCGACACCCTCGTCTTCGCCCACGGTTTCAACATCCGTTACGGCTACATCGAGCCGGGCAAGGACATCAACGTGATCATGGTTGCTCCTAAGGGCCCAGGCCACGTTGTCCGCCGCGAATTTGAAGCCGGCCGCGGTGTTCCAGCGTTGATCGCCGTTGAGAACGATGCGACTGGCGATGCCAAGGAGATCGCTCTGGCGTGGGCTAAGGGTATTGGCGCTACCCGCGCCGGTGTCATCGAGACGACCTTCACTGAAGAGACCGAATCTGACCTCTTCGGTGAGCAGGCTGTTTTGTGCGGTGGCGCATCCCAGCTGGTCCAGTACGGTTTCGAGACCCTCACGGAGGCCGGCTACGCTCCAGAGATCGCATACTTCGAGGTACTGCATGAGCTCAAGCTGATCGTTGACCTCATGGTTGAAGGCGGCTTGTCCAAGCAGCGCTGGTCGATTTCCGATACCGCTGAGTTCGGTGACTACGTCTCCGGACCACGCGTGATCGACCCATCGGTCAAGGAAAACATGAAGGCTGTTCTGAAGGACATCCAGGACGGCACCTTCGCCAAGCGCTTCATGGATGACCAGAACAACGGCGCCACCGAGTTCCAGAAGCTGCGTAAGGAACAGGAAGGCCACGCGATCGAGGCGACCGGCCGCGAGCTGCGCAAGCTGTTCTCCTGGATGGAAGACACCGATTCGGACTACACCGAGGGCACTGCCGCTCGCTAAGTCCAGCTCCAGCCGTTCGCTAGCATGAACGGTGAGCCTCACGGCGGGAAAAGAACCCATGGTTCTTTTCCCGCCGCCGCGTTTAACTGTCTCGCCGGAAGAGGACCGTCCAGCAGATCAGGCGGGCAGATCAAGCCGGCAACCGCATCGTTATATTGCATTTCATGAAGCGTGCTGTGTGTCATACCAGCGAAACCTGGGTGGCAGTTGGCTGTGGGGAAGATAGCGTTAGGTGCAGTGGGATTCCGCCGGAAGTGCGGAATGCCTGCTGAACACGCTTGATAAACCAGTGACATAACCCCATCGATCGAACAGAGGATCACGTTCGTGGCTCAGACTCAGCCTGTTGTACTGATTGCAGAAGAACTTTCGCCCGCAACCGTTGAAGCGTTGGGCCCAGATTTTGAGATCCGCAGGACTGATGGCGCGGACCGTGACCGTTTGCTCACCGATATCGCTGATGTCGATGCGATCTTGGTTCGCTCCGCCACGCAGGTGGACGCGGACGCGATCAGCGCGGCTAAGAACCTCAAGGTGATTGCGCGTGCCGGTGTCGGCTTGGACAACGTCGATATCAAGGCGGCCACCCAGGATGGTGTGATGGTTGTTAACGCGCCGACCTCTAACATCATTTCCGCAGCTGAACTGACGGTGGGCCACATCATTGCTGCGGCCCGGAATATTCCTGCCGCTAACGCTTCGATGAAAGAGGGGCAGTGGAACCGCAAGGCATTCACGGGTGTCGAGCTCTTTGAGAAGACCGCTGGCATCATCGGTTTGGGCCGCATTGGTGCGCTTGTTGCAGAACGGCTCGCCGCATTCGGCATGAAGCTCGTCGCATATGACCCCTACGTGACCCCGGCTCGTGCACAGCAGCTGGGCGTCACGCTCGTGGAGCTCGATGAACTGCTCGCTCAGGCTGACTTCATCACGATCCACATGCCGAAAACCCCGGAGACTACCGGGATGATCTCAACCGAACAGTTCGAGCGGATGAAAGACACCGCGTTCGTCTTCAATGTCGCCCGTGGCGGCCTCATCGACGAGGAGGCACTCTACACGGCGTTGACCCAAGGCCAGATCGCCGGTGCGGGCATCGATGTTTACACGTCCGAGCCTGCCCAGGGCATCAAGTTCATTGAGCTTCCCAACGTTTCGGTGACCCCGCACTTGGGTGCCTCGACCGCTGAGGCCCAGGAGAAGGCTGGCGTGGCTGTCGCTAAGTCCGTCCGTTTGGCTCTCACAGGTGAGCTGGTTCCGGATGCGGTCAACGTTGCCGGTGGCGTGATCGATCAGGACGTACGCCCTGGTATTCCGTTGGCGGAGAAGCTCGGCCGTATTTTCTCCGCACTCGCGCAGGGTGAGCGTTTGACCTCGGTTGAACTCACGGTGGCTGGTGAGATCGCCTCCAAGGACGTCACGAGCCTCAAGCTCGCCGCCCTCAAGGGTGTTTTCACCGATGTTGTCTCGCAGGGGGTCTCCTACGTCAACGCGCCTGTTCTTGCGGAACAGCGTGGTGTCGCAACCCGCTTGACTACCACCGAGGTCTCTGAGGACTACCGCAATAAGCTCGTGGTTTCGGGTGCTTTGGCCTCCGGAGCTGCGTTGTCGGTGACCGGCACATTGACGGGCCCTAAGCAGATCCAGAAGCTCACCGCAGTGTTCGGGCAGAACCTTGAGATCCCGATCGAGGACCACATGTTGATTCTGCGTTATGAGGACCGCCCGGGTGTTGTGGGTGCGTTGGGTCGCGTCTTGGGGGAGCACAACGTCAACATTGGCGGTATGCAGGTGGCCCCGGCCGATGAGCAGGGCCAGTCCGCCGCGGTTGTCACGATTGATGACGCCCTGCCGGAGGGCCTGTTGGAAACCATCGGTGAACAGATCGGCGCGAGCGTTGCTCGCGAGGTCGACCTCGAAGAGTACTAAAACCTGACTTAGCTCTGGCGCATCAAGGCACCGCAACGGTGCAGGGCGTGGTCCAGGGCGCAGAGCTGGGAACGGTGTGAGGAACGGTGTGGGATGGGTGTCATGTACGCCCATCCCACACCTCATTTCGATAGAATCGCGGCGTGACTGATCTGGGTAAAGATAAAACGTTCTACATGACCACGGCTATCTCGTATCCGAACGGGGAACCGCACATCGGGCATGCCTACGAATTCGTGGCGGCTGACGCGATGGCGCGTTTCAAGCGTCTGGATGGCTATGACGTCTACTTCCTCACGGGCACTGATGAGCATGGCCAGAAGATGATGCAGACTGCCCAAAAGCAGGGCATCACCCCGATGGAGTTGGCTCGTGTGAACTCGGATCGGTTCCAGTCCACGCAGGATGCTTTGGGTATTTCTTATGACCGGTTCATCCGCACCACTGATGCGGATCACCAGGCTGCCGCCCAGGCGATCTGGAAGGCCATGGAGGCCAATGGCGATATCTATTTGGGCCACTATGCGGGCTGGTACTCGGTGCGTGATGAAGCCTATTACGACGAGGAAGAGACCCACGTAGGTGAGGATGGGGTCCGCTACGCGACCGAGACGGAAACTGAGGTGACCTGGACGGAAGAGGAATCGTATTTCTTCCGTCTCTCCAAGTACGCTGAGCCGTTGCTTGAGCTGTATAAGGAGCAGCCGGAGTTCGCGGCACCGGGTTCCCGGTTCAACGAGGTGATTCGTTTCGTTGAGCGTGGGCTTGAGGACCTCTCGATTTCGCGCACGACTTTCGACTGGGGTATCCCGGTTCCGGATGCGCCGGGGCACGTGATGTATGTGTGGGTTGATGCGTTGACGAACTACGTCACGGGCGTGGGCTACCCAGATACCGCGGGGGAGAAGTTCAGCAAGTACTGGCCGGCCGACGTGCACATTATCGGTAAGGATATTTCCCGTTTCCACGCGATCTACTGGCCTGCGTTTTTGATGTCTGCTGGCATCGAGTTGCCCAAGCGCATCATGATTCACGGGTTCTTGCACAATAATGGCGTGAAGATGTCTAAGTCTCTCGGTAACACGGTGGGTCCGGCTGACTTCATCGAGAATTATGGCTTGGATGCGATGCGGTACTTCTTCTTGCGTGAAGTGCCGTTCGGTGCGGACGGTTCGTATTCGCATGAGGCGATTGTGAACCGCATGAACGCGGAGTTGGCTAATAACCTCGGTAACCTCGCGCAGCGTTCCCTTTCGATGGTCGCTAAGAATCTTGACGGGAAGATGCCAGCACTTGAGAATCTGACGGAGGCTGATACGCAGCTGTTGGCTTCCGCCAAGGGTCTGCTGGACTCGGCCCGAGCTCATTACGATAAGCAGGCGTTCTCGCTGGCCCTTGCTGAGCAGTGGAAGGTACTGCACGATGCGAACTCGTATTTCGCTGAGATGGCTCCGTGGGTCTTGCGCAAGGAAGACCCGCAGCGCATGTCGGTGGTGTTGGCTGTGACCTTGGATGTGGTGCGGCGGGTCGCGTTGCTCGCTCAGCCGGTCATGCCGGATTCGATGACCCGCATGTTGGATGTGCTGGGTGTCCGCCAGGGCGCGATGCGCACGTTCGCGGCGTTCGATAGCACAGTCGAGGCGGGCACGCCGCTGCCGAAGCCGCAACCGATCTTCCCACGCTATGAGGAGCCCCAATCTAGCTAACGCTGTGGAACCACAGCGTTAGCTAGCGTAACTGGACTACAGCGGTGGGGCAGGTTCACATGAATGTAAACCTGCCCCACCGCTTTTATGTAGCTAGCCGCTATAACGCTTCGTGAGCGTTTACTCGACGGCGAGCCCCTCAACTGGAGTGATCTTGGCCGCGCGGCGTGCTGGCAATACCGTTGCCAGCATGGTGATCGCCACGGTTGCTACCCACAGGATGAACAGCGGGATCCACGGGATCGTGAACTCTGCACCATCCATTAAACGGAGCAGAGCGGTGGACCCGAAGTAGCCGAACAAGGTACCGAAGATCACTGCCGCCAGCGCTGTGATGCCTGCGATCAGGAACGCTTCGAGGAACAGCATTGAGCGTAGCTGCTTGCGGGTGAGGCCAAGGGCTCGCAGCAAAGCGTTCTCGCGGGTGCGTTCGAGGATCGAGAGTGTCAGGGTGTTAGAGACACCCACCAGCGCGATGAGGACCGCGACACCGAAGAGCCCAACCACGATCAGCGTGAAGGTCATGATGGTGGCGTCGTACGCTTCCTTTTCCTGTGCGGCCAGTTCAAGGTTCTGTGGGGTTACGTGTGCTGCGTTGGCGATCACCTCAGAGGCGGTCGTCGGCTTGACGTCTTCGTCCAGCTTGGCCCAGATCTGTGTCTGCTCATCAAGCGTCTCGATGTTGAGCTTCTGAGCGGTCTGGATATCGATCATGCACGGAACGGCTGCCCTCGAGGCGGTACCGTGAGGCTTGAGCGTGGTGCCCTTGATCTTCAGCGGAAGAGCTTCCTCAAGTTTTCCGACCGGGCCGAACTCGTTTGCCCCAGGCAACGGCACGTTCGAAGGCACGACCTTCTTCAACGCCTCGACATCGCCAACATAGAGGGCGCTGCAGGAGGTCTCGGCCATCTGGTCTTCCGTGAGCTTCGCAGGTTTGACCAACACTGCTGCCTCGACCTCGTTAGCCTTGGCAACGTTCTCGAGCGTCTTATCCGTCGGGAGCTTGTCCTCTTCGAAATAGACTTTGGCATCGATCGGGAACTGGTTGGAGATCATGTTGTTCATCGTGGCCCTGAGGCTGAACATACCCGTGAGGCATGCCGCAACCAACACCACACCGATCATCAGTGCGGAGCCGACCGCACCTGTGCGGGCTGGGTGGCGTACCGCGTTGAGCCCGGCGAGCTTTCCAGCCGGTTTCCCAGCGAAGGGCTTACCGGCCTGCCCCACAAGGAACGGCACGAGGAAGGTCGCGACAACGAGCAGGCCGAGGAAGGCCAGCACGCACCCTAGGAAGACGACCAAGAAGAACACCGCGGCAGTGTCGGCGTCATCTTCGACAGGGAGAACCGCAGGCCCAGCCATGCCGATGCCGATGAAAACGGCACCCAACAGGATCAGCAGCACACCGGTGGTGATGCGTTTCTTGCCCTTACGGCTACCGACCGTCACGGTTTCTTGCGGCTGGAGGGCAGCGATCGGGGAGAGGCTGGAAGCCTTCTTTGCCGGGCGGATCGAGGCAAGCCATGTCATGACCACGGCCAGGACCATACCGGCTGGGAGGGACCACCAGTTGAATGCGAACTGGAACGTCGAAGACTTAGTAACCCAAGCCATGATCGAACCACCGCCGGCGATCAGCGCGATGCCGAGCGCAACACCAACCACGCCGCCGATCAACCCGACCAGGAGGCCTTCGGTGCGCATCATGGACTTGATCTGCTTCGAGTTAGCACCGATCGTGCGAAGCAACGCAAGTTCGCGGGTGCGCTGAGCCAAAACCACGGTGAACGTGTTCGATGTGACGAGCACACACACCACTGCCGAGAGCAGCACGAACGCGAAGAGCGCTACGGTGACGAAGACCATGGAGGAGCCGATGTTCTCCATCGACTGCTCGAGCAGCTGCTCCGGTGTTGCAACCGTGACGCCTTCGATGCCTGCTTTCTGCACGGCGGTTTTGATCTGCCGTACGATCTCATCCGGGTTGCTACCCGGGGTGAGCTTGAGCAGGTACACCGGCTCGGGAGAGCCCATCAACAGGCCTGAGGCTTCAGCCTGCTTATAGTCCATGAAGACCAGAGGCAAACCAACGTCATCGATCATCATAGAGTCTTCAAATACACCGTTGGCCTCGTATTTCTGCGGCTTAGCTTCCTCCGGGTCCTGCTCCTGCCCGTCAGAATCCGGCGAGTATCCCAAGGTCAGCGCCGGCGCGCTTGAGTCCTGAGAACCCTTGAAGCGCTGTTTGATCTCCTTGGAGATACCGATGCTCTTGCCATCAGGGAATTCGCCTTCGAGTTTCTTGAAACCGAACAGGCTCCAATCTCCCTTGACTGCATAGAGGGTCAGAGGATCGTAGCCTCCGCCGAGTGAGAAGATCATTGCGCTCTGATACATCGCATGATCAGCAACCGAACCGTTCGAGGTCACAATCTTGTCGATTTGCTCCAGCCCCTGTGCTGCTTTTTCAGGGTCCCCCTGAGACTTGCCGGTATCCTTCACCTGCACGACAACATCAGACTGTGAATAGACCTGGCCTTGGGAATTGGCGAGGCTCGCCTTCGAGGAGGTCGAGAAGTTCATGACAGCGCTGAGGAACGCAACACCGATCGTCACAGCGAGGATTACCGCTATATAGCGGCGCAGATAAGCGCGCACATTCGCGCGTGCAATCGTATTCATTATTTGGCCCCCAACTGAGCGAGTGCTTCAGCCACACCCTGGGCTGTCGGGTGATTGATCTCGCCGGCAATAACACCGTCAGAGAGCAACAAGACACGGTCAGCGTAGGAAGCAGCCTGCGGGTCGTGCGTCACCATGATTACGGTCTGGCCGTATTCGTGCGCTGCGCGCTGCAACAAGGTCAGCACCTCGCTACCGGACTCCGAATCCAAGTTACCGGTCGGCTCGTCACCGAAGATCACATCGGGACGGGACAGCAATGCACGTGCCACAGCAACACGCTGCTGCTGGCCACCCGAGAGCTCGTGTGGCTTGTGGTTCAAACGTTCGCTCAGACCCAAACGCTCAACGAGCTCGTTGAACCAAGCCATGTCCGGCTTTTGTTCTGCAAGCTCAAGCGGAAGAAGAATGTTCTGCTTGGCCGTCAAGGTTGGAACCAGGTTGAACGCCTGGAACACGAAACCCACGCGCTCGCGGCGCATACGGGTCTGCTCGTCTTCATTCATGGTGTCCACGCGAGTATCACCCAGTGACAATGCCCCGCTCGTAGGGCGATCCAGGGTTGCCAGCATGTGCATCAACGTGGACTTACCCGAACCCGAAGGGCCCATGATCGCGGTGAACCTACCGCGGGTAAAACCCACAGTTACGTTGTTCAAAGCCGTGACCTGAGTAGAGCCCTCACCAAAGATCTTGGTGAGATTCCATGCTGCAACTGCCGGCTGAGCCGCGTGCGAACCGATGTGTGCTTCAGATGATGGAGGTTGTGTAGTCATGCTTCTACAGTAATTTCCACGCGATCTGTGATCATCGACCACCAGGATGGAAAAACGCAAGGCCATGTCATACTCAGGTATGACATGGCCTCGAAGCGGCAACAGATGACCTGCTTAAGGGGTCACGACGCCTGTTTTATACGCAAGGACGACAGCCTGAACGCGGTCACGGACCTCAAGCTTGGACAAAACGCGGCCCACGTGTGTCTTGACGGTGGCCTCAGACAAACACAGCTGCTCAGCGATCTCCGTGTTAGAGAAACCCTCAGCCATGAGCTTGAAAACCTCAGCCTCCCGCGCCGTCAGAAGCTCCAGAAGGTCCTGAGCCGACGCCCCGTCTTGTTGAGCCTGAGAACGCAAAAGAGGCGCCATATGGTCCAGAAGCCGCTTAGTAGAACTCGGCGCAACCACCGCACCACCATGGAACACAGTGCGGATCGCCTCCAGCAGATCCTCCGGAGGAACATCCTTGAGTAAGAACCCGGCAGCGCCAGCCGCAATCGCATCAAGAACGTACTCATCCAAATCAAACGTCGTCAGAATCAAAACCCGCGGGGCCTCCACACCACGCCGAGCCGCATCTGAAAGCAACTGCGTGGTCGCGGCAATCCCATCCATTCCAGGCATACGGATATCCATCAAAACAACATCCGCATCACCAACGGAGGCTCCACTTGCCGGCGGCCTGCACACCGCAAGACCATCAGAGGCCTCCGCAATAACACACAAATCAGGCTGCGAATCAATCAACATTCGAAAACCAGAACGCACCAACTGCTGATCATCAACCAGCGCAACCTTAATCCGCTCCATGGAACCCTCCAAACCCACAACCTTCCAAGCCCAAGCCCGGCTCAATCACTTTCATACCTAACGACTTATTGATTCAAGGATGGCGTGCTCACGCACTAGCAAGCTCATCCGAGGCATACGGGATGAACGCATACACCTGATAGCCCCCCGGCAAAACCGAGAAAGCAACCTTACCCCCATACAGCTCAGCCCGCTCGCGCATACCAACCTGTCCGCGTCCACTCGATGGCAATGCGGCGGCAACCCCAACAGTCACCGGAGGCGGGGCATCTGAAGCATCTGCGCTGGCAACACCCTGCGTCTGAGAAGCACCTTGGGCCTGAGGACCTCTCGGTGGCAGCGAATCATTCGCAACCGTCACCGCAAGCCCGCCAGCCATCCACGTCAGAACAACATCTGTACGCGTAGGCGCAACCGCGTGCTTACGAACATTCGTCAACGCCTCTTGAACAATCCGATACACCGCCAACTCAGCACCGGGAGGCAACGTACCGGCAGGGGAGTGCTTCCACTCAATCGAGGTCTCAATACCACTTGCGCTCGCGGTGTAGGCGAGTTCATCAAGCCGATCAAAACCAGGGGCGGGGGCTCTGCGGGCCTCATCGCCCTCATCCCTCAAAACCCCCAATAGTGAGCGCATCTCGGTCAACGCTTCACGTCCCGTTTGAGAGATCGTCTCCAAAACCTCGCACGCTACTTCCGGACGCTGGACGGCCGCATATCGGCCGCCGTCTGCCTGAGTCACGATGACCGAGAGCGAATGAGCCACCACATCGTGCATCTCCCGAGCGATACGACGCCGCTCATCCGCTGCAGCGAATTCACGCTCCCTGATCTGCTCGTCGATGAGCCTCTTCATCCGCAGCTTTTCAGCTTCGAAACGTGCGCGCCGTTCGAAAGATAGGCGACCGAGAAGCCACGCGACCGCCACGACGAGCCAATGCCCAATCAGCGCTGCCGCGTAGTCCAAGGCAGACCGATACTCCACGTCGTGTGTCATGAAGAACACGACTGCCACAATGGAACCGAGGAGCCCCGCAACCAAAGCTGTGTTCGAGACCCAACGGCTCCCGTGCGCGGCAGAAGAATAAATAATGGGAGGCACGAGGATCAGCATGGGGGACCGGTCGGCGACAACGCACACTTGCACAAGGCATGCGATCACCGCGGTCACCAGCGCAGCGCCAGGTTTATAGCGGCGAATAGCCCATGCAGCGCACAACACTAGCCCCACCAGGAGTACGGTGGCGCGACGCACGGCATAGGGGAATAGCGGCCAGAATGGCAGCGCAGGTGCCCCCTGAAGGTATTCACCGCTTTCTGGGTCTGGCATGTGCGGGCCCAGCGGGAGAGGACCCGCCGCCCAGAAGATGAAGCTGACGAACAGGGCCATGCAGGCGGCTTGCATCATATCGATCCTCACCGGATGTGTGCGGATCCACGTTTCCGTGCGCCTTATCCTGCCTGGGCGAGTGTTAGCGGTCTGGGCCATACACCACACTCTAATGAGTAAGAGGCACTTTTGACTGCGACCAGGGTATGACGCGCGGCGGCGCCACGGAGCGACGGTACTTGGGTGCATAGCCGTGCTGTGCCGAGGCCGTCATAAACGCGTCCCACATAGTGGGATGTTGGCTCATATTGTGGACGAGGGCGTATTGTGGAAGCCATGATGCGCACACTTGATTTGGCAGTGATCCCCGGCGACGGCATCGGCCCCGAAGTTGTTAGCCAAGCCCTCAGAGTCATCATGGCATCGCTGGAAAACACCGATGTTGACGTAGCGACCACCGAATACAACCTCGGCGCTGAGCACTGGCTCGAAACCGGAGAAACCCTCACCACGGAAACCCTCGAGCAACTCCGTGAGCACCAAGCGATCCTCTTCGGCGCGGTAGGTGCCGCCCCCAACGACGAACGGATCCCATCAGGCATCCTCGAACGCGAGATCCTGCTCAAGCTTCGATTCGCCTTCGATCACGCCGTGAACCTGCGCCCATCCAGGCTCTTCCCAGGTTCCGTGAGCCCACTGAGTGAACCTGGCCAGATCGACTTTGTTGTGGTCCGCGAAGGAACCGAAGGTCTCTATGCAGGTAACGGCGGCCAATTCAAAACGGGAACCGAGCACGAGATCGCAACCGAAGTATCGATCAACACGGCCCACGGCGTCCGCCGCGTAGTCCGCGACGCCTTCGAACGCGCCACCGCACGCCGCAAGAAGCTCACGCTGGTCCACAAACACAATGTTTTGGTCAACGCCGGCAAGCTCTGGAACCGCATCGTCAACGAAGAAGCCACGAACTATCCAGACGTCATCGTGGACTACCTGCACGTCGACGCGGCAACCATCTTCATGGTCACAGACCCAGCCCGCTTTGACGTGATCGTGACCGATAACCTCTTTGGCGACATCCTCACCGACCTCGCAGGAGCCGTCACCGGCGGCATCGGGCTCGCCTCCTCCGGCAACATCAACGTGGATGGAACCGCGCCGTCGATGTTTGAGCCAGTCCACGGATCCGCGCCAGACATCGCAGGAAAGAACATCGCAGACCCGACCGCCGCGATCCTCTCCGGTGCACTCCTGTTGCGCCACGTAGGGCTAGGCGAGCAAGCCGACGCGATCGAAGCGGCAGTCGAACGCGACCTCGCTGCACTCGTTGATGCGCCCGCCGCGCCGCAGCGAGCCACCACCGAAATCGGCGATGCGATCATCGCGCAGCTGAGCGCATAGCGCGGCCTCAAACTCCCATCAACGGTCTTGCTCTACCGCATAGGGTAGGCGCGGGACTAGGGTTACCTAAAGGGGTTACCTACAGGTGCATGCAGACTCAGCGTCTGTGTCGCCGAACAAACACATCACGAGCCGCCACCAAGAGCGGTGAAACGTATCGGAACTGGAGCACAACAGTGGAATTCACCCGCACGCTCACGACCAACCCGACCTCGGACGAGGAACGCTCAAAGATCCTGCAAGACCCGGGTTTCGGAACCCACTACACGGATCACCAAGTCATTATCGACTGGGATATTGACAAGGGCTGGCACAGCGCGCGAGTAGTTCCATATGGCCCGGTCGCGCTGGACCCAGCCGCCGCTGTTCTGCACTACGGCCAAGAAGTCTTCGAAGGACTCAAGGCCTACCGCCACAAGGACGGCGGCGCGTACAGCTTCCGCCCCGAATCCAACGCACGCCGTCTGAACCGCTCAGCGGTCCGTTTGGGAATGCCTGAACTGCCGGTGGATGTCTTCCTGCAGGCCATCCAGGAACTTGTGAGTGCCGATGAAGCATGGATCCCGGACGGTGACGGCGAATCGCTGTACTTGCGGCCGTTCATGATCGCAACCGAAGCGTTCCTGGGCGTGCGGCCATCGCATCGTTATGAGTTCCGCGTGATCGCCTCACCTGCCGGTAACTACTTTGGCGGCGAGCTCAAACCGGTTCAGATTTGGCTCTCTGAAACCTATGCCCGCGCAGGCCACGGAGGCACCGGCGAAGCCAAGTGCGGCGGCAACTATGCGGCCTCGCTCATCGCCCAACTCGAAGCTGAAGCCAACGACTGCCAGCAGGTCCTCTTCACCGACCCAACAAACGATCACGCGGTACAGGAACTCGGCGGCATGAACGTGTTCTTCGTGATCGATAACGGCAAGACTCTGGTCACCCCAGCGTTGGACGGCACAATCCTGCACGGCGTCACGCGCTCCTCAGTGCTCGAGCTCGCACAAGAGAAGGGCCTGGCTGTCGAGGAACGTACCTTCACGCTCGGAGAGTGGAAACAGCGCCTCGATGAAGGAACCCTCGATGAAGTCTTCGCGTGCGGAACCGCCGCGGTCATCACACCGATCTCGCAGCTACGCGGCCGGGACATGACCCTCACGATGCCGGAAGTGAAACAGGACGGCGTGTGGGCAACAATCCGCCACGACCTCCTCGGTGTACAGACCGGTGCGGTCGATGACACACGCGGCTGGCTGCATCAGCTCGCCTGATGTCCCCGCACCGCTGATGTCCCCGCACCGCTGACGTCCCCGTACCGCTGACGTCCCGTACCCAACCGTGCTCCAGTAGACCCAGTAGGCTGGTTTCATGCGTATTGCCCGTTGTGTCATTGATGATGACCCGTTCTATGGACTCGTGGAAGTCGAGCAGGTTATCGAGCTAGCTGGTGACCCGTTCTTCCACGGCGTCCAGCCAACCCAGACCGTGCACGCATTAGATGATGTGCGTTTGGTCGCGCCGATTATCCCGCGTTCCAAGGTCGTGGGTTTCGGCAAGAACTATGCCGAGCACGCCCGCGAGATGGGTGGGGAAGCCCCCGCCCGGCCAGTCATGTTCTTGATCCCGAACACCGCGGTTTTGGGGCCGGGGGAGCCCATCCGGTTCCCGGATTTCTCCGATGAGATCTCCTACGAGGGGGAGCTCGCTGTTGTGATCGGCCGGATCTGTAAAGACGTCCCGCCGGAGAACGCCCACGAGGTCGTGTTCGGGTACACGATCGCCAATGACCTCACCGCGAGGGACGCCCAACGCAACGATGGTCAATGGTCCCGCGCTAAAGGCTTTGACGGGTCGGTTCCATTGGGTCCGTGGATCGAGACCGAATTGGACCCTGATGCGTTGGCGATCACCACCACAGTGGATGGCAAGACGGTCCAAGACGGCAATACCCGTGACATGCTGACCCAGGTCGCGGGCCTGATCGCGCAAGCCTCCGAAGCGTTCACGCTACTTCCAGGCGATGTGCTGCTCACCGGAACCCCGGCAGGCGTCGGGCTACTGCAGGAGGGGCAGACCGTTGAGGTCACCATCGAAGGCATCGGCACGCTATCGAATCGCGTGATGTAGCCGGCAACCGCTCGGTTGACGGCCTCGCATCGTTGCTTGCCTCGCATCGTTGCTTGTCTTCATCGTTGGTTGCCCTCATCGTTGATAACGACCTACTAAGATAAAGGATCATGAGCTTTACTGCGTCGCTTCCTACGGTTTCCGATTCAACTCCTGTTCGCGTTCGTTTCTGCCCTTCACCCACCGGCACCCCGCACGTCGGTATGGTCCGCACCGCCCTGTTCAACTGGGCCTATGCGCGCCACACGGGCGGAACCCTGATTTTCCGCATCGAGGACACGGATGCCGCGCGCGACTCTGAAGAGTCTTTCAACCAGGTCATCGACGCGATGGAGTGGCTCGGGATCGACTGGGACGAAGGCATCCGCGTGGGCGGGCCGCAAGAGCCGTACCGCCAGTCCCAGCGCATGGATATTTACGCTGATATTCTGCGCAAGCTGATCGACGGCGGATACGTGTATGAGGACTTCTCGACCCCGGAGGAAGTCAAGGCACGCCGCCAGGCAGCTGGGCAGGACGTCCAGTTAGGCTATGACAACTACGATCGCGACCTCACCGAGGAACAGAAGCAAGCCTTCCGTGACGAGGGCCGCAAGCCCGTGTTCCGTCTGCGGATGCCGGACGAGGACATTACGTTCGAGGACCTCATCCGCGGTGAGATCACGTTCCCAGCCGGTTCGGTTCCTGACTTCGTGGTGGCCCGCGCCAACGGCGCGCCTCTGTATACGCTGGTCAACCCGGTTGATGACGCGCTCATGGGTGTCACGCACGTTCTGCGCGGCGAAGATATCTTGTCCTCGACCCCACGTCAGATCGCGCTCTACCGCGCGCTGATCGAGCTGGGGATCGCTGAATACCTGCCGCGTTTCGGCCACATGCCATACGTCATGGGGCAGGGCAACAAGAAGCTGTCCAAGCGTGACCCGGAATCATCGCTGTTCAACCTGCGCGACGCCGGCTTCATCAAGGAAGGCCTCGTCAACTATCTCGCGTTGCTGGGGTGGGCGATCTCCGGGGATGAGGACATCTTCACGACGGAGGAGATGGTCAAGGCCTTTGACATCAAGGATGTACAGCCCAACCCTGCCCGCTTTGACGTCAAGAAAGCCGAAGCCATCAACGGAACGCACATCCGTAGGCTTTCGCCTGAAGTTTTCATTGAACGTTTGATCCCGTACCTGCGAGACGCTGAGCTTGTCTCGGACCCGCTGACACAAGACGAACAGCGCATCCTTGAAGCGGCGGCGCCTCTGGTCCAGGAACGCATGCAACTGTTGGGCGAGGCGCCTAAGATGCTGGACTTCCTGTTCAAGCCAGACGCTGAGATCACGATGGATCACGACGCCCTCAAGCGCATGCCAGAGAACCTGGGCGAGGTCATCGACGTTGCAGCGGACGCGCTCGAGAAGGTCTCCGAGTTCACGGTAGACAACATCGAGCAAGCCCTGCGGGAAAGCCTCATTGATGGCCTTGGGCTCAAGCCACGCCTAGCGTTCGGCCCGGTCCGCACCGCTGTTTCCGGGCATCGGGTGTCCCCGCCACTGTTCGAATCCCTCGAAATTCTGGGTAAAGAATCAACCCTGGCGCGGCTGCGTGCATTCCGCGAGAACCACGCGGAGTAAACCCGGCGTTAATGTGGCGTTCGACACGAGGGAGGAAGCCGATTTGGTTTCCTCCCTCGTCTCGGGTAGGCTAGACAATCGCATGCCGTCGCGAGAAAACATTTGATCGCAACGAAAAACACTCGGTGAATGCGAGCAGTTTGAGAATACTGATTCGCAAAACCGGGTAAGCATAATTGAATATGAGAATTCATATTGATCGTGCTACGCTGTAGTGCACATTGGGATATGGTGTAATTGGCAACACGACTGATTCTGGTTCAGTTATTCTAGGTTCGAGTCCTGGTATCCCAGCGAAGATCTCACCGCTGTTATGGAAGCGGGTAGCCCTCACGGCAGAAGAGATCAGCGATTCCCCTTAAACCCCACACGTACTTGTTCTGGCAAGCAGTGGGTTAAAGAGATGGGGAGTAGCATTTGGCCCCATCGTATAGCGGCCTAGTACGCCGCCCTCTCACGGCGGTAACGCGGGTTCGAATCCCGCTGGGGTCACGTCGCAACACACGGTTCACTAATTCAATATGTGATGCAGATTCATTGAGGATCTGCGTAGCGTGTCGCGAAAGCGGCCCCATCGTATAGCGGCCTAGTACGCCGCCCTCTCACGGCGGTAACGCGGGTTCGAATCCCGCTGGGGTCACGCAAGAAAAATCCCGGTGATCGCATCACCGGGATTTTTTATACCCTAATCTGGCTAGTGACTCATTCACGTGCGCAGAAATGTGCGCAGAAACGGGTGCAGAATCGTGCGCAGAAAGGGAAACCGGTGGGGACCGTCAGTGGATTAGGCGAGGCAGCCATCATCGCCTCCATCAACCGCGCCTTCGCGCCCAACGCTAGCTCAGCGGGCTCCGTGAACTCAGCGGTCCAAGGCCCTGATGAGGCTCGGGGTCGCGGAGCAGTGCTTGTTGGTAACGGCGATGACGCCGCCGTACTCGCCGCAAACGCGCGCCTGGTCTTGACGATGGATACCTCGGTTGAAGGCCAAGACTTTATGCAGGCGTGGCCCAGCGGTGTCGAAACATCCCCGCGGCTACTTGGTTTCAAGTGCGCGGCGCAGAACCTTTCCGATATTAACGCGATGGGTGGGCGGGCCCGTTTTCTTCTGATGTCCCTGTCACTCTCGAAGAATGTTGCGGCGAGTTGGCCCAGCGAATTCGCCGCAGGCATGCGGGACGCCTGCGAGGTACTCGGGGCAGAAGGTGTGGAACTACTCGGTGGGGACGTATCTGCTGCTGAAGCGATCTCGATCACGATCACTGCGGTCGGGGAACTCGATAGTAAGGCCCGGCCCATCGTCCGCAACGCGGCCCGGCCAGGGGATCAGCTCTATATCGCAGGCAGGCTGCGAGGCACATCCGGCACTGCCCTGAACCGGCTCCTGGACTCCAGAACGCAACAAGAGCCTTCCCTAGAGCACATGCCGAGGCAGCACGCTCAGCCTGACGAAGACGAATTGGCTCGCGCTCTCGAGGCGCACTTCATGCCCACCCCGCCGCTGGAGCTCGGACCAGCACTAGCTGCAGCTGGCCACCGCATCGCCGGCATCGACGTTTCCGACGGTCTAGTGCGGGACGCCACGCGCATCGCCGAAGCCAGCGGGGTAGACATGGTCCTGGATGAGGCAGCTATTGAACGGATGGCGGCACAGTTGGGGCAAGCGTGGGCCCTGCAGAGCGCAGAAGCGCGCCACAACGTTCTCTACGGAGGAGAGGAGTTCAACCTCTTATTCACCGTGCCCGCCGGAACGGAGTTGCCTCAGCTACCGGGCGTCAGCATCGTACGAATCGGCGAGGTTACACAGCTGAACCAGGCAGGCCGGCAGTCTGGGATTTATCTGGAGGGGCAGCGCCTGGATGAAAACCTAGGTTTCGATCACTATTCGACAGATAAGCCCTAAGCAGTACGAGCCCTCAAGGTGCCAGCGGTGCGAACTTAGACTGAGAACCTAGATTGCAAACCTAGACCGCGATTGAGGCGCTGAGATCATGAGCGACTTGCGCGACGATGCTTCCGTAGCGTTTCCCCGGGTCATTGCTGATGCGTTGAACAGGCCCGGACATCGAAAGCGCGGCCACAACCTTCCCGGTCGGGCTGAAGATCGGCGCGGACACGGAGGCCACACCGCGTTCGCGTTCTCCCACGGACTGTGCCCAGCCGCGCTTCTTGACGCGCGCGAGGTCATGCGCAGTGAACCGCGCCTCTTCAAGACCCTGCACGATGCGGGCCTGATCCTCCCACGCGAGCAAGATCTGGGCAGCCGAACCTGCGGCCATGGACAGTTGCGTACCCACCGGGATAGTGTCGCGTAGGCCAGTGGGGCGCTCTGCGGAGGCAATGCATACACGCAGATCGCCTTGGCGTTTGAAAACCTGGGTGCTTTCGTTAGTGAGTTCCCGCAAGCGCTGTAGAGCTGGGCGCGATGCGGAGACAAGCCGGTCTTGACCTGCGGCGGCCGCTAGCTCAGATAGACGTGGGCCGAGAACGAACCTGCCGTGAAGGTCTTTGGTCACAAGGCCGTGATGAACTAGGGCTTGGGCGAGCCGGTGGGCTGTTGGCCGGGCGAGGTGGGTCGCCTCCACGAGGTCCGCGAGGCTTGCAGGTCCAGACTCGAGGGCATCAAGGATCATCGTCGCTTTATCGATGACGCCCACACCACTGTTTTGTGACATGCTAGAAACCATAACGTCTCAATCTTTGAGACACAAGATCAGAATGTGGAATAGTCTGGTGTTAGCGTGGTCGTGAACACACGCCGCGATTACAGCAAGCATCGCAGCTGTGAGCATCGTGACTGAGACCATCACAGCTGAGAACATCGTGACTGGGAACGCACAGCACTCAGAAGGGAAGAACAACATGTCGAGCACAGGAGCCGCGCGCACCTTGGCAGAGAAGGTGTGGGAAGACCACGTCGTAGCTCGAGGCGAGGGTGAGGGCCTCGACCGCCGCCCTGATTTGCTCTACATCGACCTACACCTCGTGCACGAGGTCACCTCGCCGCAGGCTTTCGAAGGCCTGCGCTTAGCTGGCCGAAAGCTACGCCGGCCTGACCTGACCATCGCGACCGAGGACCACAACACCCCAACCCTGGAGATCGACCGGCCCATCCAAGACCCGATCTCCGCAAAGCAGATCGAAACTTTGCGCGCTAACTGCAAGGAATTCGGTGTCCGCTTGCACTCACTGGGCGATAAAGAACAAGGCATTGTGCACGTCGTTGGCCCACAGCTGGGCCTCACTCAGCCCGGTATGACGATCGTGTGCGGTGACTCCCACACATCAACCCACGGCGCGTTCGGTGCGCTGGCCTTCGGCATCGGAACCTCGGAAGTCGAACACGTCATGGCAACCCAGACGCTGCCGCTCAAGCCGTTCAAGACCATGGCGATCAACGTTGAAGGAACCCTGCGCCCAGGCGTGACCTCGAAAGACATCATCCTCGCGGTGATCGCCAAGATCGGTACCGGTGGCGGGCAGGGCTACGTGCTGGAATACCGCGGCTCTGCGATCGAGCAGCTTTCGATGGAAGCCCGCATGACGATGTGCAACATGTCGATCGAAGCCGGCGCGCGTGCAGGCATGATCGCCCCAGACCAGACAACCTTCGACTACATCAAGGGCCGCCCACACGCCCCACAAGGCGAAGAGTGGGACGCCGCGGTCGAATACTGGAAGACCCTGCGCACCGACGATGACGCGACATTCGATGCAGAAGTGTTCCTCGACGCCGACGAGCTCGAACCCTTCGTAACCTGGGGCACCAACCCGGGCCAGGGCGTTTCGCTCAACGACGTGGTTCCGCACCCAGAA
This sequence comes from Arthrobacter sp. HMSC06H05, assembly GCF_001807395.1. Lineage (NCBI taxonomy): Bacteria > Bacillati > Actinomycetota > Actinomycetes > Micrococcales > Micrococcaceae > Arthrobacter > Arthrobacter sp. HMSC06H05. Next base: position 62,231 of record NZ_KV788977.1, on the reverse strand, counting down.
GAATATGGTGACGAAAACGAGAAAGCTGCAGCCCAACGCGCACTCGAATACATGGGGCTGGAAGCCGGAACCCGCATGAAAGACATCCGCGTAGACACAGTATTCTTAGGCTCTTGCACCAACTCCCGCATGGAAGACCTCAGGGCCGCGGCGGATGTGATCCGCGGGCAAGAAAAAGACCCGAACGTACGCATGATCGTGGTTCCCGGGTCCGCACGCGTGCGGCTTGAAGCAGAAGCCGAAGGCCTGGATCAGGTTTTCAAGGACTTCGGTGCCGAATGGCGCTTTGCCGGTTGCTCAATGTGCCTGGGCATGAACCCAGACCAGCTCTCCGAAGGCGAGCGCTGCGCATCGACCTCCAACCGCAACTTTGAAGGCCGCCAGGGTAAAGGTGGGCGAACCCACCTCGTGTCCCCGCTCGTAGCAGCGGCAACTGCGGTGCGAGGCACACTGTCCTCGCCAACGGACATCATCGAAAACCACGCCGCAACGGCCTCCGCATAACCGCACGCTGGTAGAGAAGGACATTCATCATGGAGAAATTCAGCACACACACCGGCGTTGCCGTGCCACTGCGAGCATCCAACGTCGACACCGACCAGATCATCCCGGCGGTCTACCTCAAACGCATCACCAAAACCGGCTTCGATGACGCGCTGTTTGCCCGCTGGCGGCAAGACCCAGAGTTCATCCTGAACCAAGAGCCGTATAAGAATGGCAGCGTTCTGATCGCAGGCGCGGACTTCGGCACCGGATCCTCACGCGAGCACGCCGTGTGGGCGCTCAAAGACTACGGCTTCCGGGTAGTGATCTCATCGCGTTTCGCCGATATCTTCCGCGGAAACTCCGGCAAGCAGGGACTACTCACGGCACAAGTTGAGCAATCTGACGTTGAACTGCTGTGGAAGCAAGTTGAGCAAAACCCTGGGATGGACATCACGGTCGACCTTCCGAACCGCACCATCACCGCGGGCTCGTTGACCGTGGGCTTCTACGTCGACTCCGATACCGCGTGGCGCCTCGCTGAAGGCCTCGACGATATCGACCTTTCGCTGCGCCAAGAAGAGGCGATCGCTGAATACGAAGCACGCCGTCCATCGTTCAAACCAACCACACTCCCAGCCCGCTCTTAAAACGGGCTCCAGGCTGTGCTATAGGATTGAATCTTCTGTTCTTTTTCATAGCATTGCCAGTCTGAATCCCCAGTCACTTGCAGATGTGAGATTATGAATCACTCAATGCATGTGGCTGGGGATTAGCTTTTCCATGCCACACGCCCTGACCTATATGATGGTGAGGAACTAACGGGGTCATCCCGTGCTTAACCACTGCCCGCTGATGACAAGGAAAGCTAAAGCGTGACGACCAAGGTCCTGTCCATTAATGGTGGCCGCCCACTCACTGGTGAGGTGACGGTACGTGGTGCCAAGAATCTGGTGCCAAAGGCGATGGTCGCGTCCTTGCTGGGTAGTGGGAAATCGATTCTGCGCAACGTCCCTCAGATCAGGGACGTCGACGTGGTAGCTGGCCTGTTGCGCCTGCACGGCGTGACGGTCGATATCGATCACGACAAGGGCGAGCTCGTGATGGACCCCTCGGGCGCCAAGACTGCCTCGAGCGCCGAAATCGATGCGTTCGCAGGGGACTCGCGCATCCCGATCCTGTTCTGCGGCCCGCTCATGCATACGATCGGGGAAGCCTTCATCCCGGACCTGGGTGGCTGCCGCATCGGCGATCGCCCGATCGACTACCACTTGCAGGTTCTGCGCGAATTCGGCGCCGTCGTTGAGAAGGCCCCGAACGGGATCAGCATTTCCGCGCGCAACGGCCTCTACGGCGCCAAGGTCGAGTTGCCTTATCCTTCCGTAGGTGCGACCGAGCAGGTTCTGTTGACCGCGGTGCGAGCCCAGGGCATCACCGAGTTGAAGAACGCGGCGGTTGAACCTGAGATTCAAGACCTCATCTCTGTTCTGCAGAAGATGGGCGCGATCATCGACCTGCGCGGCGAACGCACCCTCGTGATCGAAGGCGTCGAATCGTTGCGCGCCTACGACCACACCGCCCTGCCAGACCGCAATGAGGGCGCATCGTGGGCTTCCGCTGCCCTAGCCACCGGGGGAGACATCCTCGTGAAGGGCGCGGACCAGAAAGACTTGTCCGCGTTCCTGAACTGCTACCGCCGCCTCGGTGGCGAATTCGAAGTCCAGAGCGAAGGGATCCGGTTCTTCCACCCAAGCGGTGACCTCAACCCCCTCGTCGTAGAGACCGATGTGCACCCTGGTTTCATGACGGACTGGCAGCAGCCGCTTGTAGTGGCTCTGACCCAGGCCACGGGTGTCTCGATTGTGCACGAGACGGTGTATGAGAACCGTTTCGGCTTCACTGACGCGCTCAAGCGCATGGGTGCAACGATTCAGCTGCACCGCCAGTGCCTCGGATCTCTGCCGTGCCGCTTCGGCAACCGTGACTTCCTGCATTCCGCGGTGATCACCGGTAAGTCCAATCTCAAGGGCGCTGACTTTGTGATCCCGGATCTGCGGGGTGGATTCTCCCACGTGATTGCAGCGCTGGCAGCCGAAGGCGTGTCGAATGCCACCGGCATCGACCTCATCAACCGCGGCTATGAACACTTCACCGATAAGTTGCGTGGCCTAGGTGCCGATATCGAGCTGAAGGAACAAGCGTGATGGCGCGGAAGGGATCTAACGAAACCCTCGCCGCACGCATCACTTTCGGGACCGCCGCAGCTTTCGTACGCCCTGCCCTGGCGCTGTTGTTGCGCCGAACCTGGGTTGGTATGGGTTCGATCAAACCGGGCTCGATCATCGTTGCGAACCACATCAGTGAACTTGACCCGCTCATCATTGCCGAATCGGTATATGTGCAGGGATTGCTTCCGCGTTTCCTCGCGAAGTCACCGCTGTTCAAGATCCCACTGGTTGGCCGCGTTCTGAAAGCGACCGGCCAGATCCCGGTAGAACGCGGAGGGCCGGGTGCCAAGCTCTCGCTCGAAGCGGCAGCTGAAGTGATCGGACGCGGCGGTGTGATCATCATCTATCCGGAAGGAACCTTGACCCAAGACCCGGATAAGTGGCCTATGCAGGCCCGCACGGGTGCGGCTCGGCTCGCACTGAAAACCAACGCACCAGTGGTCCCTGTTGTCCACTGGGGGGATCAGGAACTTTTGGGCGGCAAACCACGCAGGCTCAAGCTGTTCCCGCGGAAAGCGACCGTGGTCATGGCAGGTTCGGAGATTGACCTCGATGACCTGCGTAGCGGACCAATGACCCGCTCGGTGCTGGACGAGGCAACCACCCGCATTATGAAACACATGACGTACCTGGTCTCTGACTTGCGCGGTGAAGAACCCCCGGAAGCGCCGTGGAATCCTACGGCCGATGCCGATGAACAGCTCAAGCAGCGCGAAGAAGAAAAGCGCCGCCGCCGTGAGCAAGAAGACTGGTAGAAAAGCGGTGAAACCGCGCAGTAGATACCCCGCAGTAGACACCGCGCAGTAGACGCTTCAGAAGAGAACACAGCGTTGGAGGCATACGCGTGAAGAATCTCACCGTGATGGGTTCAGGCTCGTGGGGGACCACGTTCGCCAAAGTTTTGGCTGACGCCAACCCGGAAGCGACCGTAACGTTATGGGCCCGTCGTGACGAGGTGGCCCAAGAGATCGCGACCAAACACACGAACAGCGGCTACCTCGGTGAATTGATGTTGCCGCTCAATGTCACCGCAACCTCGGATCCGGGCGCGGCACTTGCTGATGCGGACATGGTGGTTCTCGCTGTACCGGCTCAAACCTTGCGGGAGCAGCTCACCCAATGGGTGGAGCACATCCCGTCTGAGGCGATCATCGTTTCGTTGATGAAGGGCCTGGAACGAGGCACGGGTCTGCGCATGACCCAGGTGGTCCAGGAAGTTCTGGGAACCAAGCAAGACAAGCTCGTGGTCCTCTCCGGCCCTAACCTTGCACGCGAGATCGCGCGTGAAGAACCCACCGCCTCGGTGGTTGCGTGCGCTGTCACCGAGACCGCTGACGCCGTCGCGAAGGCCTGCACCGCCCCATACTTCCGTCCCTACACCAACCGGGACGTGATTGGCGCTGAGATCGGCGGGATCGTGAAGAACATCATCGCGCTCGCGGTGGGTATGTGCGATGGCATGGGCATGGGGGATAACACGAAGGCCACCGTGATTACCCGCGGGCTTGCAGAAACCACTCGTTTGGCTGTGTCTCTTGGCGGTAAAGCGGAGACGATGTCGGGGCTAGCCGGTATGGGTGATCTTGTGGCTACGTGCGCCTCATCGTTGTCCCGAAACTATACGGCTGGGCGTCTGTTTGGTCAGGGGCTGAGCATGGAGCAGGTGATCTCGAAGATGACCCAGGTGGCAGAAGGCGTCAAGAGCTGCTCGGCTGTTTTGGAACTTGCTCACGAAAACGGTGTTGATATGCCGATCGCTGCGGCGGCTTCGATGGTTCTGGATGGATCCGAGCCGGTGGTGAAGATGCCTAAGCTGCTGTTGGACCGGGATCTGAAATCGGAAGGAGCGTAACCAGTGTCAACGCCTCAACGGAAGGTTTTGCTCCTTTTCGGTGGCCAGTCGAGCGAACATTCGGTTTCGTGTGTGACCGCGGCCGGAGTTTTGCGTGCGATCGATACGGATCGTTTCACCGTGATTCCAGTGGGTGTCACCCAGGACGGCGTATGGACGCTGGTTGCGCCGCAGCAGGTTCTGACGTATTCCTTCGACGGCGGTGTTGAACCGATGGTTGAGCCTCAAGGCCAGCCGGTGCGGCTCATGCGCTCGGACAGCCCCGATGCGGCGGCGCGTCTGGTCACGGATGCCCAACCAGGTGAGATGGTCAAGATGCTCACCGGTATCGACGTTGTGTTCCCGCTGTTACATGGTCCATATGGCGAGGATGGCACGGTTCAGGGCCTGCTGGAGCTGATCGGGGTCCCATATGTGGGCTCGGGTGTTGCGGCTTCTGCTGTGGGTATGGATAAGCATCTGATGAAGATGGCTTTCAACGCAGCTGGCTTGCGTGTGGGGCCTTATCAGGTGGTCACCAACCGTGAATGGGATGCGGACCCTCAAAGTTGCTTAGACCGGTGTGACTCCCTTGAGCTTCCGTTGTTTGTGAAGCCTGCGCGGGCAGGCTCTTCGCAAGGTGTTGTGCGTGTGGATGATCGTGAGGATTTGAGCCTTGCGATCGAGGAAGCCCGGATGCATGACCCGAAGGTATTGATCGAGCAGGGCATCACAGGGCGTGAGATTGAGTGCGCTGCCTTAGAAGGGCGCCGAGGCGAGCCGACACGTGCCTCGGTGGGCGGTGAGGTTGTGGTCGATGAGGCCGCAGCTGACCTGTATGACTATGAATCGAAATACCTGGCCGATGACAACGCACGCACCGAAGCCCCTGCACAGCTGAGCGAGGAGCAGGCTACATCCCTCAAGGAACACGCGATCATCGCTTATGACGCACTCGGTTGCGAAGGCCCCTCACGCGTGGACTTCTTCTTGGATGAAGCCGGCGAATGGATCATCAACGAGATCAACACGATGCCAGGCTTCACCCCGATTAGCATGTATCCGCAACTGTGGGCGGCAAGTGGTTTGCCGTACGAAGATCTGATCACCGAGCTGATCACCCTTGCCCTTGAGCGGCAGCCGGGGTTACTGCGTTAGCCGTTCTTCTTGCCTTCGCTGACCACGTCCTCGTCCGCGTCCTCAGGCGCTTCGAGGTTGAGGTCGCGGGCTGAGGTGCAGCGTTTGGTTGCTTTGTTGTTCTTCACGGCATCAGAGACCGCAACTGCGACATCGGAGGAAGAGATGCGTGCCGTGTCGATCGTGATGGTGATGTACGGTTCACGGCCGTAGGTTGCGATCGTCCATGTACCGTCATTGTTCTCACGCGCGGTCCAATCCACCTCATCCAAAGTGGAACACCTGTCTGAGGTGACGGCGGGCGCAATCTCACCGCATTTGAGGATCGCTGAAGCCGGTGAACCCCACGCGGCAGTGGACTGGCTCGGGTTTTCCGTTTAGGTTGCCCTGAGATCTCTTGTGGCAAGGTGATCATGACCTGTGAGCATCGGGCATCTGCTGCGTTCTCTGCGGGAGCGACCTCGACCGGTTCGCTACAACCGCTCAAGGTGAGGGTTGCGCCAATACTCAGTACAGTGGCGATAGCGGCCTTGCGTCCACGACAACGGAGTGTGATGCGAGGCTGAACAGGCCTAGAAGGCTGAGAGAACACGGGAAAAGCACGCATATCTTCAGTTTATCTGCAGGGTGCGGCTCTAAGCTTTCCTGTAAGACAGTTGTACTGTGCACATCAGATGCGCATTGAACGAGGTAGGAGACCGCCGATGAGCGACCGGAGATTCAACGTCGACCCTGACCGGTATGACGACGACCGGTACGACAATGGTCAATGGGGCAATGAGTTCAGCGCGACCTCCTCGGGGCGCTCAAGCTACGGATCCGGTTCAGGGTACGGGTCAGGCTACGGATCCGGTTCAGGGTACGGAGGGGAACAAGGATATGGCTATTCCCAACCTGCCCAGCCGTATCAGCCTGCCCAGCCATACCAACAGGGGCAGCCGTACCCGGCCAACCAGCAGTATCAGCAGCCTGGTCAGCCGTATCAACAGCCGGGGCAGCAGCCGTATCCGCCGCAGCGCAAGCCGCGAAAGAAGAAGAGCGGGGGCAAGAAGTTCCTGATTTCGCTGCTCACGATCGTCCTTGTTGTTCTGGGCTTGCTGGGTGTCTATGCGGCGGTGCTTGCCGCGAAGTTCAACGAGTCCCACGCGATTCCGGTGGCGGAGGCGTTCCCGCAAGGGCAGCGGCCGCAACACGGGCCAGGGGATAGGTCCGTCAACATTCTTCTGCTCGGTAACGATTCCCGCGGCGGTCAGAACGATTCCGGCCGTACGGACACGATGATGCTGATGCACATCCCATCCGATAGGCACGGGGTCTATGTCACCTCGATCATGCGTGATACGTGGGTGAACATCCCGAATCACGGTGAGGCGAAGATCAACGCCGCCTACGCGATGGGCAAGATGCCCTTGACCGTGGCAACCCTAGAGAACCTGTTCAACGTTCCTATCGATCACGTCATGACCATCGACTTCTCCGGATTCGAAGGGATGGTCGATGCGCTGGGCGGGGTCACGATCGATGTTCCACAGCCCTTCGATAAAGCAGGCACCCACTATGAAGGCCGCATGGACGTCAACGGCAAGCAAGCATTGTGGTTTGTCCGCGAGCGTTACGCCTTCAAGGACGGCGACTATCAGCGTGTGAAGAACCAGCAGCAGCTTGTGAAAGTCATCTTCACTAAAATGCTGAGCCCGCAAACCTTGATCAACCCGGTCAAGACAACCAACACGGTAGGCGCAATGGCGCCCTATATGACCCGCGACGAGACCCTCACCGGATGGAAACTCATGCAGCTTGGGATCACCATGCCGGGTGTGAGAGCCAACGACTTCCACTTCATGACCCTGCCGAATAAAGGCGTGGGCACCAGCGCTGACGGCCAATCCATCGTGGTCCCGGACATGGACGTGATCAACGAATTCTCTAAAGCGATGCGAGAAGGCGGCATGGAGGATTTCATGACTCGCCACGGATTAGCTAAATAAGTATTCTGAACCAATGGTGGATGAGTGAGAGGGAGGGCACGGTGACGCAGGCAATCCGCGCGGACTTTTCAGGGCTCCAAGACTGGCTGAGCCTCAGCGTCACCGAGCTAACCAAGCAACAGGAATCCCTCAACGCGATCAACGTCTTCCCAGTCCCAGACGGTGACACCGGAACGAACCTTGTAGCGACGATGCGCACCGTGCACCAGGCCATCACCGAGGCTGAACCTACCGGGGACCTCGGGCACCACCTCGCAACTGCTGCCCGGCAAGCGCTCGGCTCAGCCCAAGGAAACTCAGGATCCCTCGTCTCAGTGTTTCTACTCGGGATGGGTGAATCCCTCGCAGGAATCACGACCCTCACCGCGCCGGCGCTCGCCGAGAGTCTCGAAGCTGGACGGTTACGGGCGTGGGCCGCGTTGTCTGAGCCTGTGGGCGGAACCATCTTGTCAGTCATGGAAGCCGCAAGTGATGCCGCCAGAGCACGAGCCAGCCAACAGAAACAACGCGGCCACCAGAAACAGTCCGTCCCACAGGGCACCGTGCCACAGCGCACCGTCCCACAGCGCAAGCGCCGGCTCACCGGGCCCGAGACCGAACCTGCCGCACTGATAGGAACCCTTGAAGACGCGTGGCGGGCCGCGTTGAGGGAAGCCGAGCACACACAGGCCCGGTTGAAAGACCTCACTGATGTTGCGGTCGTGGATGCCGGCGCGGTCGGTTTCGCGATCATCCTGAACTGTTTGCTCGCCGCAGTCACACACACCGCCGTTGACCCGGAGCCTTATCGTGACCTGCCCGGCTATCATGACCAAGGCGAGATCCGCATCGAACAGGTTGAAGCGGCCGATGGTGTGGAAGTTGTATGCACCGTGACCGCATCGGCACTCGATGCCGCCCTGATGCGTGCCGCGCTCGATGCGGTAGGGGACTCCGTTGTCATGTCCGCCATGGAACCGGTCTCAGAGCACGATCCGGAGTACCGCGGCTACAACCACGCCAACCCTAGCCAACAGGCAGCAACCAGCGAGCACACACTTTCCTGGCGGGTGCACGTGCACGTCCCCACCGAAACAACCGCGCTAGAGATCATCAGCAAAGCCGGGGAACCCACCGACATCGCAGTCACGCCGCTACAACACCTATCCGAACACAACCCAACACGCCCGCACACGGCAGGGCAGAGCTCTCAAGGCTGCAACCACGCTGGGATAAACCACCGATGACCGCCGAAACAAACCCTCAGCCAGGTGCCACAGCCTCAGCCGAGCCCTCAGCCACTACAGCAACCGCAGCAAGCGCAGCCACCACAGCAACCGCAGCAACCTTGACCCCAGACACACCACTGATCGAGGCGCTGGGCAAGCGCGACGCCCAAGCGATCCAGAAAGCCTTCGGTTTCAACACCGTCGCAGACATGCTCGCCCACATCCCCCGCCGCTACCTCGACGTAGGAGAGCTCACGGCCGTCCGCGACCTCCCGCTCGGCGAAGACGTGACCGTAGCCGCCAGAGTCATCCACGCACACCAACGCCGCATGCACCGCCGCAAAGGATTCCTCCTCGAGATCGAAGTCGAATCCGAACAAGACGGCGGACTCATGCCCATGACCTTCTTCAACGGCTACCTCGCCGCCCAACAACTCACACCAGGCACACGCGCCGTCTTCAGCGGCAAAGTCACCGCATATAAAGGCGCACTGCAACTTTCACACCCCGAATACACACTGCTCGGAGAAGACCAAGAAGCCGAAGCTAAACCCTTCCCGATCTACCCGCTCAAAGGCAAAATCGGGCAGATCCGCGTGCGCACACTCCAAGCGAAACTACTCGAGCGCATCGACCCCGAAACCTTCACCGACCCTATCCCCACACCACTACGCACCCACCACCGGCTACCAGACCGTGTGTCCGCGCTACGAGCCATCCACCAACCCGAAAACCTACAAGCCGCCTACCGGGCACGGCAACGCTTCGTATTCCAAGAAGCCCTCGTCCTACAAACATTCCTCGCCGACCGCAAAGCGGCACTCGCCGGGCAGACCGCCGTCCCACGGCCCAAGCGTACAGGCGGCCTGTTGGAGGCTTTCGACGCAGCGCTACCCTTCATGCTGACCCCGGGACAGGTCGAGGTAGGGGAGCAGATCGCATCAGACCTCGCACGCTCGCATCCGATGAACCGGCTGGTCCAAGGCGACGTCGGCTCGGGTAAAACACTGGTTGCTCTGCGTGCGATGCTCCAAGTGGTCGATGCGGGCGGGCAGGCCGCGTTCATGGCGCCCACTGAAGTTCTGGCCCAACAACATGCCGCAGCACTGCGTTCGATGCTAGGGGAGCTGGCACGGGCCGGTGAGCTGGGTGCCCCAGAGACCGCAACCCGGGTTGAATTGCTGACAGGCTCGCTCAAGACCGCCCAGAAACGTGAAACCCTGCTAGCTGCCGCTTCAGGGCAAGCAGGCATCGTAGTGGGCACACACGCCTTGATCTCTGATCACGTGCAGTTCGCTGAGCTCGGGCTCGTGGTGGTCGATGAACAGCACCGCTTCGGTGTTGAACAGCGCGATAAACTACGCGACGGTGCAGGGGCGAGGCCGCACATGCTGGTCATGACCGCAACCCCGATCCCGCGAACGGTCGCGATGACAGTGTTCGGGGACGTCGATGTTTCGACACTGAAGGGATTGCCAGCCGGACGCGCCGAAGTCAAAACATTCGTGGTGCCGCTGGCCTTGCCGGCCTGGAAGGAACGCATCTTCACCCTGATCCGTGACGAAGTAGCTCAAGGCCACCAAGCATACGTAGTGGTTCCACGCATCACAGCCAGCGAAGACCAACACCACAACGAACCAGCCGGCTCTCCTGGGCAACCTGGCTCCGCTGGACAACCTAGCTCCGCTGCAGCAACAGTTGCTCCCGAAGAAGGGATGCTTCCGCTAGAGGTCCAAGCCCAAGAGAACCACACGCAACGGACCCCGCTAGAAACCATGTACGAAGTACTCGCGGGACACCCAGCCCTCAAGGACGTGCGCATCGGAGTCCTCCACGGCGGAATGGACCCAGCCGACAAAGCACAAGCCATGGACGACTTTGAAAACCACCGCAGCGATGTCCTGCTCGCGACCACAGTGATCGAGGTAGGAGTGGACGTCCCCAACGCCACCGTCATGGCGATCATCGACGCCGACGCCTTCGGCATCTCCCAACTCCACCAGCTACGAGGACGCATCGGGCGCGGAAACCTGCCCGGAACCTGCCTCTTGGTAACCAACCTCGAACACCAACACCCCTCAGTCGAACGGCTCGAGACAGTCGCATCCACCACAGACGGCTTTGCGCTCGCCGAGGAGGATGTCAAACTGCGCCGTGAAGGCGACATTCTGGGGCAAAGCCAGTCGGGCGGGAAATCGACGCTCAACCTCCTACGCGTCATGAGGGACGCCGATGTGATCCAAGCGGCCCGCGAAGACGCCCACGGCATCGTCGCGCCGGGTTGGCGCGCGGCCCACCCCGAACTCGCGCGGCTCGTGGCTGAACTCGAAGACTCCGAAAGCGCGGCCTATCTGCAACGCTCCTAAGCCTTCTGGAGCGGTTATGGGGTTTCGGCTACTGGTGTTTCGGCGAAATACAGGGTGGTTTCCCCATAGCGGCGTGGCTTGAGCGCTGAAAGGCCGTCCGGCCACTGTGGGGCAGGCGAGCTGGAGGCTCTCTCGAGGCACACGACCGCATCGGGAGCCAGGTGGGGCACAAGTGCGGCTAGAAGCTCATCCACCTCCTCAGTGCTCATGGGGTAGGGAGGGTCGAGGAAGACGAGCGTAAACGAGACGCCCGAGTAGTTGGCGAGGAACGTTGCCGCCTTCGCCTGCTCAACCCTGGCTCCGAACGCGCAGCCCTTCCCAGGCGCTGTGCTATTGACAGGCGCTGGGCTGTTTATGGGCGCTGTGTTGCTGATGGGCGCTGTGTTGCTGACGGGAGCTGTGTTGCTGAGTTCCTTGTTGATGAGTGTGGCGTTGGCGCGTAGGGCTTGGATGGCGGGGCGGGCGTGATCCACGAGGATCGCGTTGTGGGCTCCGCGCGATAAGCTCTCGAGTCCGAGCGCTCCGGATCCGGCGAACAGGTCAAGCACGCGGGCGCCAGCGATGACGTCCCAAGAGTCCAGGCGGGAGAACAGGGCCTCTTTGACGCGGTCGGTGGTCGGGCGGGTGTCGTGGCCGGGCACGCTTGTGAGTCTTCGGCCGCCGGCGACCCCTGCGATGATGCGGCTCACTTATCCTCCTGAGGTTGCTGCCCGGTTGTTTTCATCTGTTCGGTTTCATGTGTCCGTGTGGCGGGGATCATTGGGTGCGGCCTGCGAACACCGCGGCGAGTTCTCCGGGGCTCAGCACGGTACCTGGCCGCGGGCCTGCCGCGTGGAGGGCGGCTAACTCCTCGGCGGTGAACGGGGCGGGTGAACGCCGCGCACCAAGCACGACGTTGCCGGGCATCGTGAGAGAGAACATCGAGGAATCAGCGGCAACGAAATAGCTAGCTCCGGCGGCCTTGAGTGAGTCAGCCATCCGGCGGGTCGCCTCAAGACCCGGCTCGTCGCCGATGTTGATGAGAACAAGCCCGCCGGGGACTACCGCATCGAACATTTCGGTCATAAACCCCGGATCGAACAGGCGAGCTGGCGAATCAGGCTCGATCGAGATATCAAGCACGAGAGCATCGGCAACTCCGGCGACCTCTACCGCGCGAGGCAGGGCATCCCGCACATCGCCGGCGATCACGTGCGGAGCGTTGGTGCCCGGGAACGGAACCTTCGCTAGCACCGTATCGATCAAGTCAGGATCTAAATCCACCACGATGTGGGTGCTGGCTGGTTCCGCTACGGCAAGGGCCCGCGGCAAAGACAAACCTCCGCCGCCTAAGTGAATATAGGTTCCAGCGCGGAAAGCAGTGCCTTGCGATGTTCCAGCGCGGTCCGATTCTCCGGTGCCGCGTGCTGTTCCGGCGCCGCGTGGGGTCCACAGCTGGAGGGCGGCCTGCATCCACTGAAGGTAGTCGTAGAGAAGCCGCGACTGATCATCCGGGAAAACCGTGGACTGTTCGGCCCCATCGATGTCTAAGGTCAACCCGCCCGGGATCCACGGGGAACGCCACCAAGCAGCTACCGCCCCTGAACTGAGAACCTCGCTACCAAGGAACTGAGACCCACTCGGACGTGAAGTATCGGGGTGTTCATTCACGTTTGACGCCTCATCGGCATTGTGTACTCCGCTCATGATCACCGGCCAGCGCTTTCACCCGCTACCGCCCGCGCAGCATCAGCAAGCGAGGTACGCAACCGTTTCGCGCCCTCCTCAACGCTCGCTTGGTCCTTGCAAGCGGCAAAACGCAAGTATGAAGCGAAACGGCCCTCAAACTCAGGCGTCGTGAAGGCGCTGACCGGAACCGCAGCTACACCGGCCTTCTCAGGCAACACCTGAGCGAGCTCGGTCGCATCCTCAATACCCAACGGCGCCATATCGGCCAGCACGAAATATCCACCACGTGGCCGCACAACCTTCGCGCCAGCGTCTTCGAGCGCATCGACCAATACATTGACTTTCTCACCCAGCTGCACAGCACGGCGGGTGAAGAACTCGCGCGGCAAACGCAAACCATGAGCGATCGCCGGCTGGAACATCGGGCCGGTAGAGAACGTCAGATACTGCTTGACGGTACGCAACGCATCAATCAACTGAGCCGGGCCAGTAGCCCACCCAACCTTCCACCCCGTCAAAGAGAACGTCTTCCCGGCAGAAGAAACCGAGATGGTTCGCTCCCACGCCCCAGGCGTGTGAGCAAATGGCACAAAACCATTGGCAAGCCCCAGACGCTCATCGCCTTTTTGGTTATAGACCAGGTGCTCATAGACCTCGTCAGAGAGGATCAAAGCAGAAGCCTCAATAGCAGCCCTAACTATCGCCTGGCGGGAGTCCGGACTAAACACCGAGCCGGTCGGGTTATGCGGATCATTCACGATGATCATGCGTGTGTTCTGATCCACCGCCTGAGCCAAAGCCTCACAATCCGGCTGAAAAGAACCCGTCTGAGCGTCATAAACCATCGGGACAGTCCGCAACTCAACCCGGGCAAAACCAGTCAACGCCGCATAGGCGTCATAAAACGGCTCGAAAGTCACGACGTTATCGCCCGGACGAGCAAACGCGAGCACAGCCGCAGCGATAGCTTCCGTAGCACCTGAGGTCACAACAACCTGCGCATCCGGATCCACCGTCACCCGATACCAGGACTGCTGATGCTCAGCGATCGCAACCCTCAAATCCTGGACACCGGCCGCCGGAGCGTACTGATGATGACCACGCGCAAGCATCTGCTGAGCGATATCCACGATCTCATCAGGCGCATCGTTATCCGGAACACCCTGACCTAAATTCACCGACTCATGCAACCGTGCAAGATCCGAAACCTCCTCGAAGATAGTTTTCTTCAGCCCATGAGCCCCCGCCAGACGCGCTCGCCGCGCCCCCTGGAACCACGGCGCAATCGAGGGTGAGGCAGGAATCGAAGAGAAGCGGGGCTGCTGGCCCGGGTTTGAAGTATTCGTGCTGGTCTCATTGATGCTGGCCATGCTTATACAGTACCGAGCCCATACACGGACGCCGCTGCGCATAGCTGCGCGCCACAACCTGTGAATGCATCCCAAACCGTACGAATTCGACGACGTTCCCAGAAAAATATGAAACAGTGTTCACATGACTCGTGTTGTATGCCCAGGGTCCTTCGACCCTGTCCATAAGGGCCACCTAGAGGTCTTCATGCGTGCGGCCTCACTCTTCGATGAGGTCATCGTTGCCGTCTCCACGAATCCGGCAAAGAAATACCGTTTCAGCGAAGAAGAACGCGTCCAAATGATCCGCGACCAGGTCTCAGCGATCAGCGGCATCACAGTGGAACCCATGGGGGACGGGCTACTAGCCGAATACTGCGCTCGCAAAGGGGCGCGCGCCATCCTCAAAGGGCTACGCAACAGCCAGGACTTCGAATTCGAAACCCCGATGGCCTCCATGAACCGCCACCTCACCGGGGTTGAGACCGTATTCATTCTCGGAGACCCGGAGTATCAGTACGTTTCTTCATCGCTGATCAAGGAAGTTGCATCACTCGGGGGAGACATATCCGAATTCGTCCCCAAGAGTGTCGCTGCGAAATTTGCCTAGTAAACCCAAAACGACTCTATTCTTAGAACTTGGGACTATCACTTCTGTGAGCGGTCGCTTCGTTGGATCATCAGGGCGCCCATAGCCGTGATCGACTACGTGAGGAGCATTGATGTACGGAACCACGCAGGGTACCTATGTGCCCCGCCGCGTGAAGCACCGTCGGGTGCACGTCGGCCGTATCGTACTGGGATGCCTGCTCATCATCATGGTCACCGTCGCAGGAGCCGGCCTCGGCCTGGCCTCAAAATTCGGGCGTGCCTTCGAGAAAACCACCACAATCGCAAGCGCTTTCCCGGACGAGGACGACCGCCCGGTCAAAGACCCAGGCGACACCTCCATGAACATCCTGCTACTGGGCGCAGACGGTGGACCCGGCAAAGGTAAGCGGGCGGCTATCGACCCGAACGCGACCGCAACTGACCGGCGTTCCGACTCCATGATGCTCGTCCACATCCCAGAAAGCCGCGATAAGGTCTACGTCATCTCGCTCATGCGAGACACCTGGATTTCCATCCCAGGCCACGGCGAGGCAAAACTCAACGCCGCAATGGCTAACGGCGGCGTCCCGCTACTCATCCAGACCCTCGAAGAACGGCTCGGCACCCGCATCGACCACGTAGCGATCATCGACTTCCAAGGATTCCGCGACCTCACCACAGCAATCGGTGGCGTCACAGTCGACAACGAATACGACTTCATCGCCCACGACACCGACTACCACTACCCGAAGGGCAAGATTCACATCGA
Source organism: Arthrobacter sp. HMSC06H05 (assembly GCF_001807395.1). NCBI lineage: Bacteria > Bacillati > Actinomycetota > Actinomycetes > Micrococcales > Micrococcaceae > Arthrobacter > Arthrobacter sp. HMSC06H05. The sequence goes on along the minus strand of NZ_KV788977.1, from coordinate 46,613 downwards.
CGGCGACAAGGCCCTACGCTTTGTGCGCGAACGTAAGAGCTTCCCCGACGGCGACTATCAGCGCGTACGAAACCAACAGAAGTTCCTCAAAGCTGTCTTTGGGAAAGTCCTGAGCGCGGAGACCCTGTCTAACCCGGCCAAGCTCTTCAAGGTCGTGGATTCTATAGCCCCATACATCTCCATGGACGAAGAATTCTCTGACCCATCCCTGCTCACCGGGCTGGGACTGCAGATGAAGAACGTACGTGCCTCCGACATCGTGAGCTTCACGCTGCCAACCGCAGGTACAGGTACAAGCCTGGACGGACAGTCGATCGTTTTGCCTGACCAAGCCGCGATCGATGCGCTCGCGGAAGCTCTGCGCAACGACACGGTCGCGGATTACTATGCGGCGCTACCGGAAGAAAAGAAAAAGTAAGCGGCAGCACACCGATTGCATCCGAGCCGTCGATGCGCGCTAAGGTGAGCAACACACGAACAGATAGAATCTTTCACACCAAGCCGGCCGTTTTGCATGTACGGCCAGCATCATTAGAGGAAGCAGTAGCTCGTCTATGGACATCCCAGCGTTGGCACAGTCCCACGGCCTGAGCCGTGTGGGCGCGCGCCCTGGCCTCTTCGCTTATTATCGAGAGACCTGGCGGCGCAGGCGATTCGCCATTGTCTTTGCACAGTCCAAGATCCGTGCACGCAATTCCCAAAACCGTTTAGGCGTGTTCTGGGAGATTCTGAAGCCTACCTTCAACGCGTTGATGTACGGGTTCATTTTCGGTGTCCTGCAAGGAGACCGGCGCCCGCCTGGATTCGCGGCGTTCGTGGTGATCGGCGTGTTCCTCATCGAGTTTTTCTCCAAATCGATGAGCGACGGCGCCCGCTCTATCACGGGTAACCGTGCGCTCGTGCAGTCGCTAGCCTTCCCGCGCGCGACCCTTCCGTTCTCGATCGTGATCCAGCAGATCCTCACTCAGATTCCGATGCTGGGCGTCATGTTCATCTACGTCATGGCACTGGGCTACTGGCCACGGTGGCAGTGGCTTTTGATCATCCCGCTATTCGCGCTCTATGCGATCTTCAACACAGGGGTTGCATTCCTGTTTGCACGCTTGACCGTGCACACACACGACCTGACGCAGCTGCTGCCGGTCGTGAACCGTTTCTTCTTCTTCACATCCGGTGTCTTGTTCTCGGTCGAGAACATCCTGGCTCAGTGGCCAGCCGTGATCACCGTGTATGACTTCCACCCGATCTATCAGGTCCTCACCATTGCACGCGGACTTGTTTTGGGTGGTAGCCACACGTTTGATCCAATGGCGTGGGCAGTCGTAGCGGGTTGGGCTGTGGGCCTGTTCGTGATTGGCACCGTATTCTTCTGGCGAGCGGAGGAACTCTATGGCCGAGTCTCCTAAAAAGGAACAACCTAAGAAAGAGCAAGAAGGCGTGGCCGAGCCCGTTCCGCCGAGCCGTGACGAGCAGCTGCGCATCGACCCTGATCGTCAACCGGTTGTGATCGTGGATGATCTCCACGTGAAATACAAGGCGTTCTCTTCAGGCCGCTCGGCCGGGGCGAACAGTCGCGGAGGCATCTTCAAGAAGCGGATGCGCGGCGTTCGTGAAGTGCACGCGCTCAAAGGTGTCAGTTTCGTTGCGTACAAGAACGAATCCATCGGCATTATCGGTTCGAACGGTTCCGGAAAATCGACGCTACTGAGAGCCATCACGGGCCTCACCCCACCAGCTGAGGGCGCAACCTACGCCTCAAGCCGCCCGAACCTCCTTGGCGTCGGTGCGGCTTTGATCCCGAGCGTCTCAGGCGATGAGAACATCACATTGGGTTGTTTGGCGTTGGGTTTTTCGATGCATGAGATCGAAGAGCTGCGCCCCAAGATTGTTGAATTCGCGGGCCTTGAAGATTTCATCGACCTTCCGATGCGCACCTACTCTTCAGGTATGCAGGCGCGTTTGAAGTTCTCGATCGCGGCTTCGAAGTTCCACGACATCCTGATTGTCGATGAAGCCTTGTCCGTGGGAGACGCGGCTTTCCGTAAGCGTTCGGAGAAGCGGATCCGTGAGATCCGTGACGGCGCCGGCACCGTCTTCTTGGTGTCCCACTCGATGAAATCGATTCAGGATACCTGTAGCCGAACTATTTGGATTGAAAAGGGTGTCTTGATGATGGACGGGGACACCCCAGAGGTCGTCAAGGCGTATCAGAGGTCACGAGGCTAATGACGAAGAATGCGTTGCCGCAGCTGAAGGCGAATCCAACGGTTGCGTATGTGATCCCTGTGCTGAACGGGGCCGCCTATATTGCGGAGGCTATCGCCTCAGTTTTGGATCAGGAATATGAAGGATCCCAGAAGGTCGCTGTAGCGGTGGGCCCCAGCAATGACGGTACTGAACGGATTGTGCAGCGGATCGCGGCAGAAGATTCGCGTGTGCTGTTTGTGGAGAATCCGGCCGGTAACACGCCGTCAGGTTTGAACAGGGCGATTGAAGCGGTCGACGCGGATGTCATCATCCGCGTGGATGGCCACTCTGTTTTGAGCCCGGGCTATACGCGGATCGCGATTGAGGCGTTGAAAGAGACCGGGGCCGCCGATGTTGGCGGGATCATGGACGCCCAAGGCACCAACCCGATCCAGCGTGCAGTCGCTGCGGCCTATAAGTCGCCGTTCGGTTTGGGGAACGCCCCCTACCACACCGGCGCGCAGGCCGGCCCCGCTGATTCCGCTTATCTTGGTGTTTTCCGCCGCGAGATCTTCGAGATCGTGGGCCTCTATGACGAGACCATGATCCGCGCCCAGGACTGGGAGCTGTGCAAACGCATCCGCGAGGCCGGCCATACGGTGTGGTTCGACCCTCGCTTGCGAGTTCGCTACTACCCCCGCGATAACTTCGGGGCTCTTGCCCGCCAGACCTTCGCATCAGGCGTGTGGCGTGGGGAACTAGGGCGACGAGGCCCAGGGGGCGCGCGCCTGAAACACTATGCGCCTCCCGCTGCACTGATCGGCTTCGGCGCGGGCATCATCGGGCTTATGATCCGTCCATTCACCTCGAAGGGCTCGGCCCTGCGCAAAGCGAGTACCGCGGCCGCGATAGCCCCGATCGGCTACGGCCTCGGCATCCTAGGGGCCGCTTGGCATGCCGGCCGTGAGCTACCGTTGAAGGAGAAAGGATTGCTCGCGCGGGTATTGCCGACAATGCACGGAACCTGGGCGGCCGGCTTCATCCGTGGCCGCATCATGGGCGCCGGCGACGTCAAAGACACTTCGAGAGTCAAATGACCCACAATTTCCCATCGAATCTGCAGGTTTCTGCTGACGGCACCGTCCCGGTTGGTCCGGACGGGTTGATCCGGCCGGCGAACCCCACGCTCGCCCAACTGCGTGCCGTGTGCCAGCCTCCGCATGTGCGGGCGCGCAAGAACGCAGAACACTGGACCGCTGAGCTGTATCTCCGCCACATCTCGATCTATTTCACGCGTGTGCTCGTCAAGACCAGGATCACCGCGAACCAGGTCACCACGCTCATGATGATCACGGGCTGGTTCATGGGGGCGGCAATGCTGATCCCGGGTATCTGGGGCCCGTTGATCGCAGTGGTGTTCTCGCAGGTTCAGCTCTACCTCGATTGCTGTGACGGGGAAGTAGCGCGCTGGCGCGGCGTCCGCGGACCTAAAGGCATCTTCATCGATATGGTCGCGCACCACTCAACTGAGGCGGCCGTTGCCGTCGGGGTGGGCGTACGGGTTGCGATGGGGGTCTCCCCAAGCGCGTTCACCGCGGCCGGATGGGCTGCGGCCTGGGCCGGGGCAACGTTGGGTGTCTTGCTGTTGATGAACCGCTCGCAATCGATCATGATGCATGCCTCGCGCGCATTCGCCGGTGTTGAGAAGCTCCCGGACACCTCAGAGGCCCGAGCGATGCCGCCAGCTTCGCTGATTGGACGCTTGCGCAGCATGGCGCGGTTTGTTCCGTTTCACCGCATGCTTCACGCGGTTGAGTTGAGCCTCATCTTCTTTGCGGCCTCGATTGTCTCTGCGGTGATTGGCCAGCCGGTTGTTGCCGAATCGTGGGTCATGTGGGTCTTGCTCGTTGCCACAGTGGGTGTGAACGTGGGACATTTCTGTGCCCAGGTGTTCTCTGCGCGCCTAGCGCCGCTATCGACCGGCTGGGAGTATAAGCGCCCCGAAGACGTTCAAGCACAACCTGTAGAGCTCACGGATGCTACTGATGCGTCTGTGCGTACAAGCGGTGAGAACTGATGTTCTCATCCCTCAAACGTCGGATCGGGAAGCTACGCTCAGCTGGCCGCCGTCAACCGCACCTCATGGTTGAAGGCACACCCACAGTCGGTGTTGTAGTGCTCACGATGGGCCAGCGGCCTGCCGAGCTGGCTCGTGCGTTGCGTTCGTTGCGGCGCCAGAAGGACGTCAACGTCAACATCGCGGTGGTCGGCAACGGCTGGCAGCCAGTGGGGCTGCCTGATGGGGTCAAGGGCATCAAGCTCGAAGAGAACCTTGGTATCCCGGCTGGCCGGAATGCTGGGGTTGAGCACGTGCATGGGGAGTACCTCATGTTCTTGGATGATGACTCCTGGCTGTTGGATAACGACTTCATAGCGGAGGCGGTTGAGCGTTTCCGCCAACACCCGTCCATGGGCCTGTTACAACCGCAGATCGTGGACCCTGCTAAACCGGGCCAGTCGCCCCGCCGCTGGACGCCGCGTATCTGGAAACGCACTCCAGACGTTTCCAGCAACGTGTTCCACGTAGGGGAGACCTGCTTGGTGATGCCTCGGCACCTCTTCGACGAAACCGGCGGGTGGGCTGGTGGTTTCTGGTACGCGCACGAAGGCATCGAACTTGCGTGGCGTATATGGGACACAGGCCACCGAGTCTGGTATGCAGGTGACATGCGTGTCGGCCACCCCGTGGTTGATGCCCGCCGGCATAAAGAGTTCTATCGTCTGAATGCACGTAACCGCGTGTGGCTGGCCCGCAGAAACTTGCGTCCGCCGTTCAAGTGGATCTACCCGATGGTGTGGGCGTTGGGGCAAACCGTGAGAATGCGGAAGGACCCTCGAGGTTTACGGCAATACTGGGAAGGTTTCCAGTCCGGTTGGGAAGGCTCGCCGTGGTATCACCATCCGCGGCCTCCTTTGAAGTGGTCAACGCATCTACGGATGGCTCGCTACGGGCGCCCACCGCTGATATGAGCCAGCCGGCAGGTTCGGTGTGAGATGATGGGGCGAGTTAACCCTGCGTCCATCTTCTGTTTGGACGTTTCTCATATTCTTCTAAGTCTTCACCAGGAGGACCTGTGGCACGCACCATCATCACGTATGGGACGTTTGACCTTTTCCACATCGGGCATCTGAACATTCTGCGCCGCCTGAAAGAGCAGTGCGACCGCCTTATCGTGGGTGTTTCAACGGATGAGTTCAATCAGATCAAGGGTAAGAAGCCGATTGTTCCTTTCGAACAGCGGATCGAGATCGTCCGTTCGATCCGTTACGTGGATGAAGCGATCCCGGAAGAGAACTGGGACCAGAAGCGTAGCGACATCGAGAAGCACAACGTTGACGCGTTCGCGATCGGTGAGGACTGGAAAGGTAAGTTCGATGACCTCGAGGACATCGTTGAGGTGATCTATCTTCCTCGTACGGACGGCATCTCAACGACCGAACTCAAGCGCATCCTTTCGAGTTTCGATGCCCGCAAGGTCAACGAACTCAAGGAATCCCTCGACACGCTCTCGCGCATTGTTGAGGAGCTTGGCTAATGCCACGAGGCGTTTCGCCGCTCGATGCGGTGCTGAAAGTGCGGCGTATTGCAGGTAGGAGCTTTTCGCTGGGCAGTGCTGGGCTGAAAGCCCTCAACGACCAGCTTGCTAAGCGGGCAGCGGCGCGGCGATTCGCTTCCTCAACTGACGCCGAATATTCAGTGGCGTTGGTTCATGCGGGTGGCCCGCTCACTACGTATCAGATGCGGCAGTGGGTGCGGCCCCTCAATGCTCTTGATGAGCATCTGCGTGAGCAGGGCGTGCCTGGTGCTGCGATCATCGTTCGTGATCCACGCGTGATGCAACAGTGCGCCGATATCGCGAAAGTGCCCGTTGTTTTGGCGTGGGGGATGGCCGAGGTCATCGAGGCCCTCAACAAGCCGAGTGTGCGTGTTGCGCTGTATGCCAACAACAACACGTTGAATTTTCAGGCGATGGCCGCTCAAATCCCCGCGCACGTGCATGTAGGGCATGGCGAATCAGATAAAGCGTCGATGGTCTCGAACCAGTTGAGGGCCTACGATGCTGCCCTCATCGCGGGTCAAGGAGCACGTGACCGCCTTGCCGCCCGGCTTGTGGGGCTGGATCGCGTTGCCCTATATGAGGTGGGGCGTCCGCAGATGGACTTCCCGGACCCGCCTCCAGCGAGTGTGCCGGAAACTGCGAAGAAGACGGTTTTCTATGCCCCCACATGGGAGGGCGACCGGGCTGAGATGTCGTATTCCTCCCTGGTTTCATGCGGTTCCGCCGTGGTCGAGGATCTTGTGGATGCCGGGTATCGACTCATTTACCGGCCGCACCCGCAGACGGGGAAGAACTCGTCGCTGCATGCTGCGGCGGATCGCGCGATCCGGCAGACCTTGCATCGGGCTGGTGCTGAGCATGTGGTCGATGACCAGCCGGGCCTTGGCTGGCAATGGGATGTAGCTGACTATGCGGTGCTCGATGTTTCCGCGATGGCCTTTGAAGCGCTGGCGGCTGACAAGCCGACCGTGGTGATCGCGCCTGAACACGAGCAGGCTGAACGAGTCAGCGGCGGCATCCTGGAGTCGTTAGTTGTCTTGGATCCGCGTCAAGCCAAAGCTTCTGGGCAAGCGGGTGCGCGCGATGGCGGGATCTGTGAGCTTCTGAAAGTTGCCGAGCGCGAGGAGTCTGTCGCTCAACGGCGCCGATGCGCGGCCTATTATTTTGGTGATGTCACTCCCGGGGCTCAGCGGAGGCGTTTCGTTGATGCTTGCTGGGATATCCTCATCACTCGGGACCGAGCGCTCGTGGATACGCTCGGGCTCGCTTCAGTACTCTCCACTTAAGGCAGACGTTAGAGATCGTGAGTAGGTTGCCGGTCAAAGACGCCTTTTTCTCCATCCGTTTCGCCTATGCGTTGCGTCGGTTGCAGCAGTGCCACGCATCGATGGGCCTCACGCCCGGTAGGGTGTGGGCCTCCTATGCCGGGGGTATCTCCGATGAGGTAGCTACCCGTTTACCGGTTACTGAGCGCTCCACTTTCCGAGGCAGGGCGGTTCTGTGGATAGAGGAGCCAGACGTTGGCGGCAACGAACTCTCAGTTGCGAATCCGCCGGCAGGGCTCAAGCTTCTCCGGGCTCCGCGCCGGTTTGTCCCGCCGGAAGCTCAAGCCGCTTGGCGGGTGATCGCCAGCAACGGGCGCGCGATTCATCCGGCGGCGCAACCGTTGATATGCGCGGGCGAGCCTGGTCAGGGCGTCACAGGCACGATGTTCTTCAACGAGCCTGTGGATGCGGTCATCACGTGGGTCGATGGTTCTGATCCTGAATGGGTGCAACGTAAGAGCGCATTTCAGCCGGGGCAATCGGCACGTGAAAGTTCGAACGTCGAGGCCCGCTTCAGTGATAACAACGAGCTGCGGGCATGCCTGCGTGGCATCGCGGCGTATGCGCCGTGGATCAGGCACATCTTTATTGTGACCGATCAACAGGTTCCGGCGTGGCTCGATCAGTCTGCCGGACAAGCGGGCGGAACCGGCGTCAGCATCGTAGACCACCGTGAGATTCTGCCCCACAACGTGCTACCGACGTTCAACTCGCACGTCATCGAGTCAGCCCTGCACCGCATCCCAGGACTATCGGAGCATTACTTGTACTTCAACGACGATGTGATCTTGGGTGCGCCGAGCACCCCGGAGGACTTCTTCACCCCTGCTGGCCAGATGCGTGTTTCACTGAGCGGACAGGGCATTCACGGTGACCTACCGGTCATGGATTCAGCACGTAAGAACCGCGAATTGTTGATGCAACTGACAGGTACGATCATGGATCGCCGCTATAAACACGTACCCCACGCTCAGCTCAGAAGCGTTGCCTATGAGCTAGAAGAGGCCATCGAGGAACATATTTCACAAACGCGTTCGCATCGGTTTAGAAACCCTGCGGATGTCTCTTTCGCTTCCTCGCTGTTGCTCAGCTATGCGGTCGCTACGGGGCGCGCGGTTCCATCAGCGTTGTCGTATTCCTACATCGATGTGGGGCAGAACGATGCGGTGCGCCGCTTAGGCGGGCTACTGCGAGAAAGAACTGCTGCACAGAATGGTTCGGCGGAGCAGGGCTACGGACGTTTGGTCAACTGCTTCAACCAGGTTAAAACCATGAGCGCTGGCAACAGCAAGGCGTTACGGAAAACGCTTGAGGCCATGTGGCCGTGGGCCTGCCCGTGGGAAACCACCTGAATGTGAACCGGCTTGCGTTTGGGTACTAGAAACCCTGGCACGTAACCGCAGCGCAACCCCTCAAAACACAAGCGACGTGTCGAGCCGAGCGCTCCTATGTGAAAACCGTCGCTAATATAGCGGTGGAGCTTGTGCATAGCAATGGTAAAGGAACTCTCAGCAAGTGGACCCCAAGGGCATTCTGAATAAAGCTAAAAGCAACGTGGTTCGCTCCGCGATGCGCTCAGTGAACCTCACCCGCGGTGCTCTGCGGCGCCGTCGTGCCGTCAAACCGCGTGCAGGTAGTGAATACCTAGCTGTGAGTCCGGATGCCCTCGGCTTGATTCTGACCGCTTATGGGTTCAAGCAAAAGCCGGTTGCCCTGGTTGCTGTGGCAGCGGAGCACGTCGTGGCGCGATTCGACGTTGAGCAGGCAACGGTTGAGTCTCGGACTGATGCCTATACAGCCACGGCAGACTACCGCGTGATCACCAACGCTCTAGCCAACCTCACGATCGCGACTGAGGACATCGACGGTGATGAGAGCACACCTGAGGATGGCGAGGACGAGGGATGGAAGCTGCAGCTTGGCTGGTTGCTGGAGCCCAGCGAAGAACGCCCGGTCGGCGCCAGCAGCAGCGTTGTCTTAGGCGACCATGTTGTTCACGAGACTGAACTAGAGCACACCGCCGGTATGCAGTGGATTCAATGGGCTGGCCGCGCGAGCAAAACGGAGGCTTCAGCGTTCCCTCGCCGCCACGTCAACGGTCACACCGTGACGCCGCTGATTACAACGCGTGGCAACGTGCGCATCGACGTCAACACGCCACCGGCTCTGCACGCGTTGATCTACGCTGACGATGTTTGCGTCCAAAGCAACGGCATTCATGTCAAAGGTCGTGTTGCTTCAGCACAAGGCAACGTGACGCAGCCGCGATTCGTTGTGGTGGGACGTGAGACTGGTACGCGTTTTGAATCCCGTATGCGCTTGGAACTTGACCGTGGCTGGACTCAAACCGATTTCGGACGTCGACGCTACCGGTATGACGTGCGTGTTCCGATCAACCCCCTCATGTGGGACAGCTTCAGCAACTCGGAACCGTTCGATGCGGTAGTCGAGTTCTATGACACCGAAGGCGTTGTGCATACTCGCCGTGTCTCGCGTGTGCCGATCGAGTCTCGCGTGGCAGCACGCGGCGGGATCCTAGAAAGTAGGGGTCGCATCGCTTGCGTGAGCCCATACTTCACGTTCAAAGCTAAGGCTTTGTCTTTCCATATCGAATGCTTCGAGCTTTCAGTCAAACCGTTGCTGACTGGCACCCGGAAGGTCGATCCGCAAGCCGATGTGTGGCTCATCGGTGAACAGCCGTGGCGAGCAGGAGACAACGGCTACCGTTTCTTCACGTGGCTCAGGCGCAAGCATCCGCAGATCAACGCGTACTACGTGATCGACAAGGATTCGCCGGATATCGAGAAATTCTCCGGCGAGCCCAACGTGGTGTTGAGCGGGACCTATTCCCATTTTGAGAAAGCGCTCCAAGCGAGCAAATTCATTGGAACGCACCACCCCGATTTCCTGATGCCAACCTACGCGCCTTCGTTCAAAGCGCGGCTGCGTGGAACCCGGGTATTCCTGCAGCACGGCGTGCTCGGAGTGAAGCGCATGACGTCCACGTACGGCAAGAACGCCCCCCAGTTCAACGTGGACCAGTTCTTTGTCTCCTCAGAGAAAGAACGCGAGATCGTGATGAATGACCTGGGATACAAGGCCGACCAGGTTGTTGTCACTGGCCTTCCACGTTTCGATTCCCTGTTGGGGGAGAGTGTTGAGCCGCGGCGCGGCCAGGTTGTGGTGATGCCGACGTGGCGGGACTGGATCCGTGACGAGGAAGGCTTCCTCGCCTCCGAATATTTCCAACAGTGGCACCAGGTGCTCTCCAGCGATGGCTTCGCCCGCGTCGTTCGTGAAAACGGGCTCGACGTCAAGCTATATCTGCACACGAATATGCAGCGTTTCGCCCACCACTTCGAAGACCTGCCTGTCACGGTGATCTTCCCCGGTGAAGAAGACGTTCAGTGCCTCATGCAAGAATCTCAGCTCTTGATCACCGACTATTCCTCGGTTGCATTCGACTTCAGCTTCCTCGGCAGGCCTGTGATCTATTTCCAATTCGACCGGGGGCGTTTCCTTGGCCGAAACGGCTCCCACCTTGATTTGGACGCGGAACTCCCAGGCTACATCGAGTTCACCGCCAACGATGTTGTAGAGCGGCTTCGCAGCTGTGCTGCGTCCGGGTTCGAACAGACCGAAGAGTTGCGTGCGCGTAGCCGCAGCTTCATGACGCACCGTGATACACGTAACTGTGAACGGGTTTTCAAGGCGGTCATCACCGGGCCGGAGCACACCATCGTAGGCTCAGGCTCGCCATGGAAAGACGCGATGCCGTTGGTGGTACGCCGTTTCCGCCGTAGCCGCTGGTACTGGAAATCCATGCGGGCTTTCTATAAAGCGGCCTCCGTTATGCCTGGCAAACGCGAAAGCCTCGTCTTCGAATCTGGGCTGGGTAAACAGTATGCGGACTCGCCGCGATACATCTATGAAGAGCTCCTCCGGCGCGGAGACACGCGCCCTAAAGTCTGGATCTATAACGGCCCGCACGTTTTCACCGACCCGAACACGGAAGTTGTTCAACGGTTGAGCCCTGAATACTACGCCGCCTTAGCGCGTGCCCAGATATGGACTATGAACCAGTCAGCGCCTTCGTATCTGAAGCGTCCGGCAAAGGTGCGTTTTGTACAGACCTGGCACGGGACACCGCTCAAACACATGCAGCTCGATGCCGCTGGAAAGCAAGAACAAAGCGAGGGATACCTTGAGCGCGCCCAGGCGGGTGTGCGGCAGTGGACCCACTTACTATCGCCGAGCCCGTATGCGAGTGCCGCGTTCCGGTCCGCGTTTGGTTTCAACGGGCCTATCGTTGAGCTCGGTTATCCACGTAACGACATCCTCGCCTCAGACGAGGCGCCAGCCATCCGCGAACACACCCGAGCCCAATTGGGGTTGGGGGAGCAACGCGCAATCCTGTATGCACCGACCTTCCGCGATAACCAGAAGAACGCGCGCGGCAAGCTAGCCTTCCAGCTTCCGTTCGATCTGGAGACCTTCGCGCAACAGATGCCGGATGACACGGTTCTTCTGCTGCGCATGCACAGCCTCATCGCAAGCCGCATTCAGATCCCTGAGCACTTGCGTGACCGGGTCAAGGACGTCTCCTCATATTCGGATATCCAGGAGCTGTTCCTCGCATCCGATGCCCTGATTACTGACTATTCTTCAGTGTTCTTCGACGCCGCAGTGTTGCGGTATCCGATCGTCTTCTTCGCATACGACCTCGAGGACTACCAGCAGAACCTGCGTGGGTTCTACCTCGACTACATGAAAGACCTTCCAGGTCCGATCGTCCAAGACGAAGCAGAGCTGTGGGCCACGGTGAATGAGCACCTCGAGAAGGGGATCGACCAAGAGCTACGCACCCGCTTCATCGAACGCTTCGCACCGCAAGACGACGGGCATGCAGCCGAGCGCGTCGTCGATGAACTCTACTGAGCACAACAGGCCTGTGCTCACGGATGTTCGCATGTGGGTTGCGCCACGCCAACTGGAGTTGATTGGAGACGCGACGGTGAATCAGCTAAGATGGAATGTCGCATGTGTTCTGCTCACAGAAGGAGTTAGGTAGATGAGCACTGAGGCGTTGAACACGCCTTCAGCATCAGCCTGGGTCTTCGACGTGCATGAGATCGCCCGGAAGGTCGGTTCGATGCATGAGGAGCAGAAGACGCTTCCGGCGCCTGAAGACCTGAAAGTTCCGCTGATTGGCGTAGAGCCCGGCTCGCGCGTTCCAGTGGAACTACGGTTCGAAGGCGTACACGAAGGTGTATTGGTGACCGGGCAAGCAACCTTGCCGATTAAGGGCGAGTGTGGCCGTTGTCTGGACCCCATTTCCTACACATATGATGCGCACTTCCAGGAACTGTTTTTCCACCCGGAACAGCAGCTTGATTCGGATGACGAGACGGAAACACACGTGATCGTCGAGGACAAAGTAGACCTGGAGCCACTGCTTCGCACCGCCGTGGTTGGTGAACTACCGTTCCAACCACTGTGCGATGAAGACTGCATGGGTTTGTGCGATCAGTGTGGGGTTCGACTCGAAGACGAGCCGGAACATCACCACGAGATAGTGGATCCCCGTTGGGAGGCACTGCGTGGGTTGAGCACCTTGGGTGAGGAAGCGCCCCAGGAGCACACATAAGGCTGAGATCCTAGTCCCGGATACCCGGGCAGGTGAAGCCGACATAGATTTTGACTCTGGACGCTCACCGTCCAAAACTGACCAGCAACAAGGAAGAGAGACAAGCCGTGGCTGTTCCAAAGCGGAAGATGTCCCGTGCGAATACACGCAACCGCCGCGCTCAGTGGAAGGCCACTGCGCCAACTCTGGTGAAGACCGTTGAAAACGGTCGCGTGACGTACAGCCTGCCTCACCAGGCGAAGATGGTCACCGACTCGGCAGGCACCGAGCTGTTCCTTGAGTACAAGGGACGTAAGGTAGCTGACGCCTAAGTTGTCTGTGGCTAAAGCAACTGAGCTTTCGAAGCGTCTCGGGGTCTTTTTAGACCCCGAGACGCTTCGTTTAGCGTTGACGCACCGCTCGTGGGCCTATGAGCACGATGGTGAACATAACGAGCGCCTCGAGTTCTTAGGGGATTCGGTGCTCGGGTTTTGTGTTACCACGTTCATTTTTGAGCAGTACCCGACGGTTTCAGAGAGTCAACTGACGGCGTTACGTGCACGTTTGGTCTCTACCCAGACGCTCGCCCAGGTCGCTCGTGCGCTTGGCGTTGGGCCGCACATCCGGCTCGGTAAAGGCGAGCAGCAGTCTAACGGTCAAGATAAAGATTCGATCTTGGCTGACACGATGGAAGCGCTCCTGGGAGCCGTGTTTTTGAAACACGGATTGGACGCTGTGAAACGGATCATCGCCGAGAACGTGCTTCCGCTGATTGACGATGAGGAAACGATTCGCCGCAGCACAGACTGGAAGACGTTGATCCGGCAGATCGCGAGCCAACACGATCTAGGTGAGGTTGTCTATGACATCACCAGCGAAGGGCCGGACCACGCCCACACCTATACTGCGCGGCTCTTGATTGGCGATAAACGCTATGCGAACGGCACCGCGACCTCCAAGAAGGACGCCGAGAAGATCGCTGCTGGAGCATCCTGGAAGATGCTCGTGGGGGACTTGATCGCGATGGGCGTGATCGATTCAGATCCCCTCTCACCTGGGCACAAAACCTCCGCCTGATGCCTGAACTGCCTGAAGTTGAGGTTGTCCGCCGTGGTTTGACGGATTGGGTTGTTGGGCGGCGGATCGAACACGTAGAGGTCCACGACCCGCGTTCAGTTCGCCGTCAGGTCGGTGGTCCTGGCGCCTTCATTTCCGTGGCAACGTCAATGACCATCACGGCGGCGGTGCGTCGCGGCAAGTTCCTGTGGCTCACGCTCGCCCCTGAGCTAGGGTCCGATGCGGGGCACGAATTTGGCGCGGAGCCTGCCTTCGCTCTCATGGCTCATTTGGGTATGTCTGGGCAGATGCTCGTCGAGGACGCCGAACAGCCGTGGGAGAAGCACCTCAAGGTGCGTTTCTCTCTTTCGGAACGCGACGGCGCACCTACCGAGCTGCGCTTCATAGACCAGCGGATCTTCGGCGGGATGTGGATCTCCGAGCTTGTACCGACACCGGACCACGGCCCTGGTGGGGTAGGAGACCAAGCCCACCTGATCCCGCACGCCGCACACCACATCGGGCGCGATGTCCTAGACCCCCTGACCAACGCTCGTAGCTTGCGGAAGCAGTGGCGCAACAAACGCACCGGGATCAAGAACGCACTCATGGATCAGTCCGTGGTCTCCGGGGTGGGCAACATCTATGCGGATGAGGCGTTGTGGCGGGTCAAGAGGCACTATGAGACTCCGGTATCGCGTCTGCCTCTAGCGGAGATCGAGGCTTTGCTGGAGGCGTTGCGCGCCGTGATGCTCAGTGCGTTGGAAGCCGGTGGGACGAGCTTCGATTCTCTCTATGTCAACGTCAACGGCGCTAGCGGCTATTTCGACCGTTCCCTCAACGCCTACGGGCGAGCCGGCCAACCCTGCCCGCGGTGTGCCAACAACGGCAAGCCAGGCATGATTGTGCGTGAGCCGTGGGGCGGGCGCTCATCGTTCCGGTGTAGCTGGTGCCAACGCCGCCCACGCGGACTCTGAACACCTGAGCACAGGAAAGGGGAAAATCCCCGGTTTCTTAGCGTGTGCGTTACATAATAGAAATCACCATGTATTTGAAATCCCTGACGGTTCGCGGATTTAAGTCATTTGCTTCCGCGACCAGCTTCGACTTCGAACCCGGCATCACAGCCGTGGTGGGCCCCAACGGGTCAGGTAAGTCGAATGTTGTCGATGCGCTCGCGTGGGTCATGGGTGAGCAGGGCGCTAAGACGTTGCGTGGCGGGAGCATGGATGACGTGATCTTCGCCGGCACGAGTTCCCGCCAAGCGTTGGGCCGGGCACACGTGACGTTGACGATCGATAACTCGGATGGCGCGTTACCGATCGAATACACGGAAGTCACGATCTCTAGAACCTTGTTCCGCTCAGGTGGTTCCGAGTATGCGATCAACGGTTCCCCGGTGCGTTTGCTCGATATTCAGGAGTTGCTCTCCGATTCCGGTTTGGGTCGTGAGATGCACGTGATCGTGGGGCAGGGGCAGCTCGATAAGATCCTGCAGGCCAGCGCTGAGGAGCGCCGCGGTTTCATCGAGGAAGCCGCGGGGATTCTGAAGCATCGGCGTCGCAAAGAAAAAACGCTGCGCAAGCTGGATTCAACTCAGGCGAATCTGAGCCGATTAGATGATCTTGTCAAGGAGATCGGGCGGCAGTTGAAGCCGCTGGGCAGGCAGGCGGATACGGCGCGGCGTGCCCGTGGTGTTCAGGCGCGGCTACGTGATGCTAAGTCGCGCCTGCTGGCCCACGATGTGGTGCAGCTGCTGGATGAAGCCGAGTCAGCTTCCGTGAAGAGGGCAGATCTGGAAGAAGCTCAGAGGCAGGCTAGTGACGCTGTAGATGCCGCAACTCGCACGGTTTCCGCGGCTGAAGTTGAGGCTGCGAAGGCATCCCCGGCTGCGGCTTCAGCACGTGAGACGTGGTACGAGTTGTCCCAGTTGAGCGAGCGCTACACGGGCTTGCTGCGGGTCGCGGAGGAGCGGCAGCGGCTTTTGGGGCAGCCGCTTGAGCGTTCGTCGGTAGGTGAAGATCCGGATGTTCTGGAGCGCCGCGCTGCGGCGAGCGACGCCGAGGCCGATGAAGCGGACGAGGCTGTTGAGAAGGCACAAGATGCGCTTGAGGCCGCCGGTGGTGAGCGCGCTGAGGCTGAGTCGAAGCAGCGTGCAGAAGATGAGCGGTTGACTGCTCTATTGCGGGCAGTTGCGGATCGCCGTGAGGGTTTGGCGCGGCTTGCTGGGCAAGTGGGTACTGCCCGGCAGAGGCTTGAATCTGCGGTGGGTGAGCGCCAGCGTACCGTTGAGGCTCGCGATGCGGCACGCGTTCGAAGTGCCGAGGCTAAGAGCCATATGGATGAGGCGCAGGTGGAAGCTGATGAAGCGCGGGAGGCCACGGTGGCGCCTTTGGCGCGTGTGCCTGAAACGCAAGGAGCGCTGGATGAGGCGAAAGCTGCGTTGCAGTCGGCGCGTGATGCGTTGAATACGGCGCGTCAACGCCGGGCGGGGCTTGAAGCGCGGGTAGCTGTTTTGGCTGAGACTACCCAGCCGGATGCTGGGGCGGGCACGTTGCTTGAGGGGTACGAGGACGCCCTGTTGGATGTGTTGAGTGACCGCTTGACGGTCGAGCGGGGCTTTGAGGCCGCCGTCAAAGCGGCTTTGGGTGGCGCTGAGGACGGCTGGGTCGCTGCAGCGCAGGTGACGCTCGAGCAGGTGGCGGAGGCTGCGGCTGCCGGTGCCGAGGGGTCGGTGACGTTGCTACATACCGTGGGGCAGCATCGTGGTGATGTGTTGCCTTCCGGTGCGCGTAGTGTCGCCGATGTGGTGAGCCCTAAGCCAGGGGATGAGCAGCTTGTTGAGGCTCTGCTGGGTAGGACTGCTCTGGTGGATTCGGATGCTGAAGCCCGCGCTGTGGTGGCTGAGTCCGGGTGCACGGCGGTGACTGTTGAGGGGCATCGGTGGACGCGTGCTGGTGTGGTGATCGGTGCTGGCGATGGCGCGGGAGCTTTGGCGCGGGTGCGTTCGCTGGAGACGGCTCGGGAAGAGCTCACGGAAGCCGTTGCGGCGTGTGAGGCGGCTGAGGCGGAGGTTGAGCGCGCGCAACCCGCCGTGAACAACGCGCAAGCAGAGCGGAAAGCAGCCGAGGAAGCGGCGCGGCAGGCCAGTGATGCGTCCCGGAACGCGGCGTCGCGTGTTGAGCGGTTGTCTTCGCTTGCGGCTCAAGCCGATGCGGATGTTCAGCGGCATGCGGACGCGTATGTCGCTGCCGATGCCGCTGTTGAGAAGGCGCGTGTGGGGCTTGAAGAGCTCAACGAGCGTTTGGCTGTGGCCCAGGATGTTCCGGAAGAAGCTGAACCCTCGACAGCTGAGCGTGACCGTCTAGCTCAGGCCGCATCGCAGGCTCGTGAAGCTGAGATTCAGGCGCGGTTGGCCTTGCGGGAGGCCCAGGAACAGGCCCGTAAGCTTCGAGACCGGGCGCATTCTCAGCGTCGCGCGGCCCGTGCTGAGCGTGCCGCACGTGAGGAGGCGCAGCGGCGTGCAGCCCGGCGTGCCGCACAAGCGAAGAAGGCGGAGACAGTCGCGGAGCGTGTTCGTACGGCGCAACGGCTTCTGGCTCGCTCGGTTGAGGCGGCTCACGTGCGTGTCGAAGAGTCCGAGGAAGCGGTGCGGCGCTGCAACGCTCAACTCGAGACCGCGCGCGCAGCTCTAGCGAAGGCGCAAGCGCGCCTCTCCGAGCTGCGGGACGAGGCGCACAAGACAGAGATCGATCAGGCAGAGCGGCAGGCCCGCTTCGAAGCACTCGAAGAGAAGGCGTTGTCGGAGGTTTCGATGACTCCGGACCACCTGGTTGAACACTTCGGGCCGCATCTTCCGGTGCCATCGGATTTCAGTGACGCTTCTGATCCGTGGGCGGAATTGCGTCAAGAGGTCGATGAAGACGGTAACCCGATCGACGGCGAGCCGTTTGACCGCGAAGCTCAGCTCAAACGCCTCAAACAGGCCGAACGCGACCTTCAGGCCTTAGGCAAAGTCAACCCGTTGGCGTTGGAAGAGTTCGCGGCCCTTGAAGAACGGCATTCCTATCTGGTCGGTCAGGTCCAAGACCTCACCAACACCCGTGCTGAGCTTCTGAACCTCATTGAAGAAGTAGACCAACACGTCAAGACGGTGTTCGCTGACGCGTTCGCTGACACAGCGAGAGAGTTCACAGCGATCTTCAGTCGGCTGTTCCCGGGGGGTGAAGGCAAGCTGACACTCACGGACCCGAGCGATATGCTGAGCACCGGTATCGAGGTTGAAGCGCGCCCCGCAGGTAAGAAAGTCAAGCGGTTGTCGCTGCTCTCGGGTGGGGAGCGTTCACTCACGGCACTCGCGATGCTGATCGCTATCTTCAAAGCACGGCCCTCGCCGTTCTATGTCATGGACGAGGTCGAAGCCGCCCTCGACGAGCGGAACCTGCTGCGCCTGCTTGAGGTCTTTAAAGACCTACAACAGGCCTCCCAGCTGATCATCATCACTCACCAGAAACACACGATGGACATCGCCGATGCCCTCTACGGGGTCTCGATGAGAGGCGACGGCGTGAGCCGCGTTGTGTCTCAGCGCATCGCACAAGACACAGAGACCGGGGATCACGAACCCGCCTAGCGGGGTTTGCTCGGGCTCACTTCGGTGTGTTCGATGTTCTGCCGAGGCGAGACCAAAGCCCACGCGATCACACCGGCACCCATGATCAGGCCCGAGAGCACGAAAGCCCAACTGAACCCGAACTGGTCCGCGATCCAACCAGCGATCAACGGCGCCATCACAGCCGGAAGATCAGCCGCCATCTGGAATATAGACATCACGCGCCCCGCATGATGCTTCGGCCCCACGATATCGGCGATGCTCGCCTGCTGGGCCGGATTGAACATACCAGTCCCGAAACCCGCCAACGCTGACAAAGTCACGAGCACCGCGACGTTGGGGGAGAAGCCAGTAGCTACCGTGCACAGCCCAGCCAGGCTCAACCCGATCATGATGGGACGCCGCCGCCCGACCCTGTCAGACCAGCGGCCGCTGAACGTCAACGCTGTAGCGTTACCGGCCGCGAAGCCGGTCATAACAAGACCCACAGATAACGCCCCAAGACCCAACGCTTGAGCCGCGAACAGAGGCACAATAGCTACCCGCACACCGAAAGAGCACCACCCGTTACCGAAATTAGAGACTAACGCGGCACGATACTTCGGGTTAGCTAAAGCATCAGCGAGGCTATACGGCGGCAGATGATGCCGAGCCCTCGGCTGGCCTCGCCGCCCGCGAGAGCTCACCAGGAAATAAAACACAACCAGTGAAGCCGCGATCAACGAGCCACCGTAGATGAAGAACGGAACACGATAGCCCAACGGAGCTAACAAGCCACCCACCAAAGGGCCCGCCACGTTACCGATCAAAAACGCTCCACCATACAGGCTTGCGACCCGGCCACGGATATCTGGGGGAGAGGTCCGGGCAATGAAACTCGAAGCCGCAACCGTAAACGTGACAGAGCCGATACCACCGAGGCCTCTAACAAGAATCAGAACCCAATAATTCGGGGCCAATCCACACGCAATCGTTGAGATCGCAACGATGAACACGCCGAGCACATACGCCCCCGGCTCACCCAACTTTTCAGAGACCCCACCGGCAAAAGGCGCAAACCCCAAACGTGTGAAGGCAAACACGGAAACGATCGCCGCCGCCATCATGTGGCTCACCCCAAAACTTGAGGCGTACTGCGGCAGAATCGGGGCGATCAGCCCAAACCCAATAGCGATCAGCAGAGCCCCAGCGATGAGGACTTTAATCTCACGAGGAACCGGGGTCGGACGCGCCGAAGGCGATGAGGAAACGGGGTGAGGCATGATGCATCTGATCGTAGATCATGACTACGCCAAGAGAAACATAACAATTAGCTGAGAGTTGCGTATCAATGCGGTATCAGTCCCGAATTTTGGACATTCCACCTAGATTTCGTTTGTATCGTAGATTCGCTTGTGTTAGGCGAAGAAAGAGGTAAATGAGGTGAGCCAGGTCAGCCGCGTTGAACCCCGCAGACCATCCCCAGGTTTCGGGGCCCCAGGCCGAACGTCCAGCGGCCGACAGCGCAACTTTGTGCTCGATGCGATGCGCGCGCTCGCTGTGCTCCTGGTTATCGGTTATCACGTGGCACCTGATGCGGTTCCGGCCGGCTATCTGGGCGTGGATCTCTTCTTCGTTCTATCGGGTTATCTGATTACCTCAAGCTTGTTGCGACGCACCGCGCACCTCTATGTGGAGTCGGGCACTAAGAGGGCCCGGCTGAAGGCGTTTTTCGGGAAGTTCTATCTGGGTCGTTTGCGGCGCTTGGTGCCCGCAGCGATCCTGATGCTGATCGTGATCCTGCCGTTAACGTTGCTGGCAAACCCCGATGTGCGGGTTCACTTGGGCAGACAGGTTGCTGGTGCGCTCACGGCAACGGCGAACTGGGTTCAGCTGGCTGCCGGAGTCTCGTATTTCGATCAGGACCAGGCGCATCTTCTGAACCACATGTGGTCGCTGGCGATTGAGGAGCAGTTCTATCTGTTCTGGCCGATCATCATCATCGGCTTGTCGTATGTGGGCGTACATTCTTCCTCGAAAAAGATGTCTTCGCTTCATCGCACGGTAGGTACGGTTGCGTTGATCGTCGCGGTGCTTTCTGGCATTTTGATGGCTGTCACGTATTCGTTGACTCGTGACTTTGATCAGGCGTACCTGAACACGTTGACCCACTGCTTCGGTTTGCTTTTGGGTGCTGCGGTTGCCTGCATGCCGCGGGAGTTGGACTTAGGCTCTGGGGTGCGTGCGCTTGTGACCGTTGTGGCGTGGGCTGTCCTGGCTGTTGGCGTTGTGGTTTTGAAGGAGCAGACCGCGATCACGCAGCTGGGCGGCATGTTCGTGTTCTCTGTTGCCGCGGCCGCCGCAGTGCTCATGGCGACGACGGGCCGGCAAGCTCACTGGCAACCGCGCGGGTTGCTCGCGGCCGGGCTGCGGTGGGTCGCTGAACGCTCGTATGCGATGTATTTGTGGCATTGGCCGATGGTGGTGTTGGCTGCCGCGTGGATGCCTGACCCCAACGGCGGTGAGGTTGAGCTTGAGCTTCTGCTGGCGCGAGCATCGTTGGTTGTTGTTGTGACGTTTGCGCTTTCGGCGGCATCTTTCCGTTGGATTGAGCAACCGATCCTGACGAAGGGCTACCGCGTTTATGCGGCCGAGATCTGGGCGCGTCTGTCCGATAGGGCGGCGATGCTGTGGAGCGCGGCCGTCACCGTCGTGGTAGCACTTGCTTTGATTGCGGTGGGGACGGCGCCAGCTAAGACCCAACAGCAAGAGCGTTTGGAGGCTTTGGCCGCGCAGGCGCAAGCTATTGATATGGACGGTGACGGCTCGGGTGTTGACGAGGCGGCCGGAGACGGCGAAGAAACTGAGGCTAAACCGGGCAAGGATAACTCGGGTAAGGACAAGCCTGCTGAGGGTAAGGGCTCCCAGGATGAGGGAGCTAAAGACAAGAAACCTAAGCCGGAGAAATCTAAAGACAAGGCAAAAGATAAGTCCGGGAAGGGCTCGGATAAGACCACTCCAACGATCCCGTCGAAGAACATCACGTTCATTGGCGATTCAGTCACGGTAGCCTCGGTGCCGGCGATTCGGCAGGTATATCCGGCCTCTCCGGTGCAGGCGAGCGTGGGTATGCAGATTTGGGATGCCCCGGATGTGGTCAAACAGCTCAAAGCACGCGGGAAGTTGCGTGAATACGTCGTTCTAGGTTTGGGAACCAACGCGACCTTCACCAAGGAACAGCTCGGCTCACTTCTGGCAGATGCCGGGCCGGGCACCAAGTTCGTGCTCGTGATGCCGTATGGGGACCGCGAATGGATTCCGGATGCGCGTAGGAACATCGCTGCGTTCGCTCAAGAGAACCCAGATAGGGTTCGTGTGGCTCACTGGGATCAGGTTGCGGTCAATGCAAGCGATATCGCCTCCGATGGTATTCACCCTGGCCCTGAGGCGGCGAGGATGTGGGTTGAAGAGGTCACAAAGGCGCTGAATTCGTTCTAGCTTGGACTGTAGCGCTCGCGGTCTGTGAGAAGCTAATGATGTGAACGAACAGACTATGTGGATCCTCATTGGCCTCGCCGCCGTGGTGCTCATCGCAGCGATCGTGATTGTTGTGGTCGTGCGTGCGCGCCGGCCGCGGGTGCCTCATGCACCTCGAACCTCGCAGACCACCGCGCATGCCCCGAGAACAGGGCCAGCGGGCTCAGCTGATGTGGATGAACCGAGAGCTCATTCACCACCTGCCAACGGCGCGCCAGCTGGTGGGGTAGCGGTCGATGAGGCTGGCACTGGTGAAGCAACTGCCGCACCGGCTTTCGACACTCCGGCTCCTGCGCAGGGCCGTCTGGCGCGCTTGCGTGCCCGTCTGGTCCGTTCGAACAACGTTTTCGGCAAGGGCCTTTTGGCTCTGTTGTCCTCCGACAAGATCGATGAGGACGTGTGGGACGAAGTTGAGATGACGTTGCTCGCCGCTGACCTCGGTACTGAGGCCACCGACGAGTTGATCTCTAATCTGCGTGAACGCGTCAAGATCGAGGGATCCCGGACCCCGGAGCGGGTGCGTGAGATCTTGCATGAAGAGTTGCTCAAGGTTGTTGATCCGAGCCTGGACCGCGCGCTGGATACCGAGCGGAAGGACGGCAAACCGTCCGTCATCCTGGTTGTTGGTGTCAACGGTGTTGGCAAGACCACCACGATCGGTAAGATCGCCCGCGTATTGGTCGCCGAAGATAAGGATGTTCTCTTAGGTGCTGCGGATACGTTCCGTGCCGCTGCAGCTGATCAGTTGCAGACCTGGGGCTCGCGCGTAGGTGTGCCTACGGTGCGTTCGGATAGGGAAGGCGCTGATCCGGCATCGGTTGCTTTCGATGCGGTCGATAAGGGTATTGAGGCTGAGGTCGATACGGTCTTGGTGGATACCGCGGGGCGCCTACAGAACCGCTCTAACCTCATGGATGAGCTCGGCAAGATCAAACGCGTGATCAACAAACGGGCCGAGGTGCGCGAGGTTCTGTTGGTTCTGGATGCAACGACGGGACAAAACGGTTTGAGCCAGGCCAAGGTGTTCTCTGAAGTCGTGGATGTCACCGGCATCGTTTTGACGAAGCTTGACGGTACGGCCAAGGGCGGCATCGTGGTTGCGATCCAACGCCAGCTGGGCGTTCCAGTGAAGTTGGTCGGCTTAGGCGAAGGCCCAGATGATTTGGCTCCTTTCGAACCGGAAGCGTTCGTGGACGCTATTCTCGACTGATTCGAGTGCGCGGTCCGTTACACCAGCAGGAAGCAATGTAGCGGACGGGCTAAAATGATTCGTCGATACGTAAACATGTAGGCCCTCACCTACATCAGTTCAATCAGATAAGTGAGCAGGACAACGTGTTCAATTCTTTAACAGAGCGCCTCACCTCGACGTTCCGGAATCTGCGCGGCAAGGGCCGTCTTTCGGAAGCCGATGTTGACGGTACCGTCCGTGAGATCCGGCGTGCGCTGCTGGATGCGGACGTTGCTGTTTCTGTTGCCCGCGAGTTCGCGGCCAACGTCAAGGAGCGCGCTCTTTCGGCGGAGGTCTCTGAAGCGCTGAACCCTGCCCAGCAGGTTGTGAAGATCGTCAACGAGCAGCTCGTTGAGGTTCTGGGTGGCCAGACTCGCCGCCTTGAGTTCGCGAAGTCTGGCCCGACCATCATCATGCTGGCTGGTCTGCAGGGTGCCGGTAAGACGACGTTGGCCGGTAAGTTGGCTAAGTGGCTCTCTTCTGAGGGGCACACTCCTTTGCTGGTTGCCGCTGACTTGCAGCGCCCGAACGCTGTGACTCAGTTGCAGGTTGTTGGGCAGCGGGCAGGTGTCCCTGTCTATGCGCCTCATCCTGGTGTGCAATCTGAGTTCGAGGAAGTTACGGGTGACCCGGTTGTGGTTGCGCGTAACGGTGTTTCTGAGGCTCGCCAGAAGCAGCACGATGTGGTGATTGTTGACACCGCTGGTCGTCTTGGTGTTGACGCCGAGTTGATGCAGCAGGCTCGCAACATTCGTGACGCGATCTCGCCGAATGAGGTCTTGTTCGTGATCGACGCGATGATCGGTCAGGACGCGGTCGCCACGGCACAGGCGTTCAATGAGGGTGTTGATTTCACGGGTGTTGTCTTGTCGAAGCTTGATGGTGACGCGCGTGGTGGCGCCGCGTTGTCTGTCGCTTCGGTGACGGGTAAGCCGATCATGTTCGCCTCCACGGGCGAGAACGTCGGCGATTTTGAGGTTTTCCACCCTGACCGTATGGCTTCGCGCATCCTGGATATGGGCGATGTCATGACCCTGATCGAGCAGGCTGAGCGCACGTGGGATAAGGCTGAGGCCGAGCGCATGGCTAAGAAGTTCGCCGATCAGGAGGACTTCACCCTTGATGACTTCTTGGCTCAGATGCAGCAGATCAAGAAGATGGGCTCCATGAAGAAGATGCTTGCATTGATGCCGAACATGGGTATCGACAAGCGTCAGCTTGAGCAGTTTGATGATTCGCAGGCGGACCGTGTTGAGGCGATTGTGCGTTCAATGACTCCGCATGAGCGCGCCGCCCCTAAGATCATCAACGGTTCGCGCCGTGCCCGTATCGCTCGTGGTTCGGGTGTTTCGGTGTCTGAGGTGAACCAGTTGCTTGAGCGTTTCACCCAGGCTCAGAAGATGATGAAACGAATGGCCGCTCAGGGTGCGATGCCTGGTATTCCGGGTGGTCGTGCTGCTCGCCGTAAGGGCGGGGCGAATAAGAAGCGCGGTAAGAAGTACGGCAACCCGGCACGCGCTGCAGCGGCGGCTCGGGGCGAGAAGGTTCAAGGCCATAAGCAGGCGGGCTCGTCCTTCGCTAAGAAACAGGATCTCAAGCCTGAGGATTTGCAGCTTCCTAAGGGCTTTGAAAAGTTCTTGCGGTGAAGCGATGAGTGAGCGTCACTTCTCGGATTCTGCTGACGGTTCCGCAGATCGTTCCGCACACCAGGCGGCGGGTGCTGCACAGTATGGCGTGTCTTTATTAGGGCCTGCCGTGTTGACCGGTGTGGACACACCAGAGAACGGCGGGGCAGGTACTCGTTGGGTTGAAGATGCCGTATTGCTTGATGCTCCCTCCGTGCAGTCTCGTAGCCTGTTGGCGGGCTCTCGCGCAATGATGTTGCTTTCGGCTTATCCTGCCGGTGCCCGTTCTGTAACTGAACCAGCCACTGACACAGGCCTGGGTGAGGCAACGGAGCCCGGAGCTGAAACGGGCATCGTGGTTTCTCTACGGATGTGGAGCGCTGATTCGCGCGCCGGATCGGCCCCAGATCTGGCATGGGACAGCGGCTCCAACGCCGGAGTGAAAGACCGCTTCGGGTCTGTCGGTGTGGTGAGTGAGCAAGCGCAGACGCAAGCCGCTCAGTACCTGGCTGAAGTGGCTGAACTCGCTGCTGCTTCGATCGATACGCCGAGTGCGCGCGCAGCGACCGTGGTGCGTGAACCGCTCGAAGAAGCCTTGACTTTATTGGGACAGGATCCTAAGTGGGCTTCGATTGCTCTGGGACTCACTCAGGTGGACGGTGTGCGCGTTGTTGAGGCGCTAGATGAAAGCGAGCACGAACGCGCAAGCAGGGAAGCGCTCAGCCAGGCGCGCGCAAGTGTTGCCACAACGGGGCGCAACCGGCCGGTTACGGCACCCGGTGCAGGGACGTGGCGCAGCCGCTACCCGGTTGCCGCCATCATGCTCTCGATCCTGTGGGTCGTGCTGGCTGTGGCCTGTTTGGTGCTGAGGCCTTTTTCAATTGGCGCAGCCAATTTCATTGTTGCTTTCGTTTTGGGTCTGGATGCCGTGGCAGGCTTGATTGCGGCCGTGTCTGGCATCAAAGTTAAGAGACAAAGGGCTCAACGGGGCTCGCAGGGTAATCAAGGGCAGGATGGAACTCTAAGGAAGGATCATCAGCAGTGATCGCCTCGAACACATCTTTGGAGTCGGAGCGCCAGACTGTATGGCGTGTGACTGTTGCGTGGCCGGTGACTGACCCGGTGGGCCAGCAAGAACGCGTTGACGGTCTCACGCAGATCTTGACGCAACGCAAGATTATTGGCCTCATGGGTCCTGGCCGCCCAACACGCCGCGGCTTGGCTGTTGAACTGGTTTTGCCGATGCGCGAAACACGGGTGTTGACCGCCCAAGCTGACGGAGCTATTGAGCCCAGCCTTGGAGGCGAAGAGTTCGCTGCGAAGCTTCACGAGAGCACCGGCGCCGTTATCGTCAACGGTGACCCCGCATCGGGGGATTTCGCTGTTTTGGCGTCTCCGAAAGAGTTCAGCGACCGCCAGATCGCAGGCGTGCTTGAAGAGCGGATCACCTCGATTCTGTTGGTGGATACCGTCAGCCCGGATGCAGTCGAAGAAGCACTCGACCGAAGTGACGTTTCAGGTTGGATGTCGGAAGGGGAACGCACGGTTGTCGCGTTGGACTCCGCGCCTTCCGACCCTACGATGTTGATCATGCCGGGGGCCTCCAAGCTTTCCTCCTCTATCAGGGAATACGCTGGCCGCGTTGATGTCGTGCTGTGGGGCCCGTCTGATGAAGGCAACGAACCCGTGACACGTCGTCGCCGTGCCGCCCGGAACACTCCGCTGATCAATACGTATGCGGGGGCTCGTTGCCGCCCGATCGTATTGCCAGAAATGTATCGCCCGGCAGGCTCTGAGGCGGCTTCGCTCTTGTTGAGGCTCGAGGAAGATTTTGCGCCGCTGAGCGAAGACGACATTAAGGCGTTGGCATCGATGCTTCCGCCAAAGCGTGTCGATGCGTTGGTGACCGCGATCAACGAGGCGCCCGTTCGTGGTGTGGACCCTGAAGGTGGCGCGTTGGCACCTCTGGAAGACGGGCTCATGCCTGGCGAGGAAGACGAGCACGCCGTTGAAGACGGAGCGTATTCTGCGACACGCGCGATGCTTGAAGCATTAGGGGAAGACCCGGATTGGGTTGAGCTGTTCGACGGCGGCTCACCGGATGGCGGTTCTGTACGCAGTGTTGGTTCACCAGCGGGAGCAACTGTTTCCGGCCGAGATGCGGAATCTACCTGGGCGCACGTTGCCGAGGAAGACGGGGATGAAACAGAGCCTGATGCTGAAGAGACAGTCACAGAGGAGACGGCCGCCGGAGAGATCGAGGCGACTGAACAGCGTGAGTCCGATCAGCCGGACGAAGACCCTGCTCAGCTTGAACTAGCGGGGTATGAACTGGATGGGTCTGAACTGGCGGAGCCTGAAGTAACGGACTCTGAACTTGTGGAACCTGAACCAAGCGAGGCTCGCGCCACGGAACATGAACTAACGGAGCCTGAAGTAACGGACGCTGGGGCAACAGAGCCTGATCCAACCCAGCCAGAGTTGGCTGATTCTAAGGATGAGTCCAAGGACGAGTCGCTGGGCGGTTTCGAATCACAGTTGGCCGGATCGGACGTCAAGGACTCCGAACCGGAGGAAACTGAACAGGACTTCAACGCTATCTTGGAGGCCCCGGCCACAACTGAGTCCCCGGCTACAACTGACTCTCCGGCTGCAACTGAGACATCAGCCGCGGCGGAGGAGCCTCGCCGGGCAACGTCTCGTTCCGGTCTGCCGGAGCCGACCCCGGCGGGAACGACCCCGGTCGCAACCGAGACCCAGCTCAAAACTCAGCCTCGACGCATCGGCCACATCGTGTGGTTGGTCCTTGGGGTCGTGGTCTTGGTAGCGGGCGGGCTGATGGTTCTGAGGGGGATCGAAGTCGTGAGCTTTCCGTCGGTTCCGTACCAGTCGCTGTCAACCCTTGCGATCATCGGTGGAGTCACAGCCCTCGTGGGTGCGGCACTCGTACTGCTGTCCGTCTCTTTGTGGCCTAAGAGTCGCAAAGCGAAAAGCAAGTGAGCCGTAAAGCGAAGAGCCAGTCGGCAATCGAGAAATGTAAGTAGCCGAAAAGCGAATGCACGGCGGATAGATCCGTGCTTGAGCGTCAAACGGCGGCGTCAGAGTGTGCGGCGGCACACGCGCACACGGCGTGCGTTGGAGGCCAACGCATGGCATAATAGACCGGGTACTCGGCGTGCGTGGCCCCCTCTCTCTGCGTTCGTCGGACATTTGGGACGTTTACTGCTGCTTTACCCCAGAGCTTGGCGGATTCGTCCCGTTCAACAGAAACAGGAGTGACCACTAACGTGGCCGTTAAGATTCGCCTGAAGCGGATGGGTAAAATCCGCCAGCCTCATTACCGTATCGTCGTCATCGATGGCCGCGCTAAGCGCGATGGCCGTCCGATCGAGGAAATCGGTACCTATAACCCGATGACCAACCCATCGACCATCAAGGTCGAGTCCGAGCGTGCACAGTACTGGCTCGGTGTTGGCGCTCAGCCTTCGGATCGTGTTCTCTCGATCCTCAAGCTGACCGGTGACTGGCAGAAGTTCAAGGGTATCGAGGGTCAGGAAGGCTCGGTTAAGCTCCCAGAGCCTAAGCCTGAGTTCGTTGCACCAGACAAGGGTTCGGTGATCCTGCCAGAGGCAACTACCCCTAAGAAGTCGAAGGCTGACGCAGAAGAAGCTCCAGCGGAAGGCGCCGCTGAGGAAGCTGCTGAGCCAGCAGAGACTGAAGAAGCCTGAGGCCCAGCCTGATGCTTGAAGACGCACTGGATCATCTGGTTTCCGGGATTGTAGATAACCCGGACGATGTTGATGTTCGCCGTCGTAACGGACGCCGGCATGACGTGTTGCAGGTTCGTGTCAACCCGGAGGACCTCGGCCGTGTGATCGGCCGGCAAGGCCGCACCGCTAAAGCGTTGCGTGCCGTTATCGGTGCTCTGCCTGGTGGCGATGACGTCCGTGTGGACGTCGTGGACACCGACCGTCAGCGCTAACCCAGTTAGATCGGCGTCTCTCACATCGTTGTGAAAGCGGCCCTAGCCAACCCCAAGCAGGCTAGGGTCGCTTTCGCATATCGGGGCGTCAACCTCAATCGTTGTTCAACTCTTCAAAATCTTCTCTCCACCTAGAGAGGCCTCACATGGATGTTAAAGTAGCCCGCATCGGTAAACCCCACGGGATCCGAGGCGAAGTCACGGTTCAGGTTCTAACGGATGATCCGGAAACGCGTTTTGCGCGCGGAACACGTTTGCTGACCGAACCCGCATCGCGCGGCCCGCTCACCGTGAAATCGGCGCGGTGGAATAAGCACATTCTTCTGCTCGGCTTTGATGAAGTCAACGACCGTAACCGGGCTGAAGAGCTGCGCGGAACCATGCTCTATGTTGAGGCCGAAGAATCCACAGATGATGCGTGGTTCGAACACGATCTTCTCGGGCTCGAAGTTCACGTAGACGGTGAGGTGATCGGCAAGGTTTCGGCTCTCCATACCGGTCCCGCCCAGGACCTTCTCGAGGTTGAATTGAGCGATGGCTCCGAAACGCTGTTGCCGCTAGTTGAGGAGATCGTCCCCGAAATCGACCTTGATGCCGGAGTGGTCACCGCGACACCACCGCCAGGGCTTCTCGACTTGGACCGCGAGTAAGCCGCCGAGGCATCGGCGATCATCAAACAAATAGGACGTATTCGTACAGGACGTAGGCTTTCATGCGCATCGACATCATCACGATTTTCCCCGAGTTCTTTGATGCCCTTGACATCTCCCTGATCGGTAAAGCCAAACAACGCGGCCTGATCGACGTTCACGTCCACGATTTGCGGACCTACACTTACGATCGCCACAGGACAGTTGACGATACTCCCTACGGTGGGGGCGCGGGCATGGTCATGAAACCTGAGCCGTGGGGTGAAGCGCTCAGCGAAGTACTAAGAGACAGCGATGCGGTGCATGAACAGGACACGGCCCTCAGCCAGGTTGAAGCAGGCGCTGAACCCGACGCTACCTGCGCGCCGTTGCTGTTGGTGCCTTCGCCCGCGGGCACTGTATTCAGGCAGCCGGTTGCTCATGAGTGGGCCGAAGAGAAGCATATTGTGTTTGCGTGCGGACGTTACGAAGGTATCGATGAGCGCGTCATCGAATGGGCCCGTGAGCGTTTCCGTGTGGTTCCGTTCTCGCTCGGCGATTATGTCCTCAACGGCGGGGAAGTGGCGACGATGGCCGTGATCGAAGCCGTGGTCCGTTTGGTCCCAGGCATGGTGGGGAATCCGGAATCGCTCGTGGAAGAAAGCCATTCAGTCGCTGGCGATGCGTTACTTGAATATCCCGTCTACACCAAACCGGCCGTATGGGAAGGCCGCGAAGCTCCTGCGGTTCTGCTTTCGGGAGACCACGGCAAAGTGGCTCGCGCCCGCCGCGACTGGCAACTGGAACGCACCAGTCAACGCCGGCCAGATCTCATCGAGAACTTACGCACAGCACGGCTCAGCAAGCATGACGTAGCGACACTCACGTCGTTAGGGTGGAACCTCCAAGGTGAGCATCCTTCACGCTGAGGAAACCTGACATCGAGTAGCAACTACGTTAGAATAAGGAAGTTGTCACCCACCGCATGCATGACTGCCGCAGGGGTCATGTGTGAACACGGTCGGGTCCGGTTCGGTTGAGCGAACCGGGAATATCGGCGAACTCCACCAGAGAGTAACGCCCATATGCATCATGGCTCACGGACCTGCGGCCGGTTCCATGTGGAGAAAACAATGAATCTTCTTGATTCTGTCGACGCCAAGAGCCTTCGCGATGACATCCCGGATTTCGCTCCGGGCGACACCGTCAAGGTTCACGTGAACATTATTGAAGGTAAGAACTCCCGTATTCAGGTGTTCCAGGGCTACGTCTTGGCACGCCAGGGTGGCGGCGTTCGCGAAACCTTCAAGGTTCGTAAGGTTTCCTTCGGCGTAGGTGTCGAGCGTACCTTCCCTGTGCACTCCCCGGTCATCGACAAGATCGAGGTCGTGTCCCGTGGTGACGTCCGCCGCGCCAAGCTGTACTACATGCGCGACCGCCACGGTAAGGCTGCTCGCATCCGCGAGAAGCGCGAGGGCGCGAAGTAAGCGCGGCTTACTGACTTCCGTGCTCCTCTCGGAGCACCCGGCAGGCGCTATCCCCGCACGCTTTGTGGGGGTGGCGCCTGCTTCATGTCATACGCATCAGTATTGAGGAAAATTCCTGTGCAGAAACACAATGACGACGCCCACGGGCACAGCCACGCGAAGACCGAGAAGTCCGAGCATGCTGAGCATAAGAAACGTGGCGCCTGGGCTTCCATCAAGGAGATCCTGTTGACCGTTGTGATCGCGCTAGCGGTCTCTGTTGTGGTCAAAACCTTCCTGTTCAGGGCGTTCGTCATCCCCTCAACCTCGATGCAGAACACGCTGATGGTCAACGACCGTGTGTTCGTGAATCAACTGTTCCCAAAGCTGTTCACACTCGAACGAGGCAACGTCATCGTGTTCAAGGATGACGAGCACTGGTTGCCGCCACTGGACCACAGCGCACAGCCCAACGGCTTCGAGAAAACCCTGACGTTTTTGGGTTTGCGTCCAGATGACAGCACCCAGCACCTGATTAAACGCATCATCGGCCTCCCGGGTGACACGGTCGAATGCTGCACAGCGAACGGGAAGATCTCAGTCAACGGGGTTGAGATCAGCGAGCCGTACCTGTATCCGGGTGACGCCCCCTCGGCAACGGAATTCAAAGTCACTGTTCCGAAAGACAAACTCTGGGTTATGGGGGACCACCGCTCCGATTCGGGGGACTCCCGCTACCACCAGGACAAGGACAACGGGATGGTGTCAATGGAGTCCGTGGTGGGGCGCGCTGACTTCATCGCGTGGCCCCTAGACCGTTGGAGTGGTGTAGCGAACCCTGAAGGCGCGTTCGATGCGGTCCCGGACCGCGAACCTCAAGGCGAGTGATAGGACTGGTCGAATGAGCGGACACGTCCCGGACCTCACCGTTGAACAAGGTTTGGTGGGTGCCGGCCAGATCATCGCAGCCGTCGACGAGGTGGGCCGCGGGGCACTTGCAGGTCCCGTTACCGTTGGGGTGAGTTTCGTTGCCCCGCACGAATGTAGCGACCAGCCGGTAGGGCTCGGAGATTCCAAAGACGTCTCGCCCGCGTTGCGTCAAGCGCTTGTGCCGTTGATTCAGGACTGGGTCGTATCCTGGGGTGTGGGCAGCGCAAGCCCTAGCGAGATCGACCGGCTCGGGATCGTGGCAGCACTCAGGCTTGCCGGCCAGCGAGCCTATAGGGAAGCCAGCGAAAGACTCAGCGAACGAGCATCGGAGGCTAAGGCGCCCGTCGTGGTCTTATTGGATGGGGTGCATGACTGGCTGAGCACCCCGGAGCCAGACCTGTTCAGCGCTCTAGCGTCCAGGGCATTAGATTCTGACGGATCAGACCTCGGGCTTGATGCGGAAGCAGCGGATGCCGCGCCAGCAGAAGCAAGTGTGGACTTACCGCGTGTGATAACCCGTCCCAAGGCCGACCGTGACTGCGCATCCGTCGCGGCCGCGAGCATCATGGCGAAGACGCACCGCGATAGTGCCATGGTAGAACTATCGCAAACTCACCCCGCCTACGGGTGGGAATCGAATAAAGGATACGGCTCGGCACAGCACAGGGCCGCAATCCGCGAACACGGAGCAACTGAGGCCCACCGGCGCACATGGAAGCTACTGTGACAAGGAAGGGGGACCAAGCCCATGAGTGATGAGGACATCGAACGCTTCGAGACCCAAGCGGAGCTGAACCTCTACCGTGAATACCGTGACGTTGTAGGGCTGTTCTCCTACGTAGTAGAGACAGAACGTAGGTTCTATCTAGCGAACCACGTCGAATTGGAAACCCTGACGTCCAACGGGGAAATCTATTTCTCGCTCACGCTGAGTGACGCGTGGGTGTGGGACGTGTACAGGCCGCAACGATTCGTGAAATCCGTGAAGGTCATCACGTTCAAAGACGTCAACATTGAAGAACTTTCCAAGCCTGACCTCTTCAAAGGCGATGACGTCCCGGGTCCATAACTGAGCCCTTAACGCCTTTCCACAAGCTTCTGATTCTCGGGTTCTATCCACATTTTTCTACGCAGAGGCTACCGGGAGTGCTTTCCACGCTGAGATGAGTACACAAGCTCATCCAGTGGAGGAAACATGGCATCGACGAACAGCGGGACAGACCGCGTAGCCGAGAAGGTGCGGCGGCGAATAGAGCTGGGGCAACGCGGCGAAGAATTCGCGGCGGGGTGGTGTCAGAACAACGGGATCTTCGTTCTTGAACGGAACTGGCGCGGGACCCGCGGTGAGCTGGACATCGTCGGGCTCGACCTCAACACACACGAGCTCGTGGCGCTTGAGGTCAAGACGCGTTCCGGTACCGGCTACGGTCTACCGGCAGAAGCTATTACCGGACCTAAGTTTGAGCGGTTGCAAAGACTCATCTGGGAGTATGCCCGGACCGGAGAGAATACAGCCGGCCTCGCTCTACGCGGTGTCGATACCCGGGTTGATGTTCTAGGGATCGTGTGGCCACCGGACGCTACTGAGCCAACAACGGTTGAGCACTACCGTGAGGTGGCAGGGGCATGAGCAACCCTGCGAACATCCAGATTGCAACTCACCCGCCCCGAGTCGCAACAACGCCGACCCATCAGCGTGGCCTGGGGTCTTCACTGAGCATCGCGCTGGTTGGCCTGAAAGGACACAAGGTCGAGGTTCAGGCCGATATAGGCAACGGGCTGCCTGGCATGACTCTGTTAGGTTTACCGGATGCAAGTCTCAACGAAGCCCGCGACAGGGTACGTTCTGCGGCCCGCAACGTTGGAATACCCTTGAGCGCTCGACGTACGGTGATCAACCTGATTCCAGCGGGGCTACCCAAGAAAGGCCCCGGCTTCGACGTTTCGATCCTGATCGCCGCCATGGCAGCAGATGGGCACATCACGTCCCCTGCTAGCACCGCCTATATAGGGGAGCTCGGGCTGGATGGTTCGTTGAGGCCATTCACCGGGACGTTGCCGGCGGTGCTTCAAGCGCGCGAACTGGGAATCGAACGCATTGTGGTTCCTGCTGCCAACGATGAAGAAGCCCGGCTCGTTCCGGGTATAGAGGTTCGCAGCTACAACCACGTCAGCGACCTTTTGATCGACCTGGGCGCGGATGCACGCATCATCGTCAACCCCGGGCAACAAGCGGGCCAGGCGGATAAGCGAGCGGACCATAACAGCGAACGTGTGCGGCTTGAACCTCTGAGCAGTGTGAGCTCGCTTGCGGTTCCAGATATGGCCGACGTCCGAGGACAGGCGACTGGGCGGTGGGCGTTGGAAGTCGCGGCGGCCGGTGGGCACCATCTCTTGCTGACAGGCCCACCCGGGGCAGGCAAAACCATGCTCGCCGAAAGACTGCCGGGGATCCTTCCTCCATTGACAGACGAAGAAGCGATGCTCACCACGAGCGTGCACTCGTTGTCAGGAGAACACGTCTCCGGTTTGATCAAGGTCCCACCGTTCCAAGCCCCACACCACACATCGAGTGCTGCCGCATTGGTGGGCGGTGGCTCCGGTATCCCACGGCCGGGCTCAGCATCCCGTGCGCACGGTGGCGTGCTGTTTCTAGACGAAGCACCAGAATTTCAGGCACGCACACTCGATGCGTTACGTGAACCACTCGAATCCGGGATCATCACGCTGCACCGCTCAGCGGGAATCGCGTCCTATCCGGCGCGTTTTCAACTGATCATGGCCGCGAACCCCTGCCCGTGCGGTAAAGAAGGCCCTGCATGCGAATGCGCAGCACTCAC
Organism: Arthrobacter sp. HMSC06H05; assembly: GCF_001807395.1. NCBI lineage: Bacteria > Bacillati > Actinomycetota > Actinomycetes > Micrococcales > Micrococcaceae > Arthrobacter > Arthrobacter sp. HMSC06H05. The sequence continues at coordinate 11,968 of NZ_KV788977.1, read as the reverse complement.
GAAGCGACGGTATTGGGCGCGCATGTCGGGGCCACTGCTTGACCGCGTCGATATTCGCGTGAACGTGCCAGCCGCACGTCTTTCAGCGCTACTAGCTCATGAAGCGGAAGAGAGCTCATCAAGCATCAGGAAACGGGTTGAACGCGCGCGTGCCGCCGCACGCGAACGCTGGTTGGGTGTGGCCCCCGATGGCAACAAGGCTGACGGCGTGAGAAGTGGAGGAACCAGCGTCGATTCGGCGCAGAAGGAGGTGTACAGCGGCGCAAGTGCAACCAACGCGTCCGTTCCTGCCTCAGTTTTGAGGTCGCAACGCTTCCGACTGACCGGTGCCGCCGCGCAAGAACTGATGAATATCAGCGCTCACAGCGGACTCACCGGACGTGGGCTCGACCGGGTTCTGAGGATCTCCTGGACCCTCGCTGATCTCGCCGAACGGCAAGCCCCGAGCCCCGAAGACGTAGCAGCAGCCGTACACCTGAGAGGAACACCGGAGGCATTCAACTAATGAACTCACACAACACGGCATCGATGAACGATGAGGGTTTAGCCGCCGAACGGCTTGCACGAGCTGGCCTTTCACGAGTGACCGAGGCAGATGACTATCCGGCCCGGCTGGGGTTGGAGATGTTCGGAGCGGTACGGCTATGGGAACTCATCATGGGCTCTACTCCTTTGCCCGAAGAACACACAAGCTACCGCGAAGCGGTTGAGCAGGCCTATGGGAGCAACGCCCGGGCACACCGCCACAGCAAACTTGAACACGCCTTGCAGCGATGGGCGAGCAGACGCGATCAGAGCAGCCCCGAACGTGACCTTGCATTCATCACGTCCCAGGGCGGCGGGTTCCTGATTCCGGGGGATCCAGGATGGCCGGAAGCGCTCAACGATCTGGGGGAGTCAACACCCTACGGTTTATGGTGGCGGGGTTCTCAACCCGTTCCAACCAACACAAAGAGCTGGGTTGCGGTGGTGGGTACACGAGATCCCACACCGTACGGAGAGCACGTAACCCGTGAATACACGGCAGAACTGGCCGAACGCGGGGCAACCATCATCTCTGGCGGGGCCCTGGGGGTCGATGCGTTGGCTCATCGTACAGCGCTTGAGCATTCCCTCGCTCCGTTAGCTACAGCGGTTGTCTTAGCCGGGGGAGTGGACCGGCTCTATCCGGCGGCAAACAGGGCACTGTTGGAACGCATCGGCACCGAGCATGTCATCGTTTCTGAAGCCGCACCAGGGGCTTCACCGATGCGGTGGCGCTTCCTAGCCCGCAACCGGATCATCGCGGCACTCAGCCGCGGAATCCTTGTGACCGAAGGCCGGCACCGATCAGGTGCGATCTCAACCGCGGTGCACGGGCTCGAGATCGGCCGATGGGTCGGCGCGATCCCGGGACCGGTAACATCGGCGGCTTCAGCCGGGCCCCATCGACTCATCAGAGACTATCCGGTAGAGCTAGTCGCATCGGCAACACAACTTTGTGAAACCCTCGGCTTCAGCACGAACACCCAGGCGATGCAAGCGCAAGCCGGGCAAACTCCAGCCCTTTTCGGTAGTGACCCGGCCCCTGCAGCGGCACGGCTAACCGATGGATTGACTGCCCTCGAACAACGCATCGTTGAAGCATTGTCGCCACGAACTTACCGCAACTTGGATGAGGTCTTCGCGATCGCTGGGCTATCCGTGCCAGAAGCGATGCCCGTACTGAGCCAGCTGCATAGGCGAGGGCTTGCTGTCCAGCGTGGCCAAATGTGGAAACGCGGGAAGATCGGCCCCTAGGAGTGCCCAGAATGCTGCGTGTGTAAGGTGGTGTATGAGTCCCAGCAGGTGACTCCTGGTAGGTAGGTACACGTATGTAAGGCAGGAAGGGCCGTGGAGAACTCGCTGAACGATGCCCTCGATGCGTTCGCGCGGCACTTACGTTACGAACGCGGCAGGTCAGAACACACGATCCGCGCCTACACCACAGACATCACTGCCCTGTGCAAGCACGCGGGACTAGACCTCGAAACTGACGAGGCGACAGCTCTGCGCAGCATCACCATTGCGCAGCTGAGGTCATGGCTCGCCCATGCGGCACATGAAGGTAGGGCATCGGCGACGTTGGCGCGGCAAGCCGCATCGGCTCGCACCTTCCTTGCATGGGCTCTGCGTGAAGGTTATATCGAGAGCGATCCATCGAACCGCCTTAAAGCACCCAAGCGTAGCCAGCATCTTCCTCAGGTTCTCAAAAACCAGCAGGCTGAACGGCTTTTGACCCATTCGGCCCAGCCAACGGATGACCCGCCCGAAACCAAACAGCAGCGCGCCGTCCGCCTACGCAATCAGGCCGCACTCGAACTCCTCTACGCCAGCGGCATTCGTGTCTCAGAACTCGAAGGGCTCGACGTCTCAGACGTCGATCTGGAGAAGCGAACCGCGAAAGTCCTGGGTAAAGGCAACAAAGAACGCGTAGTCCCGTTCGGGGTTCCAGCAGAAGAAGCCATCCGAGAGTGGTTACGTACCGGGCGGCCGCATTTAGTGAAAACCGAGTCCGAAGCAGACAAGGCGCTAATCACCGCGGCCTCGGCTCACCGAGGCAGTAGCGAACCCTTGTTTCTCGGCGTCAGGGGAGGCCGATGGGGTAGTAGGCAAATCCGTGAAGCCGTCAACGCCGAGCTTGAAAAACTAGGGGATACCTCAGCACGGGGCCCACACGCCTTGCGTCACACTGCTGCAACACACTTACTCGACGGAGGAGCTGATCTGCGCAGCGTGCAAGAGCTCTTGGGGCACACATCCTTGGCCACAACCCAGCTATACACCCACGTTTCAGTAGAAAGACTGAGGAAGGCGTATCAGCAAGGACACCCGCGAGCGTGAGGCGCAGCGAATCAAGGATGTTGAGCAACCCGTGAAGCTGTAGTGAACAATGTGACTCAAGTGATAGTGCGCTTGTGAACCAGCTGAGTAATTGGCACAATGGATGCACCGTTCTGTTATCTTCGCATCGGTCGTAGGGGAAGACGTACCGAAGCAGTGAAGAAGGAGCGGCATGTCACAACCAATGACGAGGGGCGCCTTGTATATACACTCGGCCCCTGCAGCGCTGTGCCCTCATATTGAGTGGGCTATCGGGTCCGTAGTGGAACGCCACACGACCCTCGAATGGGTCGCGCAACCTGCGGCACCCGGGATGCTCAGAGCCGAGATGGCTTGGGCTGGCCCACAGGGCACAGGCGCTGTCTTGACGTCCACCTTGCGCGGGTGGGCGCACTTGCGCTACGAAATTACAGAAGAAGCCTCTCGTGGGGTGGATGCTGGTCGCTGGTCGCATACCCCGGAACTTGGTATCTTCCACGCCACAACAGACGTTGCCGGGAACATCCTGATCTCCGAGGACCGTATCCGCTACGCCTACGAACAAGGACAAGGCAACCCTGCGGCTGTCTATCACGAGCTTTCTATCGCGCTCGGGGAAGCCTGGGACGAAGAGCTCGAACCGTTCCGAGCTGCCTCTGACGGCGCGCCGATCCGCTGGCTTCACCACGTAGGCTAAGGCGAGCCGAAACGCTTCCTAGCCGCCGCTCCCAATTCACTGCTTTAAATGGTCTGGCCCCACACGATGTGTGGGGCCAGACCATTTGCTCGTTCAGGTGAGGTTAGTAGCTACGGAACGCAGCCACTGCGTTGTGTCCACCGAAACCGAAAGAGTTGGATACCGCTACACCTGGCTTCAGCTCGCGCGCAGTTCCAGTGACGACATCGAGAGGGATCTGCGGATCCTGCTTCTCGAGGTTGATCGTCACCGGCGCCTTAGCGTGATGAAGAGCCAGGACAGCCAATACAGCTTCAACCGCGCCGGCACCACCCAACAAGTGGCCAGTCATCGACTTGGTTGCAGATACCGCGACGTTATCGAGTGCATCGCCGAAGGCAGCACGCATCGCGGTGTATTCAGGGATGTCACCCACCGGGGTGGAGGTGGCATGCGCATTGACGTGAACAACATCGGAAGGACTGAAATCGCCGTCAACCATAGCTGCCTGAAGCGCACGCATCGCACCGTTGCCAGACTCATCCGGCGCGGTGATGTGGAACGCGTCAGCGGTGATACCTGTGCCCGCCACCTCCGCGTAGATCTTCGCCCCGCGCGCCTTGGCGTGCTCCTCGGTTTCAAGGATCAAGGTTCCAGCGCCCTCACCCATGACGAAACCGTCACGATCAACGTCATACGGGCGGGATGCGGCCTTCGGGTCATCGTTGCGGCGCGATAGAGCCTGCATCGACGAGAACGCTGCAATCGTGATCGGGTGAATAGCTGCCTCGCAGCCTCCGGTGATCACGATGTCAGCCTGACCGTCACGAAGCATCTGCACAGCAAGAGCGAACGCTTCAGTACCGGATGCACAAGCAGACACTGGCGTGCGTGCCGCAGCCTTAGCGCCGAAAGCCAGCGACAACGCACCCGAAGGGGCGTTCGGCATCAGCATCGGTACCGTCATCGGTAGCACGCGGCGCGGGCCCTTCTCACGTAGGGTGTCCCACGCATCAAGCAAGGTATTGACTCCGCCGATACCGGTCGCGTAGCAGACACCTAGACGTTCGTGATCGATCTCGGCATCTTCAAGCTGAGCATCAGCCCAGGCCTCGCGAGCCGAGACGAGTGCGAACTGGGTCGAAGGGTCGTTGCGTTTGATTTCGGCGCGGGAGAGCACATCGGAGGCGGGGACGGCGGCACGTGCGGCGATGTTCACTGGCAGGCTGTACTGCTCGACCCAGCCCTCGTTCAGGTTGTCGACACCCGAGGTGCCAGAGAGAGCCGCCTCCCACGTCGTGGGGACGTCACCACCGATCGGAGTCGTGGCGCCAAGGCCAGTCACGACAACTTTCTGTGCCATAGAACATCCTTTGTTTACGTGCCGCTGAACCGGCTTCCGCGCGGTCAAGATCTAATAAGTGTGCCCAGTAGCCCGGACAGTTGGGGCGGGCCTAGGGGCGATGTGCGGCGGGCTCTCAAGCTCGAGGGCCTATAGGGGAGCCAGCCGCACATCGATACAACATCTGACTAGGCCTGGGCCTTCTCGATGTAGTCGACGGCGTCGCCAACAGTCTTGAGGTTCTTAACTTCCTCGTCTGGGATCTTGACGTCGAACTTGGACTCAGCTTCAACAACGATGGTCATCATCGAGATCGAGTCGATGTCGAGGTCCTCGGTGAAGGACTTCTCAAGCTGGATCTCTTCAACGTCGATATCGGTTTCTTCGTTGACGATCTCAGCCAGACCGGCGAGAATCTCTTCCTTGCTTGCTGCCATGAGCGGCTCCTTTATCGTTTAGCACCTGTCCATCGTTGGGCAGGCTGTGGTGTTCTCCGCCAACACTGCGTCGACGGCCTGAACTAAGCCTATGTGGTTGCGGGGCAGAGTTCATCATTACGGGGCCGCCGAGCTAAAGATCAACGGATCAAGATCAGCGGTACCCGCGAAAGCAAATATTTAGTTGCCGGAATGTTCGCTGATGAACGCTCGCGCGTCATCCAGCTGGTCCGGGGTTTTGAGCGCGAAAGTCTTCACACCCTTGAGCCCTCGGCGTGCAAGACCAGTCAGTGTTCCTGCGGGGGTTAGTTCGATGAGCCCAGTGACGCCGAGGTCCTTCATGGTTTCCTGGCAGGACTCCCAATCCACAGGCCGCGTTACTTGGTCCACCAGTAACCGCAGCATATGCGTGCCCGTATCCACCTGGGAGCCCCCAGCGTTGGTGAGCAACGTTCCGCGCGGATCCTTAGCGGTGATGGTCTCGGCAAGTTCACGCAACGGGTCTACCGCTGATGCCATGTAGTCCGTGTGGAAAGCGCCAGCAACCTTCAATGGGATAACGCGCGCTTTAGCGGGAGGGTTCTCATTGAGTTTCTCTAGGCTTTCGAGGCTACCTGCGGCAACGATCTGGCCGCCGCCGTTCATGTTGGCTGGTGCGGCACCCGCGGCTTCGATAGCCGCGATAACCTCGGTGTGCTCGCCACCGAGAACTGCCGCCATACCGGTCGGTTGCGCGTTGGAAGCCTTAGCCATCTCATCTGCTCGCAAAGCAACGAAACGCAAAGCATCCTCGTAGCTCATGATGCCGGTCATGGCAGACGCAGTGATCTCGCCAACCGAGTGCCCTGCATACACGGCCTCAGCCGGCGCGCCATCTTCCCCGAACAGCGCATCGGCGGCTAGAAGGCCGGCAGCGACGATGAGCCGCTGAGCATGAGCGGTGTCCTTGATCGTTTCCTCGTCGGCTTCAGTTCCGAGCCACGCGAGGTCCTTACCGGCAGCATCGGAGAGTTCAGCCAAACGGGAGGCAAGAGCAGGCTCTTCAAGCCAGCTGTTCAAGAAACCGGGGGTCTGTGAACCCTGTCCAGGGCAAACAATTGCTAACACGTGTTCCACTCTTCCAAAATTTTCTAAACTCTGGCTGGCATACGGGAGACCAAGGTCGCCAACGACTTTTGTAGACATTCTACAAAGCTGTGCGTGCGCTGAGGCGAGATTCCGGCTCCAAGGGGCGGCATCTATTGGCCAGATAACACAATGAGCTACACGAATAGCGGCAATAACAGCGGCCGATAACCCCTAAGGAGTAGCCTCGGAATCGTGGATGCGCCCCACGATTAACGCGACATGCAAAACCAATGCGTCGCGAGGCAACAGAGGGTCCCACCCAGTCAGCTCCGTGACCCGGCGTAAGCGATACCTGACAGTGTTGGCGTGAACGTAGAGCTCCCGAGCCGTGCCTTCGAGTGAACGGCCACCTGCAACGTAGGTCGACAATGTTTGCGCCAGCACCGCATCGGACTCAGCGATCGGCTCATACACCCGTTCGATGAGCTCAGCGATCGCGAGCTGGTCACCGGCCAAAGCCCGTTCCGGCCATAAATCCTCAGCACGAATTACCCGCGGAGCATCTGGCCACGCCGGCGCGGCCGCCAAACCAGCCAAGGCTTGGCGCGCAGAATTATGGAAATCCTCAACTGTATCCACCACGGGGCCGATCACCACATACTCGCCACCGAACTGATCCGCCAACGGTTCGAAAGCACCATCAGTTTCGTTGACCCCACCCAGCAAGACCAGCAAACGCTCGCCCTGAATCCCGATGACTGCGTCCTTGCCGGCGCGCATCGCCGCCCGCCGGATGTCAGCCACATTATTCGCGGTTGATTCCCCAGCAGTGCGGCCCACAACAACGCAAAACGAATCCACGGAACGCCAACCCACCGCAGATAATCGGGAACGCAACGCGTCAGCGCCCTCACCACGCAACACAGCATCAACAACAAGCGCTTCTAACCGGGAGTCCCATGCGCCGCGACGTTCAGCGGCGCGTGCATACACATCGGCTGCAGCGAAGGCGATCTCACGCGAATACAACAGCACAGCTTCCCGCAGGGCAGGCTGTTCGGAAGCCTCAGCCAGTTCGGGAACCTCGTCCTCGACAACCCCAACCACGGTACGGATCAGCTGCAGCGCACGCTGCAGTGAGATAGCGCGGGAGAGCTCACTCGGAGCGGAACCGAACACGTCCGCCAGAACCCACGCCGGGGTGTCAGGGTCTTGACACCACTGCACAAAATGCGTGATACCGCGCTGAGCAACCAGCCCCAAGGCGGAACGCTGATCAGGTAGAAGCGAGCGATACCACGGCAACTGCTGATCCAATGCGTTCAACGCAAGGGTTGAGAGCTGGCCAACCTGTGCTTTGAGCCGCTCCACCGCAACCGGTGCCTGAGACACTGTTGCGGCAAGACGTAAGGAACGTTGCGAAGGGATCGATGTGCCAGCCGGGTGCGTTTCCCTCCCACCGGATTCGGTGACCAGCTCGGACGCATGTAGCCCGGTCTCTTGCAAAGCGCCATTGCCATCAGGAACACCGCTGTTGGTAACGCCGTCTTCACCGGGCATGTTAAGCATGCTTGTCCCTCCTGACGGCTTTTAGATTCCTTGGTGTTGCTAATGCTAACGATGTGAGGCGGCTTACGCACGTGGTGCGCAAGCCGCCTCACCCTAGAGCTAGGTCAGCTGATGTGGCTTAGGCGTCGCCGCCGCCACCGCCGGTCGAACCAGCGTTGACATCGAGCAGATCGTACTTCTTGATCGCCTGAGCTGGAACATCCTTATCGATCTCGCCGCGGTCCGACAACTGCTGGAGCGCACGGACAACAATTGACTCGGCATCGATGTGGAAGTAGCGGCGAGCCGCAGGACGAGTATCGGCGAAACCGAAATTATCGCCACCCAACGTCGTGTAGTCGCCTGGCACAAAACGGCGGATCATATCCGGCACATGGTGCTGATAGTCGCTGACCGCGAGGAACGGACCGTCCGCGCCCTGGAGCTTCTCGGTCACGTAAGGAACCGGAGCATCGGACTCAGGGTGCAGGAAGCGTTGCTTCTCAGCACGCAGGCCGTCGCGACGCAACTCCGACCACGAGGTCACGGACCACAGATCAGCGTTGACACCCCAGTCCTCAGCGAGCAACTCCTGTGCCTTGAAGATCCATGGAACGGCAACACCGGAAGCGAGCAGCTGAACCGTTGGGCCGTCAGCCTCACCCTTAGACACCTGATGGATACCCTTCAAGATGCCTTCAACATCGACGTCATCAGGTTCTGCCGGCTGCTTGATCGGCTCGTTGTAGACCGTGAGGTAGTAGATCACGTTCGGATCTGGGTGCTCGCCGCCGTACATGCGTTCAAGCCCGTCACGGACGATGTGACCGATCTCGTAGCCATAGGCAGGGTCATAGGAGACAACACCCGGGTTGGTCGCAGCCAAGATGAGCGAATGACCATCCATGTGCTGGGTGCCCTCACCGGTGAGGGTCGTCAGACCAGCGGTCGCTCCGATCATGAAGCCACGTGCCAGTTGGTCAGCGGCAGCCCAAATGCTGTCACCAGTGCGCTGGAAACCGAACATCGAGTAGAAAATGTAGACCGGGATCATCGGTTCTTGATGCGTCGAATACGACGAACCTGCCGCAGTTAGTGCCGCAACGGAACCGGCTTCGTTGATGCCGGTGTGCAGAATGACACCCTGCGGGGATTCCTTGTACGCAAGCATCAGATCGCGGTCCACCGAAACGTAGTTCTGACCCTGCGGGTTGTAGATCTTCGCGGTAGGGAAGAAGGAGTCCATACCGAAGGTGCGTGCCTCGTCCGGAATGATCGGCACGATGCGGTGGCCGAATTCCTTGTCACGCATCAGATCGCGCAACAGACGCACGAACGCCATCGTGGTTGCGGCTTCCTGACGGCCAGAACCACGCTTTGCGCCGCGGTATGCGGTCTTATCCGGTAGAGCGATCGCGGAAGTGCGTTCGCGGCGTTCCGGCACGAAACCACCGAGCGCCTGGCGGCGGGTGATCATGTAACGGATCGCTTCATCGTCCATGCCCGGGTGGTAGTACGGCGGGCGCGCCGGATCCTTCTCAAGTTCTTCATCCGAGATCGGGATACGCAGGTGATCGCGGAAATCCTTGAGGTCTTGCAGGGTGAGCTTCTTCATCTGGTGGGTCGCGTTGCGGCCCTCGAAGTGGGTGCCGAGGCCGTAACCCTTGACTGTCTGGGCGAGGATCACGGTTGGCTGGCCCTTATGCTCAGTAGCGGCCTTATAAGCCGCATAGACCTTGTTGTAGTCGTGGCCGCCGCGCTTGAGCTGCCAGATTTCCTGGTCGCTCATGTCTTCGACCATCGCCTTGGTCTGTGGGGACTTACCAAAGAAGTGCTCACGCACGAAAGCACCGGACTCAGCCTTGTAGGTCTGGTAGTCGCCGTCTGGTGTTTCGTTCATGATGTTCACGAGCGAACCATCGTGGTCCTTCTCCAGCAGGGCATCCCATTCACGGCCCCACACAACCTTGATGACGTTCCAGCCGGCGCCACGGAAGTAGGCTTCAAGTTCCTGCATGATCTTGCCGTTACCGCGGACCGGGCCGTCGAGGCGCTGCAGGTTGCAGTTGATGACGAAGGTCAGGTTGTCGAGGCCTTCGTTGGCGGCGTGCTGCAGGAATCCGCGCGATTCTGGCTCGTCCATTTCGCCATCGCCAAGGAATGCCCAAACGTGTTGCTGGGAGGTGTCCTTGATGCCGCGGTTGTGCAGGTAGCGGTTGAACTGTGCCTGGTAGATAGCGTTCGCTGGGCCAAGACCCATCGAAACGGTCGGGAACTGCCAGAAGTCAGGCATCATGCGCGGGTGCGGGTAGGACGGCAAACCGTTTGGTGCCTTCGACTTCTCCTGACGGAAGGAATCCAGCTGCTCGTCAGTGAGGCGTCCTTCGAGGAAGGCGCGCGCATACATACCGGGGGAAGCGTGGCCTTGGAAGAAGATCTGGTCGCCGCCACCATCGTGGCCCGGGCCGCGGAAGAAGTGGTTGAAACCGACCTCATAGAGGGTCGCGGCACCTGCATAGGTGGAGATGTGGCCACCTACGGACAAGCCTGGCGCTTGTGCACGGTGGACCATGACTGCTGCGTTCCAGCGGATCCAACGGCGGTAGGCACGCTCAAGTTCTTCAGTACCCGGGAATTCTGGTTCTTGGTCCACCGGGATCGTGTTGACGTAGTCGGTGGTGGTGACCATCGGCACGGCAACGGACTTGGCGCCGGCGCGCTGCAGGAGGGAACGCACAATGTATTCGGCGCGTTCGGTCCCGTGTGCTTCAACGAGCCCGTCGAATGACTCGAGCCATTCTTTGGTTTCTTCTGGGTCGGTGTCAGACAGATGTTTCACCAATCCGCTACGGATGTCGGTGATGTGATGGTCCTGTTGAGCCAAGGCCGTTCCCTTTCTAGTGCTGACAGTTCTGGTTCTTGTTCCTTCACCGTTTTCAACGGTTGAGTGAACTCTCTTCTTCCCATCGTAGTCCGGTGGGCAAGCCGTTTTGGCGCGTTCAGTTGTTTTGCGCGCTGAAAACGTGTTTTCTAGGACGTGTACCCCGAACGGGGGAGTGTTTTCGTTGTTCTATTGAAAAGGATTTGAAACGTGAGCGTTCGGACGGCGCCGTATGAGGGTGCTGCTCAGCGGATGGGGATCTCTGGGGATCACCTTGTTCAAGAGCTCGGTTATGACGAGGATGTCGATTTTGAGCTGCGTGAGGTGATCGAGGAGGTCACTGGCGAGCCGATTCTGGACGAGGACGAGCATGAGGTTGTCGACGCCGTGTTGTTGTGGTGGCGCGACGGCGACGGTGACCTTGTCGATGCGATGGTTGATGCCCTCACGGACCTTGATGACGGCGGTGTTGTGTGGCTTTTGACCCCGAAGCTGGGGGAGGAGGGCCATGTTTCCGCTGTTGAGATTCAGGAGGCAGCCCCGACGGCAGGGCTTCATAGGACGAGTGCCGTTGATGTGTCTGAGTTGTGGTCTGCTGTGTGTTTGCAGCAGCGGAAGCGCAACTGAATGCCTGTGAATCCTACCGGGGCGGCGCCAGGGTTGGCAGCTGTCTCGGTTCCCGTGGTGAACCAACACGGCGAGGAGGTTGTGCTTTCTGAGCGTGTTGGGCAGATCACGGTTTTGAGTTTTTTCCCGTTGAGTTTCACCCCGGTGTGCCATTCGGAGCTGAGTATGCTCGCGCAGGTCTCGCCTGAATGGACTGCCGCTGGAGTGTATGTGGCGGCGTGTTCGGTGGATTCACGCTATACGTTACGAACCGTGTCAGATCAGCTGGGTTTGGGCTTTGATGCGTTGAGCGACTTTTGGCCGCACGGCGCGCTCGCTCAGTCTTTGGATGCGTTCGATGCTGACCGCGGCCACGCTACGCGCACGGCTTTCGTTTGGGATGCTGCCGGCCGGATGACCGCCCGAATTGAAGCTGACCGCACAGCCAGCAGGCCTCTTGATGCGTATGTCGATGCGCTGCGCAAAGCGGGTGCATTCGTCTAGTCCAGCGCAGGCTCTTCGGTTCAGCCGGACATAGGGCTCAGAGACAACGCGCGAGCCCCACCACT
>NZ_KV788976.1:29402-44653 GCF_001807395.1 Arthrobacter sp. HMSC06H05 | reverse complement strand
GTGGGAGAGTAGGACACCGCCGAACACACTTCACGAACGTGACAGGAGAAGAGACCGATTATCGGTTCCGCTTGAGCCACCCCACCACCACCGGCTCGCGACCGATAGCCCCTTTCGGTTCTTCTCCTGTCACTTTTTCTTTTAAAGAGGCACACGAACACCAACACATCATCCACAACCCGCCGCTTCACTTTGGAGCCCGTACCCGGCGCCCGGTAGCGTTATATACATGACCGCTACAGCTAACACCGACATCGAAGCCACCGACGTGCCGCGTCCACAAGACGACCTGTACCGTTGGGTCAACCACGAATGGCTCACCAGCAACGAGATCCCATCCGATCGTGGATCCTACGGTGTCTTCCACGAACTACGCGACCGCGCAGAAGCAGACGTGCGGAACATTGTCGAAGAAGCTGTAGCACGCCACCATCAACGCCAAGCCAACAACGGCAGCAGCAATACCGCCGAAAGCAACGGCGGCAACACTGCCGATAGCAGCGACGAAGAAGCCGCGCGCGACGCCCGCATCGCTGGCCTATGGGACTCCTTCATGGAGGAAGAACGCATCGAAGCGCTCGGAACCAGCCCCGTGGGCGACCTGCTGGAGAAAATCGACAACGTCCACGACGTCGAACACCTTATGAAGCTCGCAGGAGAGTTCGCGATCGTTGGGATCGAGGCGTTCTTCAGCATCGGCGCCTCCAACGACGCCAAAGACCCAGAGGTAAACCTCTTCACGATCCTCCAAGGCGGCATCGGCCTACCAGACGAGGCATACTACCGCGAAGACGCCTACCAGGACATCCGGGAGGCTTACCACGCTCACATCGAGCGGATGCTGACCCTCTTCGCATACCCAGACCCAGCAGGTACCGCTATCCGCATCTTCGATCTTGAAACAGCGATCGCCAAGCACCACTGGGACATCGTGAAAACCCGCGACGCCCAAGCCCGCTACAACAAGATGAACAGCGACGAACTGCTCGAGCTGGCCCCGCTGTTGCGGAACTGGTTTGACGGCTCACGCATCTCAGAAAAATACTGGTCCGTTGTAGACGTGTGGCAGCCAAGTTTCCTCGAAGGGCTCAACAAAGAGCTCACCGAACAACCCCTTGAGGCATGGAAGGAACTGCTCGCGTTCAACGTGATGCGCGCACGCGCCCCGTACCTCAATAAAGACGTCGTGACCGAAAACTGGTCCTTCTACTCCCACACCCTCGGCGGGGCCACCGAACAGCGCGAACGCTGGAAACGCGGCGTTGCGTTCGTCGAATCCGGCGTGGGCGAGGACATCGGCCAGATCTTCGTGGCCGAACACTTCCCGCCGGCAGCGAAAGAACGGATGGACCATCTTGTCGACCGTCTGATTGAGGCATACCGCACCTCGATCACCGGGCTGGACTGGATGGGTGAAGACACCCAGAAGCGAGCACTCATCAAGCTCGAGAAATTCCGCACCAAAATCGGCTACCCGAACGAATGGATCGACTACAGCACCCTCGAGGTCGACCCCGAAAACCTGGCGGGCAACGTCGCAGCGATCGCCCAATTCACGCTCCAGCGCGAGCTGAAGAAGATCGAGGACGGTGTGAACCGTGAACTGTGGTTCATGTATCCACAGACCGTCAACGCCTACTACCACCCGCTGCTCAACGAAATCGCGTTCCCTGCAGCGATCCTGCGGCCACCGTTCTTCGACCTCAACGGCGATGACGCAACCAACTTCGGTGCGATCGGCGCGGTGATCGGCCACGAAATCGGGCACGGCTTTGACGACCAAGGCTCCCGCTTCGACGGCGACGGAACCCTCACCGACTGGTGGACCGAAGACGACCGCAACGCCTTCGAAGCCCGCACCAAGAACCTGGTTGAACAATACGGGGCACTCGTCCCGCCAGAAGCGCCGGAGCACACCGTCAACGGTGAGCTGACCCTCGGTGAGAACATCGGCGACCTCGGCGGCCTCGGAATCGCCCATAAGGCTTACCTCGCCGAAATGAAGGCGACCGGCCGCGACCCCGAGGAAGAGACCGACGGGCTGAGCGGCAACCAGCGCTTCTTCACATCGTGGGCAAGGGTGTGGGCGAGCCTCACCCGCCCAGAGTCCATGGTCACCATGGTCTCGACCGACCCGCACTCACCAACCGAGTTCCGGGCCAACCAGACCGCCCGCAACGTGGACGCCTTCCACGAAGCGTTCGGCACCGAAGAAGGCGATGGAATGTGGCTGGCACCCGAAGAACGCGTCAGCATCTGGTAGCCAGTTAGCCGGCAGACTCACGCCCGCCTTGAGTTCCGGTCAGCGACTGGGTTCTATACAGCGCAGTGTTCTGTACAGCGCTTTGAGTTCTATCTAGCGCAGAGGTGCCAGCTAGAATGGTGGGCGTGACTGCCAACGCTAACTCTTCTGAAACGACATCGACCGTTGACAACCGTGACCAGCGCGCCGTGCGCCTGGCCAAGCGTCAGGAAATCCTTGACTCCGGTAAGCAGGCGTACCCGGTACGGGTCCGCCGCACCCATTCACTGGCGACCGTGCGCGAATACTGGGCGCATCTTGCAAGCGGTGAAGAAACCGACGATGTGGTTGGTGTCGTGGGGCGCGTTGTGTACCAGCGCAACACGGGTAAGCTCTGCTTCGCTACCCTCCAAGAGGGCGGCGAAGACGGCTCGACCGTGCAGTTGCAGGTCATGATTTCGCTCGCGGAGGTCGGTCAGGAAGCGCTTGAAGACTTCAAGCACCTCGTTGACCTTGGCGACCACGTGTTCTTTGAAGGACGCGTGATCTCATCCCGCCGCGGGGAACTGTCCATCATGGCTCAGCGGTGGCAGATGGCCTCCAAGGCGCTACGTCCGTTGCCTGTTTTGCACGCTGACCTCAACGAAGAAACCCGCGTACGTCAGCGTTACGCAGACCTCATCGTGCGTGAAGAAGCGCGCCAGATGATCTATAAGCGGGCCGCAGTCACCCGCGCGATCCGCCGCGTACTCGATTCCCACGGCTATGTGGAAGTCGAAACGCCGATGTTGCAACTCATCCACGGCGGCGCCGCGGCGCGTCCGTTCGAGACGCACCTGAACGCGTTCGATCAGGACATGACGTTGCGTATCGCGACCGAGCTGTACCTCAAGCGCACCGTGGTGGGTGGGGTGAACCGCGTCTATGAGATGGGCCGTATCTTCCGCAACGAAGGTGTGGATTCGACCCACTCGCCTGAGTTCACGACACTCGAGTTCTATGAGGCGTACGCGGATCAGTTCGTGATGGCCGCACGCCTCAAGGAGATCATTCTCGCCGCCGCCGAGGAAATCGGTTGCGGCCTACAGATCCCGGGACCAAACGGCACCACGATCGATCTTTCCGGTGAATGGGCTTGGGTGAGCGTCTACCCGGCGCTATCTGAAGCTGTGGGCCGCGAGATCACCCCAGAAACCGGCATCGACGTGTTGAAGGAAGTCGCTGCTGAAAAGGATGTGGCCTGGGATGAGAACTGGGATGAGCAGAACGCCGTGATCGAGCTGTTCGGGGAGATCGTCGAACCAACCCTGATCAACCCGACGTTCGTCTACGACTATCCGCCGGCAGCCCAGCCGCTCGCACGCCAGCACCGCTCCAAGGACGGTGTCATCGAAGCGTGGGACCTCATCATCGGAGGTATGGAGCGCGGCACCGCGTTCTCCGAATTGATCGACCCGGTGATCCAGCGGGAACGCCTCACGCATCAGTCCGAGCTCGCCGCAGGTGGCGACCCCGAAGCGATGCAGCTCGATGAAGACTTCCTGCGTGCACTCGAATACGGTGCGCCACCGATGGGCGGCACCGGCCTGGGTGTGGACCGCCTCGTCATGCTGTTCACCAACGTAGGCATCCGCGAGACCATCCTCTTCCCGCTGCTGAAACCGGAGGCATAGCCATGGCCGAAATCTGGGACGCCATTTACCCATACGTTTCAGTACTGTTGCCGACCATTACCCTCGCCCTTATTTTCTGGTGGGTTATGCGCTCGATTGTCAACGCCGACCGCCGCGAGCGTGAAGCCGCAGCTAAGGGCAAAGAGCGCACGGACGCGCGGTTCGAAGACGCCGTTGAGAAGCGGATGAAAGAAATCGAATCCGAAATGGCTGCTAAGAACCAAAAATAGCGAAAACCCGTCAGAAAATATCTGACACCCTCAACGGCGTAGCGTAGTATTTTTATTCGAAGCTTATTTTGATGACCTTTCAATTTAAGCGAACTCAATAATGAGTGGAGAAGTATTTATGGCACGCCAAGTTCAAGTCACGCTGATCGACGATATCGACGGCACGCCAGCAGAATCGACGGTTTATTTCGGCCTCGAAGGCATGCACTACGAAATCGACCTTTCCCAAGACAACCTCAACAAGCTACGGGAATTCTTACGCCCCTACATCAAAGCCGGCCGCCGCTCCGCGCCGCACTCATCCGATGAAGCAGCGCGCATCCGCGCATGGGCCAAAGAAAAAGGCTACGACGTCTCCGACCGCGGACGCCTCAGCCACGAGATCATCGTGAAATACCGCGAAGCACACCGCAGCTAAGGCGTCCACAGACTTCGAAGCCAAGGCACAGACTTCTGCTATCTGCGTACACGGTCACAAACTGTTCACCTGATGGTGAACACAGACCAATCAACTGCTTTCGATGCGTAGCATCGGAAATAAGTCATTAAAGGAGTGTGCGCATGTTCGAACGTTTCACGGACCGTGCCCGTCGTGTTGTGGTGCTCGCCCAAGAAGAGGCGCGCATGCTCAACCACACCTACATCGGCACCGAACATATCCTGCTCGGCCTCATCCACGAAGGTGAAGGCGTAGCAGCAAAAGCCCTGGAATCCCTCAACGTGTCACTCGGAGCGGCACGCGAACAGGTCCAGGAAGCCATCGGTCAAGGCTCGCAAGCGCCAACGGGACACATCCCCTTCACCCCGCGCGCCAAGAAAGTCCTCGAACTTTCCCTACGTGAAGCCCTCCAACTGGGCCACAACTACATCGGCACCGAACACATCCTGCTCGGCCTCATCCGTGAAGGCGAAGGCACCGCAGCCCAGGTACTCGAAAGCCTCGGCGCCGACCCACAAGCCGTACGCCAAGAAGTCATCCAACTCATCTCCGGCTACCACTCCTCCAAGGAACCAGCCGGAGCCGGCGGCGGCTCCCGCGACCAGAAAGACGGAACCCCGTCCGGTTCCGCCGTCCTCGACCAGTTCGGCCGCAACCTCACCGCCGCAGCACGCGAGAACAAACTCGACCCCGTCATCGGGCGCGAACACGAGATGGAACGCGTCATGCAGGTCCTTTCTCGCCGCACCAAAAACAACCCCGTGCTCATAGGTGAGCCAGGCGTCGGTAAGACCGCGGTCGTTGAGGGGCTCGCGCAAGCGATCGTGCGCGGCGATGTGCCAGAGACCCTCAAAGACAAGCACCTCTACACGCTTGACCTGGGTTCCCTCGTGGCTGGCTCCCGCTACCGCGGTGACTTCGAAGAACGCCTCAAGAAGGTCCTCAAAGAGATCCGCACCCGCGGCGACATCATCCTGTTCATCGACGAAATCCACACCCTCGTCGGTGCCGGCGCCGCCGAAGGCGCGATCGATGCCGCGAGCATCCTCAAGCCGATGCTCGCCCGCGGTGAACTCCAGACCATCGGCGCAACCACGCTCGATGAATACCGCAAACACATCGAAAAAGACGCGGCACTGGAACGCCGCTTCCAGCCGATCCAGGTACCGGAACCATCGGTCGAGCTCACCGTCGAAATCCTGCGCGGCCTACGCGATAAATACGAGGCACACCACCGCGTATCCATCACCGACGAAGCGCTGCAGTCCGCAGCCCAGCTCGCCCACCGCTACATCTCCGACCGCTTCCTGCCGGACAAGGCCGTCGACCTCATCGACGAAGCCGGCGCCCGCCTGCGCATCCAGCGCATGACCGCCCCGCCAGAGCTCAAAGAGATGGACCAGAAAATCGCGGAAATCCGTCGCGAAAAAGAATCCGCGATCGACGCCCAAGACTTCGAAGGAGCGGCCAAGCTCCGCGACGAAGAGCAGCGCCTGATCACCGAGCGCCAAGAAAAGGAAGCCGCATGGAAGAACGGCGACCTCGACGAAATCTCTGAGGTCACCCCAGAGGTCATCGCCGAAGTCTTGGCTTCCTCGACCGGCATCCCGGTTGTGCAACTCACCGAAGAAGAGTCCACGCGACTACTCAACATGGAAGAGGAACTGCACAAGCGCGTCATCGGCCAGGACGAAGCGATCAAGTCGATCGCCCGCTCGATCCGCCGCACACGCGCCGGCCTCAAAGACCCGAACCGTCCAGGCGGCTCGTTCATCTTCGCAGGCCCAACCGGTGTAGGTAAGACCGAGCTCGCTAAAGCGCTCGCCGAGTTCATGTTCGGTGACGAGGACGCCCTCATCACCCTCGACATGTCCGAATACGCAGAGAAGCACACCGTTTCCCGCCTGTTCGGTGCGCCTCCGGGCTACGTCGGGTACGAAGAAGGCGGTCAGCTGACCGAAAAGGTACGCCGCCGCCCGTTCTCGATCGTGCTGTTCGACGAGGTTGAAAAGGCCCACGCTGATCTGTTCAACTCGCTACTGCAGATCCTCGAAGATGGCCGCCTGACCGATTCGCAAGGCCGCGTGGTCGACTTCAAGAACACGATCATCATCATGACCACCAACCTCGGTACCCGGGACATCTCCAAGGGCGTGATGACCGGCTTCCAATCCACCACCGACGTCCAAACCGGTTACGAACGCATGCAGGCCAAAGTCCAGGAAGAGCTACGCCAGCACTTCCGGCCAGAGTTCCTCAACCGTGTTGACGACATCGTAGTCTTCCCGCAGCTGCAGCACAGCGAGATCGTCCAGATCGTGGACCTGTTCACCAACCGGCTTGCCGAACGGCTCGTCGAACGTTCGATCTCGCTGTCCGTCACGCAACCTGCACGCGACCTGCTCGCAGACCGCGGCTTCGACCCAGCGATGGGCGCCCGCCCACTACGTCGCACCATCCAACGCGACGTCGAAGACCCACTGTCCGAGAAGATCCTCTTCGGAGACCTGCTGCCAGGCCAGACCGTTGTTGTAGACGTCGAAGGCGAAGACGACGCTCGCAAGCTGACCTTCACCGCAGTCGACGGGCCAGACCAGCTCGAAGGCAAACCAACCCCAGCCGCGATCCTCGCCGGCTCCACCGAACCAACCGGCTCGGAAGAGACCGGTTCAGGATCTGACTCCGGTTCGGGTTCAGGCGAGTCAGGCTCGGGTACTGGCGAGTCAGGCGCCGGCCGCCACGCCTACAGGCCAGGCACCTAGCGCATCGAACGCATGAGTGAGCTGTGCCCCGCGTCCCGTGAGGGAAGGGGGCACAGCTCAGTCAGTTAACAGGGCATAGCCTTAGCAGGGCCTAGTCATAATACGGCCCAGTCATAACTGAGCGCAGCCTTAACAGGCCTTTATATTGAGGCCACCAAACTACGATGGACACCATGGCAACCCCAGCAACACACAACCCCAACGCGATCACCGTCCGGCCAGCGCGCTCACAAGACGTGAAATTCATCCGAGACCTCGTACGCCCATACGCCGAACAGCGGATCCTGCTGGAAAAAGAAGCCGTCGCCTACTACGAATCCTTACAAGAATTCAGGGTCGCCGAAGACGCCGACGGGCGCATCATCGGTTGCGGAGCCTTCCACGTCATGTGGGAAGACATCGGCGAAATCCGAACACTCGCCGTCCACCCAGACGCCGCCGGACGCGGATGCGGCGCAATGCTGCTGGAACACCTACTCCAAGACGCCAGAGACCTCGGCATCCACCGGGTCTTCTGCCTCACATTCGAAGTCGAATTCTTCAAAAAACACGGATTCGAAGTCATGGACCAACAAGACGCCGTAGCCCCCGAAGTGTTCCAAGAACTCCTCCGCTCACCTGACGACGGCGTCGCCGAGTTCCTCGACCTCGCACGCGTCAAACAAAACACCCTCGGCAACACCCGGATGATCACCTCGCTCAAAGACGTCGAAGAACGAATCACCCCGCTCATGAGCCAAGATTAAGGTGCGCCAGGGCTGAGCTGCGCCGGAATTGAGGGGTGCGGGGCATATATCCACGCTCTCAGCGGTCGCCGCCGGAAGCCACCTAGCCGGGAAGTGACACCTCACCGTAAGTAGTCAGCACCGCCAGCCCATCCTCAATAAGTCCGCGGGCGCACGAAGCCCGCTGCGCATCGTCGGCACCAAGCAAAGCCAACTGAGCCAAAGCAGAACGCAAATGCGCCTCCGCGACTTCCTGCGCGGCCCCCTCCGCACCATCACGCGTAACGAGCACACCGTACGGAACCGGGCCATCGGACTCCCGTAAAACCGCCATCATCCGGCCACGCACCTGCCGGTCCGTCCCATGCCACGCCTGCCCACGCGGAACGTAATCCGCTGCCGGCTTCCCTGCAGCAACCCACGCACACACAGACTCCACCGGGCACTCACCACACCGCGGATCCCGGGCCGTGCACACCAGCGCACCCAACTCCATCGAGGCCGCATTCCACGTATTCGCCTCAGCGACCTCCGCAGACGTGAACGACGCATCCGCCGCATCCCCCGCCTCATTCGGGTGAGCCGGCATCAATGCTTGAGCCTCACGATACTGCGCCCGAGTCATCGAAGGCCCCGGCAGCGCCTTAGCGTGAAAAGCGCGACCCACAACCCGGCGAATATTCGTATCAACCACGGTCGCCGGGACCTGGTATGCGAAACACGCGACCGCCGCGGCCGTGTACTCGCCGATACCGGGCAGAGAAAGCAGGGTCGGAAGATCGCGGGGAACCACGCCAGCGTGCTCCGTGACGATCGCCTGTGCACAAGCATGTAAACGCAACGCACGGCGCGGATAGCCTAAGCGACCCCAAGCGCGCAGGACCTCACCGGCGGGCTCAGCCGCGAGATCATGCGGGGTAGGCCAGCGTCGCATCCACTCCTCCCACACCGGCTGAACCCGCACCACCGGGGTCTGCTGCAACATGATCTCCGAAACGAGGATGCTCCAGGGGCTCGCCTCAGGACGGCGCCACGGAAGGTCACGGCCGTGGGCTTGGAACCATTCGTTGACGCGTGCGCGGACCACGCTGGCGGAGGGCATTGTGGGGTTTGGGTTGTGGGTGGACACGTGTGTCATCATACGGCGGCTAGCTCGTCAGGGATGGTTAGCCGATTATCCTGGAGGCATGGCCACCGAGAACCAGAAACCGTCTGCAGCCACGTATCGACGTCGCCGTATTGTGGCACTGATTATTCTGCTGATCCTCCTCACCTTAATAACCTTGGGCATCGTGAGTGTCGTTAAATGGGTTTCCGGAGTCTTCGGTGGAGGCAAAACCCAAGCGCAAGAACAAAGTCAAGAACAAAGCCAGCAGCAGCAAGCCGCGGAAGGCTCGAAACAGTCGGGCGAAGAAAATAGCAGCACTGGCGATGCTAAAGATAAGAACACTGGTGATGCCGAAGATAATAAGAGCACTGGTGATGCTAAAGATGAGAAAGAGGGGGAGGGGCGGCCCAGCCCTCGGCCCGACGGCAGCCAAGAATGCGCGGACGGCGACATCAAAGTCAGCGCAGCAACCGACAAGAAATCCTATGGCGCGGGTGAAAACCCCGTACTGATCCTCAAAATCAAAAACACCGGTGACGTCCCCTGCACCATGAACGTCGGCACCAGCCAACAAGAGTTCGTGGTGACCTCCGGCTCCGACCGAATCTATTCGACCCGTGACTGCCAAAAAGACGCAGAAGACATCAAGCTCAAGCTTGAAAAAGGCAAAGAGGAAAACGCCCGTTTCACGTGGAACAGAGTACGGTCCCTGCCCGAATGTCAACCGATTTCAGCAAAACCGCTACCAGGTACCTACAAACTCAAAGTCAGCCTAGGCTCCAACGAATCCGAACCGGCCGCGTTCCTGCTGAAGTAGCCACCGCGCCAGCCTCCGCATGCCGGCGGGTCAGCGGTAGCGTTCCAACAGACTGTCTTCGGCGAAACGGCTTAGCCCTTCTCGTACGCTGCGGGCGCGGCTTTCGCCGACCCCTTCAATCTCTTGTAGCTCATCGACGTTCGCGGCCATGAGCTCCTGCAGGCCATCGAAACGCTGAACCACCCGCTCCACAAGATGCTGTGGCAACGAAGTAATACCGGACAGCAGCCGGAAACCGCGCGGCTCAACATGACGGTCAAGATCCGAGGCGCCCTCCGGGAAACCCAAAAGCATCGCGATCTGCCCAAGGTCCACCAGATGCGGAGAGTCCATGGCAGCAAGTTGTTGCTCTACCTGGTTGATGTCCACAAGCGTCTCACCGATACCGGCACGGCGTGCCGCGTTCGCGTAGTCCCGCAAAACAACCGAAAGCGACGGCCCAGCGCCCGTGCTGAGCTCTTCAAGGTGCAAATCAACGAGCCGCCCGTTAACACCTAGTTCAAGGATGTCGTCACGGATCTCCTCTGAAATGCGGCGCACCATCTCAAGCCGCTGGAGCACCATCGCGACATCGCGCACCGTGACAACGTTCTCGATCTCCTGATTCGATAACGCGTTCGTCACCTCAACCAGGCGTGCCTTATACCGCTCCAGGGTCGAAAGCGCCTGCGTTGCCCGCGCAAGGATCGTCTCAGAACCCTCAAGCTGGTGGCGCTGCCCATCAACATAGATGGTGATGGTGTTCATCGACTGTGATACCGCGATCACCGGATAGCCGGTCTGAACCGAGGTTTGCTCTGCCGTGCGGTGCCGGGTTCCGGTCTCCGTCGCGGGAATTGTCGGGTCAGGAACCAGGTGGATTCCGGCATGCAGGATGCGGGTGACATCCCGGGAGACGATGATCGCGCCATCCATCTTGGCAAGCTCCCGCAGCCTAGTCGGAGAGAACTCGATATCGATCGGGAAGCCGCCGGTGATCAATTGCTCAAGCCCGCGGTCGAAACCCAGCACGATGAGCGCGCCGGTGCGGCCGCGCACAATCCGTTCAAGCCCGTCGCGCAACTCAGTGCCGGGCGCGAGCCTGATCATCGTCTGCCGCAGAGCCTCAGCCTGCTCAGGCCGCAGGTCATCGGCCCGGTAGTGCTCGGCTCGCACATGTTCTGAATAACGAGGCGTCACGTGGGTTGGGTACCTTTCACATCGCGATGCGCAGCCCCGAGCCAGCGGAGCGCGCACGAACATTCATCTTTATTCTAGAAGCGCTCGCCGGCGGATGGGGCCTCATTTAGGATGAGCCGGCCGGTGTGAAACCTGCTAAATGTAGAGCTTCCGCGAGGCTCGTTACGGTCCTGACTTCCATTCCGTCAGGGATTTTCCCGGGCCCGTTGGGGGAGGTGGGGACGATCGCTCGCTGATACCCCAAACGGTGCGCTTCAGCGATGCGCCGGTTAACATCCTGTACCGCACGCACCTCGCCTGCAAGACCGACTTCACCGAACACGATCATGCGTTGGTCCAGAGGGTGGTTCGCTACCGCCGAGGCCACGGCGAGGCACGCCGCAAGGTCGATTGCGGGCTCAGTCAACCGGACACCGCCCACGGTTGCTACGAAGCAATCTGTCTGGCCTAAGGCGAGCCCTGCTCGGGATTCCAAGATAGCTAGCAGCATCGAGACCCGGGAAGAATCGAGGCCGGTTGTACTACGACGCGGTGACGGCGTGGTCGCCGCCGTCACTAGCGCCTGGACTTCAGCGATGAGTGGGCGGCGGCCTTCAACGGTCACGGTGAGGCACGTGCCGGCAACGGGTTGGATGGTGCGTGTACGAAACAGCCCGGACGGATCGGCTAGCCCCTCGATACCGGAGTCAGTCAGGTCGAAGCAGCCGACCTCATCGGTGGGGCCGTACCTGTTCTTGACCGCGCGTAGAAGCCGCAGGCGTGAGTGTTTCTCGCCTTCAAACTGACACACCACATCCACCAGGTGCTCAAGTAGACGCGGCCCGGCGATGGTGCCTTCCTTGGTCACGTGCCCCACAACGATTGTGGTGATGCCTTTAGTTTTAGCGGTACCGATCAACGCGGACGCGACTTCACGCACCTGTGAGACCCCGCCCGCTGAACCGGAAACCTCGGCAGATGCCAGGGTTTGAACCGAATCCACGATCAACAAGTCCGGCTCAATCTGTTCAACCTGGCCCAACGCGGTCCCCAGGTCTGTTTCCGAGGTTAGATACAGATCATCCGAGATGGCTCCGATGCGCTCAGCCCTCAACTTCACTTGCGCGGCGGACTCTTCACCCGAGATATAGAGGACCTTCAAACCAGAACGGGCAGACCGTGCCGCCGCATCGATCAACAGGGTCGACTTACCCACGCCAGGCTCCCCGGCGAGCAGAATCACCGCGCCTGGAACCAAGCCTCCACCTAAGACCCGGTCGAATTCACCCACGCCAGTAGCCCGATGCACCGCCGGCTGCGAATCGATGTCAGCGATTTTCTGAGCCGGCTTAGCCGCTGAACGCACCTGAGTCAGCTGACCCAGCTCAGGGCCAACTTCTTCAACAGATCCCCACGTCCCGCACTCAGGGCAACGACCAACCCACTTGATGGTCGCCCACCCGCACTCCTGGCACCGAAACTCACTCGACTTTCGGGACGCCTTTTTCCCGGAAGAACTCATGCCCCAACCCTACGCAGATACCCTGACACTTTGTTCACGCAGGCCCGCTCCGCCAAAGCATCCCGCCACAGCAGCAACCCCGCCGCAACAACGCACGCTAGATGCGGGGCAGGTATTCCGATGCGGCGTCGCGCGGGACTCCGGTTGCGTGCAGAATATCCACGGCAGTAGGCCGCAACAGCATAATCAGCGTGGTCAACTGCATGGTCTCGGCACGCCACGAGGCCGCATCCAAGTCGCCCACGACCTCCTCCATGATCGAGCGGGCACGGCGCCGCATCATGTTCGCAGACCCCGTTGAGGTCTCCGCTGCCGAGTTCGCCAAAGCGTTCATCGCATCAGCGAACCCCTCAAACAGAGTGTGTAAGCGTTCCCGTTGTTCCGCATCGGGCGCCAAGGTGTTCAAAAGCCCCGCGGCACGCCGAGCCACCACGTTGAGCCCACGCAGAATCAGGTCAGCAACCTCCAAAAGCTGCTCCTGATCACTCAACTCATGACGGTGCCGCCGCCCCAAAACACTCAACTTCGCGTAATCGTTGGAGGTCTTGATCTCTTGCCGCGCCTGATCAACCAGCGTGCTAGCGTTACGCACCCGCACCAGCGTGTGCCACGCGGCCTGCGAATCTGAACGCTCAAGCGCTTCACCCAACTCACGGAAACACTGACTGACCTCCCGCAGCAGGCCCGAAAGTTTCGCCGCTGGCGCTCGCCGTGGGTCGCGTGGCCACATCAGCATCAAGAGTAGGCCCACGGTGCCGCCGATGATCGCGTCGATGGATCTGGTGAACGGGCCGCCGTAGGGGATGGGTAGCAGCACAACCAGCAGGGATTGGACGCCGAGTTGGGTTGCGAAGATCACGCCGGGGTCAAGGAAGCGTGCAAGCACGAGGGAGAGGAACACGACGATCGCGGCCTGCCATACGCCCCTGCCCAACAGCGTCATCAGCACGTCGCCTAACACGATGCCGAGCGTGCACCCGAGCGCGACCTCAAGGGTTCTGCGCAAGTGGGATGATGTCGCGAAGCCGAGCACGATGAGGGCGCTGGTTGCGGCGAAGATCGGTTGTTGGTGGCCGAGCACTTTTTCTGCGAACCAGAAAGAGAACACTGACCCGACTGTCGCGAAGATGATCCGGGTCATGGAGATCTGTACCCGGCGGAGGCCACCTTTGAGGCGGGCCTTGAGGTGGCGCATGGCTGCGCTCGATGCGCGGGGTAGCTTCCGCTTGCTGCGTGTGCTCATCCCGCGCACCTCCTTACACCCAATGTGATCAATATCTATCCTCCATTCTTACACCACCCCAAATAGTTCACCTGTTGTTCACATAAGGCCACAGGTTCCGTTACCTTGCGTGGTTAGCGTCTAGAGCGTCGCCGCAAAACCGCGGCACTCGCCTCCCCAGGAATGAAAGAGAAAGACCGTGCAGATTAAGCACTTCGGCCGTACGGCTGCAATCCTGTCCATCGCGGCCCTGGGCCTCACCGCATGTGGCCAGGCAAACAACACTTCCGGCTCCTCGGACAAAGACTCCGGCAACGGCGACGCCAAGCAGGTTTCCGGCACCCTTTCCGGTGCTGGCGCTTCCTCGCAGGAATCCGCTATTGGCGCATGGACCGCTGGTCTGAAGGAATCCCAGAAGGACCTCAACGTCCAGTACAACCCAGCTGGTTCCGGTGCTGGCCGTAAGGCATTCCTCTCCGGCCAGGCTTCCTTCGCAGGCTCCGACGCTTCCATCAAGGAAGAAGAAGTTGCTGACGCAGAGAAGATGTGCGGCCCAGAGGGCGCAATCAACATCCCTGCATACATTTCCCCAATCGCGATCGTCGTGAACCTCGAGGGCGTTGACGAGATCAACCTCGATGCCGAGACGCTGGCGAAGATCTTCGCTGAGGACATCACCACCTGGAACGACCCAGCGATCGCCGCACTCAACGAGGGTGTTGACCTTCCAGACACCAAGATCATCCCAGTGCACCGCGCTGACAAGTCCGGTACCACCGACAACTTCACCGATTACCTCGCTGAGAACGCTAAGGACGCTTGGCCAGCAGGTAACGTCGAAGAGTGGCCATCCGACCTCGGCGGCGAAGCGGCACAGGGCACCTCCGCACTGGTTGGTGTTGTCCAGAAGAGCAACGGCGCTATCGGCTACGCCGACAAGTCCGCAGCTGGCGACCTGACCCTTGCGAAGATCAAGGTCGGCGAGAACTTCCAGGCCCCAGAGGAAGAAGCAGCAGCTAAGTCTGTTGAAATCTCGGACCGCGTTGAAAGCAAGAACGAGAACGACATGGCTGTGCGCATCAACCGCACCTCCACCGAAGAGGGCACCTACCCACTCGTCCTTGTCTCCTACCACATCTACTGCTCCACCTATAAGGATCAGTCGACCGTGGACATGGTCCAGGCATGGGGCCACTACGTGGTCAGCGAAGACGGCCAGAACGCTGCCCAGGCAGCTGCTGGCTCCGCACCAATGACCGAAGCAATGCGTAAGGACGCCGAAAAGGCAATCGACGCCATCAAGGTCGCCGAGTAACGCATACCTGTGACGGGCGGCCGGCTTGAATGCCGGCC
>NZ_KV788976.1:0-29382 GCF_001807395.1 Arthrobacter sp. HMSC06H05 | reverse complement strand
CCCGACCACGCATCTAAGCCCCCACATCCCACTGGATTCACCCGCACAGGAGCAATCTCGTGACTTCCCCATCGCTGGCACCAAAGAGTGGCCCGCTCGATGAAAAGGCGAAAGGCCGAGTCGGAGACAAAGTATTCTCCGGCACCGCCTTGGTAGCCGGCATCATCATCCTTGTCATCCTCGTCTTCGTCTCGGTCTTCCTGGTCACCCAGTCCATTCCGGCGCTGACTGCAGACCCAGCAGACATCACAGGCGGCAAGGGCTTCCTCAACTACGTCCTGCCGCTAGCGATCGGTACCCTCATCGCCGCCGGCATCGCATTGCTCCTAGCAACACCAGTCGCAGTTGGTGTTGCATTGTTCATTTCCCACTTCGCGCCCCGCCGCATGGCGAAAACGGTCGGCTATGTGATCGACCTTCTCGCAGCGATCCCATCGGTCGTCTACGGTGCATGGGGCATGGCCGTGCTCGGCCCAGCGATGGTCGGGATCTTCAACTGGCTGCACGACAACCTCGGATTCATCCCGATCTTCGGTGACCCATCCCAGACCGGCCGAACACTCATGACCGCATCGGTCGTGCTCGCGGTGATGATCCTGCCGATCATCACCGCGCTCTCCCGCGAAATCTTCGTCCAAACCCCTAAACTTCACGAAGAAGCAGCGCTGGCACTCGGCGCAACCCGTTGGGAAATGATCCGCATGGCAGTCTTCCCATTCGCCCGCGCCGGCGTCGTCTCCGCAATCATGCTCGGCCTCGGCCGCGCCCTCGGCGAAACCATGGCAGTCGCAATGGTGCTCTCCGCAGGTGGCCTTACCATCAACCTCATCGGTTCCGGTAACTCCACCATCCCGGCAGACATCGCCCTGCACTTCCCAGAGTCCTCCGGCCTACGCGCCAACGAACTCATCGCGGCCGGCCTGGTCCTCTTCATCATCACCCTCATCGTGAACCTGATCGCACGGTGGATCGTGTCCCGTCACAAAGAATTCGACGGAGCTAACTAACATGACCCGCCCGAATCACGAACACAGCTCCCAAAAGTCTGAGGTAAAACCAGTGAACGCGACCGAACAGCGCACCAAAACCACATCAGAGGGGGAACGTCGCCACGGCCGTAGCCGCCTCACCTCCGGACAAATGCCACGATGGGGCGAGCCACTCATCGGCGTCATCTCGCTGATCCTCGGCGCCGCCATCGTAGCGCTCATCGGCTTCAACATCGCAGGCTGGCTCTGCGTCTCCGCGATCATCTTCCTGATCGTCGACTACGTTGCAACCCTGCTGGTAGCCAACCGCCGCCAAGCGGCCAACACGCTAGCCCGCAACCTCATCGTCGGCGCGTTCCTCATCGCGCTGGTCCCACTCGTCTCAGTCATCTGGACCGTTGTCGCCAACGGCTCCAAAGCGATCGTCGCGCCAGGGTTCTTCGCATCCGACATGCAAGGACAGATCGCGATCGCCGACATCCAGCACGCCCGCGAAGGCGGCCCGCTCATCGGCGGTATCAAGCACGCACTCATCGGTACGTTGCTCATCACCCTCGCAGCCACCGTGATCTCCGTGCCGATCGGTCTGCTGACCTCGATCTACCTCGTCGAATACGCACGCGACAACTGGCTCTCTAAGGTCATCCGCTTCTTCGTTGACGTCATGACCGGTATCCCATCAATCGTCGCGGGTCTGTTCGCGGCCGGTATCTCCGCCTACGTGATGCTCGACCTGTTCCAGATGCGGCCAGGCTCCCAGCTGATCGGTTTCTCTGCAGCGATCGGTTTGTCAGTGCTCATGATCCCGGTTGTGGTCCGCTCAACCGAAGAAATGCTGCGCGTTGTCCCGAACGAGCTGCGCGAAGCGTCAGCGGCACTCGGCGTACGCAAGTGGCGCACCATCATGAAGGTTGTCCTCCCAACCGCGCTATCCGGTATCGCATCCGGCGTCACCATCGCTATCGCACGCGTCATCGGTGAAACCGCGCCGATCCTGGTGACCGCAGGTACCGCATCAGTCGTGAACTTCAACCTGTTCAAGGACTGGATGATGGCGCTACCGGTCTTCATCTACCGCCAGCTGAACTACCCGGCAGCGCCAGCCGCGCAAGACGCATCGACCCTACGCGCATGGGGTGCAGCGCTTGTCCTGATCATCATCGTGATGCTGCTGAACCTGCTGGCACGCATCATCGCTAAGATGTTCGCACCGAAGCAGGCCGGCCGCTAAAGGAACCGGGTGGTACGGAACACGCCAGCCACCCTACACGACCTCTCATAGACCACTGACCACAGGTCACACCAACCACTGACCACCAGGTCAAAGTGAAGGAAATAAAAACTATGGCAAAGCGCATCGACGTCTCAGACCTCAACGTCTACTACGGCAGCACGCACGCGGTAAAAGACGTCAACATGACGATTGACCCTTGTTCCGTTACCGCGTTCATCGGCCCATCCGGTTGCGGTAAAACCACCTTCCTACGGACTTTGAACCGTATGCATGAAGTCATCCCGGGTGCACACGTCAAGGGCAAGGTGCTACTCGATGGCGACAACATCTACGGTTCAGGTGTTGACCCAGTGCGTGTCCGCACCGAGGTCGGCATGGTTTTCCAGCGCCCCAACCCGTTCCCGACGATGTCCATCCAGGACAACGTCCTCGCCGGGTTCAAACTCAACGGCAAGCGTCTCTCTTCATCCGACCGTGAGGAGATTGTCGAGAAGTCGCTGCGCGGCGCGAACCTGTGGAACGAGGTCAAGGACCGCCTGGATAAGCCAGGTTCCGGTCTCTCCGGTGGTCAGCAGCAGCGTCTGTGCATCGCCCGCACTATCGCAGTCCAGCCGTCCGTGATCCTGATGGACGAGCCGTGCTCCGCGCTCGACCCGATCTCCACGCTCGCCGTCGAGGACCTCATCAACGAGCTCAAGGACACCTTCACCGTGGTGATCGTGACCCACAACATGCAGCAGGCGGCCCGCGTCTCCGACAAGACCGCGTTCTTCAACATCGCAGGCACCGGCAAGCCAGGCGAGCTCATCGAATACAACGACACCTCGACGATCTTCAACAACCCACAGCAGAAAGACACCGAGGATTACGTGTCTGGCCGCTTCGGCTAAACCACGCCGCGGAGCTACGAGCGTGCAGTAGCGGCGGCGAAACAATAGCCACACCACGATGGTGGCGCCTGCAGACAGCGGGCGCCACCATCGCTGTTTAAGCGGAAGATGTGCTGGCTGGGTGCTGGACGGGTTGGCCGCGGCGCAGGCTGGGCGGCGGTGCGCTACCCGATGAGTGGGGACGCGGCGAGGTACAGGACGGCGCTGACGAGGAAGGTCACCACCGGTGTCATGAGCCAGTAAGCCGCGACTTCAACGGCGCGGCGCTGATTCACGGTCATGTGACGTTGTGTGAGGCCGGCACCGAGTAGCGAAGTTGTGACGGACTGGGTTGAAGAGATCGGTAAGTGGAAGGCGATCGAACCGAAGAACACGAGCAGGGAAGAAGAAACTTTCGCCATGCCTGCCCGCAACGGGTCCAGCTGCACGAGCCGCGTTGAGAGGGTATAGGTTATGCGCCAACCTCCCACAAGCATTCCCGCACCCAGGATCACCGCGGTGATGATCTCGAAACCATGCATGTCACCGTAATCGAAATCTAATCCGGCGGTAGCGGTCATAACAAGCAGGAAGACAGCCAAACGCTGGCCGTCCTGCAGCCCGTGAGCGAACGCCACCGCAGCGGTCGCGATCGCCTGGGAAACCCGGCCAATCCGGTCAGCAGATTTCGGTGTCTGATACCGCATGAGCCACGCCGCCGGGATCATGATCAGTATCGACAACAGTGGCGCAACAAGCACCGTGACCGCAAGCGGAATAAGGATCGCCAACAACAAGGTCAGCCACACGCCCGTGTTCTCCATGTGGCCCATCGTTATCGCCGCTACCAAGGCGCCTACAAGCCCGCCGTACATCCCGTGGGTTTGGGAGGTCGGTTGTCCACGCCACCACGTGAACAAAGCCCACATAGCCGCCGATGCCAGCGCCGCCATCGCCATCACGAGGCCCGCAGGACCGGGCGCCAAAGCCAGCTCGAATTGGTCTTGAAACGCGATCCCCAGCCCCGTCGAGAGAAACGTGCCGGCCGCAGCGAAACCGGCCACAACAATCGTTGCGATACCAGGGGTCAAAGCACGTGTACGCACCGAGGTCGCAACAGCGTTGGACGCGTCATGGAAACCGTTGAGGAACGTGACCAAAGCCCACAGCAGGCACGCACACACCAAAAGGAAACCCATTTACGATTCCTTGACCAGGATGGTCCCAAGGTGGTTCATCGCCTGAATCAGTTCGTACTGGGCTTCACGCACGTCATCGAGCAACATGGTTTGAGACAAAGCGGTCTGTACGCGGGTGGTTTCGCTGATTTCGAGTTTCCAGGTACGGATCGTGTGGCGGCCGCGGGTCGTGAGCCCCATGAGGTCCAGCCAATCGTCTTCGACGTTGTCCAGCTGCGCCAGATGCGCGAAAACTTTCCGTAACACTTTGGCTTGCTGGCCCAGAAGCTCAAGAAGCTCAGGCAGCGAGGTTGAACGCATCGGGATCGCATCCGGGATGAGGCCCGCCGCATTAGAGACAGCACCGATGGATGCGCGAAGGTGGCGAGAGAACGTGAACAGGTCTTCCCGAGGCAACGGGTTGATGAACGAGGTACGCAAATGCGTGAGCAATGTATAGGTTTTGTCATCAACCTCGTTCAGGTTTTCCTTGATCGCTTCACGCAAAGCGGTCCGTTCCGTTGCAGGCGCAGAGATGAGTTGGGCGGCCGAACCGATGGCCTCGTATAACAGCTCAGACATGCCGGCCAGCAACTTGAGGCTTCGAGCCTCAGAAGGAAACAGCCGCAAACGCACGGAAACCTCATTCTCAAAGGGGACGTTACAGCTGGCAGTCTAATGAGTGAAGGTTAACAGACAAACGCGTTGAGCGGCGGGGGATCTGCGCAGGCAGCGATGCGCGAACTAATGTGCGGCGACAAAGATCCCGGACGTTGACAGAAGCCAGGATTTGAAAGACACCGGGCCGGGGGCGCCTCTCGGCGGAAGGCCGCTCGAAGCGGCAGATATTTGGAGCCCGGGGCCTCCTGCGGCCCGGTGTCCCCTCCAGTGTGGCAGACGGGGCCGGGTGCTCGTCAAGCGCTGCGGGGATACCGGTAGTCCTTGCGCCAGGTTGGTGTGGCCGCGGCGGGGCTATTCGAGTTGGTTGCGGCGCCACATTTCAGCTGAGGCGACGAGGTCCGACGCGGTGGAAGCTAAGCGTCGCGAACTTTCAGTGAGTGCGCGGGCATGCTGTGTTGCGTGCGCCTCGGCGCTGTCGGCGTGGGCTGCCTGCCCGGCGGCGACGAGCCGGCAGAACGCGGCGGCGCGTTCAAGCGCGACGGCGAAGTCTCCCGTATAGGCGCCCGTGAGGATCGCGGTGGTGACCTCGACCACCTCGGTAGGCCCCGGCGGGTCCGCGACCCCGGCAACCACAACCGTGACGTCATCCACAGACATACCGGCGCGGAACAGCGCGGACCAGCGGTGCGCATCGTTCATGACAGCCCGGCGCAGCACATACAGCCGCCACAACGTACCCGGCAGCGAAACGGCAGGGGAGGCCGACCACAGTTCGGCGAGCTCAAGCAGACCATCCGAGTCCGCGAGCTTGATGAGGCGGTCCAGAACCTCCGGCTCAACCCCCGAACGGCCCTGATGCACGATAGCGTGGGCAGTCAGGTGTGCCGCCTCGGAATGATGTGCCGGATCCGAGCCGGGCGCCTCACGATCCAACAGCTCGGGAGGCATCACGGCTGGCTTGTGGTGGGTGCGCGCCGAAAAATTCATCCCCTCCAGTGTAGGAACACGCGCGATCGCGGCCGGGTTGGTGCCGGTGGCGGGGTCGGGTTTGCGCCGGTGGCAGGGCCGGGTTTGTGTCGACGATGGGGCGGTTGGCCCCGGATCTAAGACAGGACTGGTGCCGGTGGCGGGGCCAGGAGGTAGCGATCGTGACGGGCGGGTTAGGGAAACTGCGGTGGTGTCGTTTACGATAGGGAGCTGGGGCCTATAGCTCAGCTGGCAGAGCACCGGACTTTTAATCCGTTGGTCCCGGGTTCGATCCCCGGTGGGCCCACACAAAGATCAGCCTCGGAACTGACCAGACGGTACGCCGTCGATGCGTCAGCTCCGAGGCTGATGTGTTTCCGAAGCTTCTGTGCTGCCGGGGCTCAAGTGTTTTCGAAGCTGCTGTGCTTACACGCTGCCGCTTTGCACGCCGAGCATGTTCACACCCCGAGCATCGTGGACAAGTGGCTGTTGAGGAGCACCCCGTTGGGGTCTACTTGTTTGCGGACGGTGAGCCAGTCGCCGAAATGTGGGTAGCGCTCGTGGAGGTCCTCTGGCCCGAGGGTGTGGAGTTTGCCCCAGTGGGGGCGCCCGCCGGCGGCTTTGAAGATGTCTTCGAGCACGGCGAAGTATTTTCTGTGGTCTTCGCGGTAGAAGCGGTGAACCGCGATGTAGACGGAGTCGCGGCCGTGAGCGGTTGAAAGCCACACGTCATCGCCTTTGGCAGTCCGGACTTCCAGCGGGAATGTGATCCCTTCCGGGAACGCGTTGACGGCGCGGACCACTTCGCTGAAAACCTCGTGATAGTCGGCAATGTCGATTGCGTATTCCATTTCGCGGAACCGTGTGCGCCGTGGCGAGACAAAGACCTTATGGGAGGTGTCAGCGAAACTGCGGTTGCCCATCGTGCGTGCCGCGAGTTTATTGAGCGTCGGAACGGTTTTCGGCGCGAACCTGCCGAGCTCGCAGATGGCGCGGTGCCCGCCGTTGTTGAGCAGTTCGTCCCCGAGCCAGTGTTTGAACGAAGACAGCGGTTTATCGCCTTCGAGGCCGGGGGAGCGGCGGTTGATTTTGCGGGCCACGACGTCAGTGTGCTGAAACCAGTAGAACTCGACGTGGTCGCGTTCGCGGGAGAGCTCAACGAAGTTCTCGAGCGTGTCGGCCAGCGGCACGGGCCGTTCCTCTGCATGCAGGATGAACGCGGGCACGACGGCGAGGGTTGCGTGGATGATGACGCCGAGCGCGCCGAGACCCACGCGTGCGGCCTCGAAAAGCTCAGCGTTTTGGGTGGGGGACGCGGTGACGATCTGCCCGGTTGGTAGCGCGATGCGCAGTGCACGGATCATGCCCGCGTAGCCGGTGAATCCGAGGCCGGTGCCGTGGGTTGAGGTTGACAGTGCGCCGCCGATGGTTTGCCGGTCGATGTCTCCCATGTTCGCTAACGCGAGCCCATAAGGTTCCAGTAGGGCTGGTAGCTCCCACAAGTGGGTTCCGGCGCCGAGCGTTACGGTCCCGCCCAGTGGGTCGACTGCGTAGAGGCCGTGGAAGTTCCGCATGTCGAGCAGGATCTCGTCGGTGTGCGCTAGCGGGGTGAAGGAGTGGCTTCCACCCACAGGGCGGACGGTGCGTTTCTCTTCTGAGGCGCGCACCAGCAGTGCCGCGAGCTCGGCTTCATCACGCGGGGTGAAAACCTCGGCTGGTTCGCTGCGGTAGAGGCGGCACCAGTTGGTCCACTCTTTACCTCGGGTTACGGCGCGGGCGGTCTTGTTGGAAGCGCGGGCGCTGGCCCGGCTGGCGCGGGTGCCGGCCTTTTTGGTGTGGGGATTGGTTTTCATAGGAATGCTTTCCCTTCGCCACGGTAGGTGGGCCATTCGTCGATGACTTCTGAGCCTGAGATGACTACAACGCTGTTGAGGCGTTCCGATACTTCGCCGGCTTTCGCGTGCCGAAACCACACGACATCGCCGATTGCAAGGCCGCGAGCGCCTCGTCCGGTGAGCGGGGTCTGCGCTTCACCGGGACCTTCAGTTGCGCGGTAGGTGACGTTGGGTGGCCACGCGACCCTCGGTAGCCGGCTTGGACCGGGCGGCCCGGAGGCGACCCAGCCCCCGCCGAGCACTGTTGCGGTGTTCTTGTTGGGGCGGCGTACAACATCCATCCCGAACGCGAGGGCCGGCGCTGGTTTGAAAGCGGTGTAGTGGTCGAATAGACCGGGGCCGATGAGCCCGGAGCCTGCCGCTACCTCCGTGATGGCAGCTTCGGTCCCGGTGGTCTCGATCGAACCGGTCCCGCCGCCGTTGACGAAACGCAACGGAGCGATCTCGGAGACAGCATCGACGGTTTCAGCACGCCGTTGCGCGATCTCTTTCGCGGAAGCCGTCTGGATGCGCCGCAAGATCACTTGCCGCGGCGAGCTCCCCGCGTTCGCCTCGCCTGCGATCTGCCCCTCGTAGGCCATGAGCCCATCCAGCGTGAAACCCTTCCTGCCCACGATGTGGGCCGCCAGCCTGGCCACCTCCTCCGGGCTGGATAGCGGCGAACGTGCCGCACCCACCATGACGCCGCGTACGGGACGGTAAGCCGCATCGAGCTCTATAGCGACCTTGAGGTCCGGATGGCCGGGGGCGAGGTGATCGATAATCTCCAGCTGCTGCGGATCATCGACCATGAGGGTCACGTGCTGCAGCGCGGCCTCGCTCGCCGTCCACGCCGCAATCGCTTCGGCATTCACGCTCGGGTACGCAACCACGATGTCCTGATAACCCTTTTCGGCAAGCCACACGGCTTCCGCCAGCGTGAAACCCAGAATCCCAGCGAAACCAGGAGTCTGCAGTGCGGCATCGAGCGCCTTACGGATGCGCAGCGACTTACTCGCAACCCGAACCGTAGGGGACAAGCCGGTGTTAGTGCCGGTGTTAGTGCGGATGTTACTGCGCAGAGTGGAAGCCTTCTTGAGACGCTTGACAAGGCTTTCGGCATTCGCGTGAAAATGATCCGCGAACAAAACACCCACAGGGCGCGAGGCGTAGCCGGCATCAACCAGGATGTCCTTGAGTGCCGGCCAGTCAATCTTCACATCAGAGACGCGACTGTTGCGGAAGCGGTGCATGCTTAGTCCTCCGAACAACGAGACTTCAGGTCACGGAATGGTCACGATTAGATACCGATAACCACCCCTTCAGGTTACGTCGCGCGGGATTGAACACGCCAGATCGGCGCGATTGCAAGGCAAAACGCCGATAACAATCAAACTGTGAACACCCTGTGCAGTCTTAGTTTTTCTTGCATCTGAGCCGAAACCTTCTACCGTGGAAGTATGCGACGTTTCTATGCGGCCGCCGCAGCGGCCCTGTTCGGCATCACGCTGGGCGTCGCCCCACAAGCAACAGCGGCAACGCTGAACCTCAAACCTGAAGTGCTTACCGTTGGGGCGAACGCCTCAATGGTGCACACCGGAAAGCAGCACACCGCAAAACAAGACAGCGGCAAAGCATCGCTTCGTGTAGCTACCGTGAGCGCCGGCCTGAGTGAAGAGCGAGAAGGGGCGCTCGCCGAGCGCCTCGAAGGCGGTAACGACACCGCCGCTCAGATGCTCGCCCGCAGCGTCCAGCAGACGCGCCCGGATGTTCTCCTGGTCACTGACATCGATACGGACAGCCACGTCGCTGACATCTTCAATGAACAGTACCTCGGCCAGGCACAAACCGACGGCGCCGAAGCGAACGCCGATGCGGGTGCTGATGCAGGATCCAAGGAACTTTCCTCGATCGAGTACAAGTACGTCTACTCCGCAACAACGAATGCGGGCGTGCAGGCCGGTGCCGACCTCAACGGAAACGGCACAACAGGGGACCCCGGAGACGCTTTCGGTGCGGGAGACTTTGAGGGACAACGCTCGATGGTCCTGTACTCGCGTTACCCCATCGATCAGGACGAAGTCCGTACGTTCAATGACCTGACCTGGGATGACGTACCGGGCAACAGCCTCGATACTGAGAAGTACTCGAAGCTTGTGAGGTCGGTTCTTCCGCTGAACTCAACGAGCATGTGGGACATCCCGTTGAAAGTTGACGGCGAGACCCTGCACGTGATCGCAACAGACCTCACCCCGGACAATGGCGAAGGCGCTGACCCTGTGCGCAGGCTTGACCAGTTGCGTTTCCTCAGCATGTACCTCAACGACAACGCTAAGTTGCGGGAGCTGACCGATGACGCCGGGCAGTACGGCGGCTTGGATAAGTCCTCTAGCGCGGTTGTGCTTGGCGCCCTCGGTCCGGACGAGGCATCCTTGGGTAACGACGCAGACCAGATGCGTCAAGACGCATCGGCCGAACTTGAAACGCTCATGGATTCGAAATCCCTAGAGGTTGCGAAACCCTCCATGGCTGCTGGGCAGTGTGAGAACACGTTGCCGATACAGATCCGCACGTTCATGGACTTCATGTGCGCAACCCAGTATGCGACCCGCATGGACGGAGTGGCTAGCCGCTCCGACTATGTTGGGGTCACGGCGGGTCCCAAGATCGTAGAATCCGGAATTGAAACCGCGATGAGCGATGCGGGAGACCACCACGAACACGGCTCAACCGATCACCTGAGCGGTGAGCGCCGCATGGTGTGGGCTGACATCACGCTCAAGCGTGACTAAGAGCCCCCGCCCAGCACGTTAGGCTGGGAACATGTCTACTGAGAACACGCCCCGTACTCAAGCGACGCCGCGCCGCGCCCGTAAAGCGCGCCAACGTCGCAGCGCGGAGGTAGTTCTACCGCGTGAAGCAACCGAAATGCTCGCCCGCAGCATCGTGACCGATGGCGGCAAGGTCAATGACGGTTTCGAACGAGGCCTCAAACGCGTCGTTGGGTGGCAGAGGCCGGTAGTCGTCGCCTACATCCGCCGGTTGAGCAAGAAGCACCCCACCGCAACCCCAGCTGAGCTCGCACGCATCATCGAAGTGAACTATGTGCGCACCGTAACAACCATGGGTGCCGCGGGAGGTGCCGCCGCCATCGTGCCTGGGCTAGGCACACTCGCATCACTCGGGCTCTCCGCAGGTGTGGCCATCGGCTACCTGGAAGCGACCGCGCTCTATGCGCAAGGCATGGCAGAACTGCACGGAGTCGCCGTGGATGACCCGGAGCGGGCAGGCGAGCTCGTGATGGCCCTCATGCTGGGCGAAGAGGGCATCAAGATCCTCAAGGACATGTCCGGCGTTATCGCATCCGGCGGCAAAATCGGGATGCGCACCTTCTTCGCCACAGCGATCGGCGCGGGCGGATCATATGCCTCACTCGGCAAGCAACTGCATTCAAAGTTCCTGAAGAAATTCGCCAAACGACAATCCGCGTCCGCGCTGGGCCGCGCGATGCCGTTCGGGGCAGGCGCGGCATTCGGTGGGGTAGCGAACCGGGTTCTTGCCCGCCGCGTGGTGAGAGCCGCCCACGAACTGTTCGGCGATATGCCCACGGTCACGCCGCGTGACGTGAAAGCTACAGAGCCGCGAGACGCACTGGAAGTGGCCCCGGAAGCCATCGAGAAGTGAGCCGTTAACTTCCATCACGGATGTGCTGGTGGCCCACGGTCGATGTAGAATCTTGTGTTGTATTTCACCCATCTCGCGCCACCACTGTGCCCTCGCGGCTCCGCACGTGCAGTATGCCTTAGCCGGCATGTACTGGAGCCTGGGTTGAGACTGTTTGCGGGCCTGACATCGGCCGCCCGCAGGTGTTACGCATAGCTATGTGGCGCGAAGTCTCTAACTAGTTCTAGAGCGGAGCGCTTATGACCTGGGGTCCTCACCTCACATCTGCACGCAGCGCAAGTCGCAAACGACGTGCACGGGGCGTACTAGCCCTCATCGCTTCATTCGGCCTCATCGGATCGATGGCTACAGGCGCAGTCACCAGCCACGCAGCCCCGGAACAGGCCGTCAACAGCTCCGTGCTTGCCGCGAGCAAGCAAGCGGCTAAGCCGCGGCAGATCACCGGGACCGTCTATAACGACGTCAACCAGGACAAGTCCCGCAACGAGGGCGAAAAGGTGCTATCCGGTTATGAGGTGGCACTGTTTGAAAAGCGGACGCTGACAAATGCTGCCGGGGTACCTAAACCCAAAGATGCTGTAGCCTCCATGAGGTCAGATAGGGCAGGAAAGTACGTCTTCAACGACGTAGCGGACGGCACATACGTCGTCGTCATCTATCCGGTGGAAGCCACCGACGGACTCACCCACGCTGGCAGCTTTGTCCCACAGGAACAGGGCCTGTGGCACACCGGACCTATCGGCATCAATGGCACCACAGGGCACGCGGGCATCGACTTCGGCATCATCAAGCCTCAGCTAGGTTTCAAGGTGACGAAGAAAGCCAACGGCGCCAACAGCGTGACCCTGGAGGCCGGTAAGAAAGCGACGTTCACCACGGAAGGTGAAAACACCTCCAACGTGACGCTGGATCGAGTAACCCTCACCGACACCTGGATGAGCGGACGCGAACCGCTGTCCCACACATGCACGTTCTATAAAGCGGATGGCACCCAGTACAAGGGTCAGGCGCTGCGCGAGACCTACATGGGTTTCCCGAACACGAAGACAACCGTCAAGATGAAGGCGGGCGAATCCTTCAAGTGCTCCGCAATCTACGTTGTGACGCAAGCTGACGTCGATGCGAAACAAGACCTCACCAACGAGGCCAGTGTTCGCGGCGCCTACGACTACCTCGACAACTTCGGTAGCAAACAGAGGCCAAGGGAGACACTGGACGTGAGGGCCACCGACAGCGCAGTGATCCGCCTCTCCGACGAGGAGCCAACGCCGGAGCCAACCGAAAAGCCTGAACCAACCGAGAAGCCTTCGCCGACGACGGAGCCGACTGACAAGCCTGAGCCGACCGAGAAGCCTGAGCCTACTGAGGATCCGACCGAGGAGCCTGAACCGACCGAAGATCCGTCGCCGCAGCCAGGCGGGGACGCGTCGATGAAGCTCGTGACCCTCATCGACGGCGAAAAGTCTGTTGAGAAGAACGTTGGCGATGCCGCGAAGTTCACCATCAAGCTCGAGAATACGGGTGCAGCTGACCTTCACGACGTCGCGTTCACCGGTTCCTGGGTTGACGGTAAGGAACCGCTCGAACTCTATTGCGAGGTCGACGGCGACTACGTTTACGCAGACGACGAGAAGTTCGCGCTGAACGTCGGTGAAGCCCTCAACTGTGAGTCCGAATACCGGATGACGCAAGGAGATATTGACGCGGGCGAGCCTCTCAAGAACACCGTGACTGCTGAGGCCGTGACCCGCCCAGCATCCGGTGAGCCACAAAACCTCAAGGAAACTGACTCCGCGGAAGTCATCCCAGCAGCCGCAGACGCACAGCTTGAGGTAAGCAAAGAAGCGTGGGGCGAATACGGTGACGACAACAGCACGGTCGGCGACGAGATCGAATACTGGTTCACGGTACGCAACACCGGCAACGTGACTGTTTCCGACATCGAAATCAATGACCAGATGCTCGCCGACGCGGGCGAGGACGTCGTCTGTGAAGACGACACACTCGCACCGAACGGCCAGACTGAATGCTCCGCGACCTACACCGTCACTGACGGCGATGTGGCGGACGGTAAGACGGAGATCATCAACACCGCGACCGCGAAGGGCAAGACCCCTGCCGGCGAGGACGTCGAAAGCGATGAAGCGACCGCGACCTCCCCAGTTGGCCTGCCCGCTTTGCAGATCGAGAAGAGCATCCTCGATGAGCCAGCCGAAGGCTTTACCGCTGGCGATACGGTGACTTACAGCATCGTGGTGACCTCCACCGGTACCGGTAGCGTCGAAAACGTTCTGGTCAACGACCAGATGCTTTCCGACCGCGGCTCCGAGCTGACGTGTGAATGGAACGGCCGAGGCATCGCGAACGGGCGGATCTTCCTCGACCCGCAAGACACCGCAACCTGCACGGGTTCCATCACTGTCACTGAGGAAGATGCTGCCGCTGGCAAGCCAATCGTGAACACGGCAGAGGCAAGCGGCGGATACAACGACGTCGAAGCCGACACGGTGACCGCTACCGCCGAATTCACGCCGGCAGCGACGAAGGAACCTAAACCGACGGAGGAGCCGACCGAGGAACCTTCGCCAACTGAAGAACCGACGGCTGAGCCGACCGAGGAGCCTTCGCCGACTGAGGAGCCAACGGCTGAGCCGACTGAGAAGCCAACTGAGCAGCCTTCGCCAACGGGTGAGCCAACGGCTGAGCCGACGGAGGCACCTTCGCCGACTGAAGAGCCGACTAGCGAGCCTACGGAGGAACCGACTGAGGTGCCTGAGCCGACCGAAGAGCCTACGGAGCAACCTTCCCCGACAACGGAGCCGACGGAGGAACCGACCGCAAAGCCGACTAGCGAGCCTACGGACGAACCGACGGGTGAGCCTACGGGTGAGCCAACCGAGGAACCGACGGGGAAGCCTTCGCCGGAGCCTACTGAGGCACCGAAGGCCCCTCAGCTGTCGCTGACGAAACTCCTGAAGGACCCTGCCACGGGCAAGCTCGTAAGCGAAGCGGAGCTCGGCGCGGGTGAGACCGCTCAGTTCACCATCACGGGTACCAACTCGGGTGAGGTCGCGGTTCAGCCTGTCAGGCTCGTTGACACGTGGGTTGAGGGTAAGGCTCCGCTGGACCTCGCATGCCAGATTGACGGCGCCAAGGTGAATGTCAAGGACGCGTCGCTGCGGCTTGAGCCGAAGCAGTCGCTGATCTGCATCACTGAATACACCGTGACCGAAGCCGATGTCGCCAAGCAGGAAGACCTGGTCAACAAGGCAACGATCACCGGCGACGCCGTCAAGAACAAGGCGGGGGAGCGCTCTGCGAAGAGCGTGACGACGTTCAGCGCAACCAAGGCCGATGCTGGCGAGAAGGGCGCGGGCGCGAGCGCGTCTGCTGAAGCTGTCATCAAGATGCCGGCACCAGCATCGACCCCGGAACCGACAGCGGAGCCAGAACCGACAAAGGAACCAGAACCGACAGAGGCGCCAACGAACGAGCCGACCGAGAAGCCGTCGCCGGAGCCATCGGAAAACCCATCCGAGGAACCGAGCGAGAACCCATCGGAAAAGCCTTCCGAGAACCCTTCTGAGGCACCTTCCGAGAAGCCGTCTGAAGCGCCGTCTGAGAACCCATCCGAGGAACCAGGCGAGAAGCCATCTGAGGAATCAAGCGCGGACCCGACGGTGGAAGCATCTGAGGATCCAGCAGGCGATTCAGGTAGCGAAGCCAACGAGGACTCCGCCGACTCGGGTTCCCTCGCGGCAACCGGTGCGCAAGTAGCGGGTGCCATCGCGATCGCTGTAGGCCTCATCTTCCTGGGGATTCTGCTGACGATCATCATGCGTCGCCGCAATAAATAAGGCGGCCTCGACTAGCCCGGCAGCCGGCCTGCCCCGCTAGAGCAGACCAGCACAACAGCAGGGTGGGAACACGAAAACCGTGTTCCCACCCTGCTGTATCTGTATTCACTTCTCACTCGCAGACGGAGCTGCCGGCTAGGGCGGCGCTGTCGGTCCAGGTGGAATGACCGGCCAAGAGGGACCCCACATCCGGCCCGCCACAGAATACACTCAACGCTAAGAGAGCCCGGCACTCACCAAACTAGCCAACGCAAAAATAGCGACACCAGCCAACGAACCCACGACAGTACCGTTGATCCGGATGAACTGAAGATCCCTACCCACCATCAGCTCGATACGATCCGTAGCCTGAGACGCATCCCAATCACGCACAGTATCCGTAATCAGCTCAACAGCCTTATCCCTATACCGCACAGCAGCCCACCGGGCAGCCTGAACAGCCCACACATCGACCTTCGCAGCAAACGGATCGCCACCAACCAACCGCCGGCCAAGATCAACCAAGCCATGCGTCAAAGACTCACGCAACGGCGCATCAACAGAAGCCGCAGCA
This sequence comes from Arthrobacter sp. HMSC06H05, assembly GCF_001807395.1. NCBI lineage: Bacteria > Bacillati > Actinomycetota > Actinomycetes > Micrococcales > Micrococcaceae > Arthrobacter > Arthrobacter sp. HMSC06H05. Next base: position 13,557 of record NZ_KV788976.1, on the reverse strand, counting down.
TCGGACACAGACCGCTTCATCTGAACCCACACATCGGAGGCAACCTGACGCAACCGCGGATCCGAAGCCAACGAAACCTTCAAAGCCTCAAAACGCTCCTGCGTCACAGCATCCCGCTGCAAACCATCAGCAACAGAGGCCAACCAACCATCCACACTCACACGCAAAGGGTGAGCCGCATCAGACCGCGCCGCCTCCAAAACACTGACCAACTCCCGATGCAAACGCTCACCGATCAACCGATCCACCCGCGACGGCAACCAGCCAGGCGTCCGATCAGCAACCAACCGATGAACAACCTCCGGATGCTCCCGCAACCACCCAGCCGCTTGATCGACCAAAGACTCCACCGCCGCAACATGCTGCCGATCATCCACAACCCGGCCCAAAACCATGCCAACCGTGCTAGCCCACTGCGGCTCAACCACATGCTCACGAACCAAACCCTCAGCGACCCGCTGAAAATCCTCATCCGCGACAACCTCCATCAGCCCAGACGCGATCGTCAAAAGCTCGCCCGAAAGCTGCTCAGCCCGCTCACGATCAGCGATCCAGCCACCCAACGGCTGCGCAACACGAAGATTCGCCAAACGCTTCTCAAGAACCTCATCATTCAAGAAATTCTCACGAACAAAAGCGCCCAAACTATCGCCAATCTGATCCTTCTTCCGAGGAATCAAACCCGTATGCGGGATCGGCAAACCCATCGGCCTACGAAACAAGGCCGTCACCGCAAACCAATCCGCCAACGCACCAACCATGCCGCCCTCAGCGCCAGCACGAACATAACCAGCCCACACAAAACGATCCTGCAACGCAAAACCGACCGCAAAAATCACAGCCAGTATTGCGAGCAGTGCCGTCGCGACGAACTTCATTTTGCGAAGAGCCTGGCGCCGCTCTTCATCGGTAGGAGCACTCAGGTTAGGGCTAGTAGCGAGCTGGAACGGGGAGGGTTCCTTGCTAGTTGGCTCTTTGTCGGCCGGTTGTTGATTGAGCGGCTGTTGGTTGGGCGGCTGTTGGTTGAGTGCAGGGGTGGACGGCACGGAATCCTCCTCAATGAAAATGAACAATCCAATCTAAACACCTGCGCCGCATCGTTAACAGCTCAGGGCGTAAGAAGCTAGGCTGAAGGCGTGCCACGCATATTTGCTCACCGCGGATCATCAGGCCGCTATGCCGAAAACACTCGCGCTGCCTTCATGCAAGCAATCCAGGACGGAGCCGACGGGCTGGAATGCGATGTGCGGCTCACCGCCGACGGCGAGGTTGTGGTGCATCACGACGCGAAACTCGGGCGGACATCGAACGGGTCAGGTCCGGTGAGCGAGCATAGCTTGACGCAACTGCGCGGATTGGACTTCAGCAGCTGGAAGAACCCGAGTTGGCCAGCCGAATACGGGGGAACACGCGAGCAGCTCTTGACGTTGGATGACCTGCTCGATATCGCGGAGGCGGCTGGCCGGCCGATCGAGGTAGCGATCGAAGTGAAACACACACCCGCACACAACCCGGCCCTCGATGAAGCGGTGTTGGCGATCCTGGAGGCCCGCTCCACCCCCTCCTCTTTAACCTTCGGCAACGTGAGTGCTTCTATTATGAGCTTCAGCCCCACCTCGGTACGCCGCATGATAGAGGTCTGTGGGGCAGAGAAGGTATGTATGCTCATTGAAAATAAGAGACTGACCAAACTACAAAGGTCGCGACAAAAAGCTGCGATGAAAATGCTCGATGAAACCGCTCAACTCCTGGCGGGCCCAGGAGTATCGTTCATCCGGGCGCATGAAGAACATGTACGCCGATGGATACGCCAAGGCACGAAGCACCGTGTGTGGACAGTCGACACGCTCGAAGACGCCCACTACCTACTCGATCTTGGGGTCGAAGAGCTCACCGGCAACTACCCAGCCGAGCTGCGGCAAGCACTACAAGACACACCCACCCCCACGCCCTAACTAACCTTCGGCACCAGGTATGTAACCTTCGGCACCAAAATTGCAGTTATTAACCCCGCAACGATTAATTTCAGCAATTACGTTGCCCAAGATTAAAACGAGGGGCAGACCGCACCGCTGCTCAACACGCCCGCGCACTAGGATGGCAACCAAACCAAACCCCATCCCACAGGAGCTAGCATGCAGAAGGAAACGCGCCCCCGCATCGTTATCGCAACCCCGCTGAACGAAGAGCTCACCAGCCGCATCAGCACCGAACTTCCGGAATGCGAGATCGTCAGCGCACCTGACCTGCAACCGCCAGCGCGATACCCCGGAGACTGGCCCGGTGACCCGAACTTCACCCGCACCGCAGAGCAACAACAACGCTACGAAGAGCTCCTCGCAACTGCCGACGCACTCTTCGCAGTACCAGACGAATCCGGCACTCTCCTCGGCAAAATCGTGGAGAAAAACGACAAACTCCGTTGGGTTCACACCACCGCGGCCGGCGGCGGGGCACAAATCAAACGCGCCAACATCAGCCCTGAACGCCTCGAAACATTCACCGCCACCACATCGGCCGGCGTCCACGGGCAAACCCTCACCGAGTACGCGCTATTCGGGGTCCTCGCCGGCGCGAAAGACCTGCCCCGCATCCAGGAAGATCAACGGAACTCTCATTGGCCGGAGCCTCGCTGGACGATGCGTGCACTCGCAGATATGACCGTTCTGGTCCTGGGTTTGGGCGGCATCGGCTCCCGCACGGCAGCCGTGTTCTCTGCTGTTGGCGCCCGAGTCTGGGGTGCTTCGCGTTCAGGGCGCCCAGTTGACGGGTTGGACAGGGTCATCCCGATGGATGAGTTGCACGGCGCGCTGGGCGAGGTGGACGCGCTCGTTGTGACGCTACCCGGCACGTCAGCGACCCGCCACCTCGTGGACACTGAGTTTTTGGACGCGTTGAAGGACGATGCGGTTGTGGTCAACGTGGGGCGCGGCTCGGTGATCGATGAGGCAGCTTTGGTTGAGGTGCTTGATCGGGGGAAGATCAGTTTCGCTGCGCTGGATGTGACGGAGCGGGAACCGTTGGCGCCGGAGAGCCCGCTGTGGCGACACGAGAAAGTGATGATCACCCCGCACAACGCCGCGCTGTCGAACAAGGAACCGGAGAGGGTCGTGAACTTGTTCATTGAGAACGCGAAAGCGTGGCTCGCCGGTGAAGAGATGAAAAACGTGGTCGATAAGGTCCACTTCTACTGACAATTTTGTACCTTCGGCATCGCTAGTGCTGAAAAGGCCCCTCGGGGCCGAATTTCAGCACTAGCGATGCCGAAGGTGGTTAACGGGGGTGGTCAGGCTCCCTGGTCTTCCTCAAAGCCGAGTACATTGCCGGGGATGGACGCCAACAGTTTCCGTGTATACGGGTGCCGCGGGTTCGTGAAGATCTCCTCCGAAGACGCAGCCTCCACCAGTTCACCCGACTTCATCACACACACATAGTCCGAAATCAGCCGCACCACCGCCAGGTCATGCGAAATGAGAAGATACGACAGCCCCTTCTCTGCCTGCAATCGTCCCAGCAACTTCAAAATCTGGTCCTGAACCAACACATCGAGCGCCGACACCGGCTCATCACACACAATCAGATCCGGCTCCAACGCCAAAGCGCGCGCAATCGCCACACGCTGCCGCTGCCCACCCGACAATTCAGAGGGATAACGCCCCAACAACTCGAGCGGCAACGCAACCTCATCCATCAACGAACGCACCTTCTCGCGACGCTGCCTAGAAGAACCCACCCTATAGGCGTCAAGCGGCTCCCGGATGATGCGGCCAATCGTATACATCGGGTTCAAAGACGAATAAGGGTCCTGAAAAATCGGTTGCATACGGCGCCGGACACCCCTCCAATCCGCCTTCCCCATACGCAACATGTCCCGGCCATCAAACTCAATCCGTCCACTCGAGGGCTCAGTCAACCCCAACAACATGCGCGCCGTCGTCGTCTTCCCAGACCCAGACTCACCCACAAGCGCAACCGTCGAACCACGCGGAATCTCAAACGAAACATCCTTCGCCGCGAAAAAATCCTCACCGCGCCCACCACGCCTCGGATACGACTTCGACAACCCCTCAACACGAACCAACGGGCCACCAGCATCCGCCACAGCCGCCGCATCGGCCGCAGCTGCCGCATCAAGCCCCGACGCCGAATCAGCCCCACCGGAACCTGACCTCGCGCTAGACCCAGCCACCGCATCGTAAGCCCCAGCAACACCAAGCATGCCCGCATACGCGCCCGGCACCAACCGTGCCGCAGCGACCGACGGCGCCGCCGTCACCAACTCACTCGTGTAAGGGTGCTGCGGGCTCTCCAACAACTGGCGCGCAGGGCCCGCCTCAACAACACGGCCACGATGCATCACCACGATGTCCTCGGCGCGCTCTGCCGCAAGACCAAGATCATGCGTAATCAACAACACCGACGTACCCTGCTGAGCCGTCAAAGTGTCCAACTCATCGAGGATGACCCGCTGCACGGTCACATCGAGTGCAGACGTCGGCTCATCAGCGATCAAGAGACGCGGCCGGCACGCAAGCCCGATGGCGATCAAGACACGCTGGCGCAAGCCACCCGAAAGTTCGTGTGGATACTGCCGGGCCTTATCCTCAGGGTCAGGGACCCCCGCCTCCCGCATCAGCTCGAGGACGCGCGCATCAACCGTGCTCTTAGTGGCTGCCCTGTTGATGAGCAGCGTCTCCGCGATCTGCGCACCGACCCGCGCCACCGGGTTGAGATTAGACATCGGATCCTGCGGCACAAGCCCGATGTGGTTGCCGCGTAGCCGCTGAAAGTCGTGGTCAGAGTAGGTCGCGAGGTCAACGCCCTCGAAGAGGATCGAACCGGACGTAATGGAGCCGTTCTCGGGGAGTAGGCCGATGACCGCCATCGCGAGGGTGGATTTACCCGAGCCGGACTCACCAACGATCGCGAGCGTCCTGCCGGGCTTCAACGTGAGGTTGGCGCCTTGGACCGCGCTGACTTCACCATGACGGGTTTTGAAACTGACCGAGAGGTCTTTGACGTCGAGTAGCGGGCCCTCAGCGGTGGTGTTAGGCGGTATATCGTCCTCGCAGGAAGTGACGTGAGGCATAGGCACCATTTTGCCTTATGAGTGTTGTTTTCCCTCAGACGTTAATCTTCGGCACAAAAATTGTAGTTATTCGGTAAAGCTATGCGGGTCAGCGCGATGTCGAGCCGAGGGCGAAGCGGCCGAGCCGCAGCAGGGCGGCGGCATGGTAGCGATTCGCTGGCGGGCCAGTGGCCAGGCGGCACAGTAGCGAGAAGGCGGCTACGCGACAGCGCGGTGGCAGCGTGCCTGTTGGCGAGTCTATTTCAGCAATTTCGTTGCCGAAGGTTCCTTAAACCGTAGTTTTGGAACACTCTTGTTGCTAAAGGTTAGAGAGGAGGTGGGCCGTGGCTTTCGCGATCGCGACCTCCTCGTCGGTCGCTACGACCATGACTGTAATGGTTGAGTGTTCGGTGGAGATGATGGTGGGTTCTGTGCCGGCGTTGTTGTTCGCGTTTTCATCGATCTCGATCCCGAGCGGCGCGAGGCCTTTGCAGACGATGTCACGGAACGGCGCGGAGTTTTCGCCGATGCCGCCGGTGAACACGAGGCACCGCGCCCCGCCGATCGCTACATGGTAGGCGCCGATGTATTTCTGTAGCCGGTACGCGGCAACATCGAGCGCGAGCTGCGCTTCGGGGTTTGTTGCCGCCGCATCGACCACTTCTTTCATGTGTGAACGCCCCGCGAGCCCGAGCAGGCCGGAGCGTTTGTTCAGCATGACATCCAGCTCGTCGGCGGTGTAGAGGCCGCGTTCGATGAGTTGCGTTACCACGGAAGGGTCGAGGTCGCCTGACCGTGTCCCCATTACCAGGCCTGCGAGCGGGGTGTAGCCCATCGAGGTGTCGTAGGACTTGCCGTTGCGGATTGCGGTGACGGATGCGCCGTTGCCGAGGTGGGCGACGATGCCGTTGAATTCAGCACTAGTGATGCCGAGGGTTGCGGCGGCGGTGTTGGCGACGTATTCGTGGCTGGTGCCGTGGAACCCGTAACGGCGGACACCGTGTTCTTTGTAGAGGACGTCGGGGATGGCGTATCGCCAGGCTTTTTCTGGCATGGTCCGGTGGAACGCGGTGTCGAAGACGACGACTTGCGGCAGCTCCGGCCACTGTTCGGATACGGCCCGTAGGCCCGACGCAGCGGCCGGGTTGTGTAGCGGTGCGAGCGGGGAGAGCGCTTCGATTTCTTTGATGACGTCCGGGGTGACGAGCGTAGGCTCTGAGAATTTTTCTCCCCCGTGTACGACGCGGTGCCCGACAGCGTCGATGCCGTGGTCGTCGCCGAGTTCCCGCTGCATGTGTTCAGTGACGAGGGTGAGAGCCTCCCCGTGGTCGTCGACGCCGCCGAGCCCGATCTCTTCAACGTTCCCAGAAAGCGCTTCGTGGCCTGTTTCTGGGTCGAGGATCACGTATTTGAGGGACGAAGAACCCCAATTCATCACGAGAATACGCACCGCAACCTGACCCTTCTACACGCTGTCTTGAGGTGAGGCGCATGTGCGAGGCGCCCACCACATCGTAGTCTAACTGGGATTAGAGCACTCCCGTTGCCGAAGTTAATCGTCTTGGTGCTGGGTGTGCTCGCGCGGGGTGAGGCTTTGCGCTTGGATCGCCGTGATGGCGACGGTGTTGACGATGTCGGCGACGGTGGTGCCGCGGGAGAGGTCGTTGACGGCTTTGTTGAGTCCTTGGAGTACGGGGCCGACTGCGACTGCGCCAGCGGATTGTTGCACGGCTTTGTACGTGTTGTTGCCGGTGTTGAGGTCAGGGAAGATGAGGACGGTGGCTTGGCCTGCGACGCTGGATTCGGGCAGTTTGGATGCGGCGATGCTGGCGTCGACGGCGGCGTCGTATTGGATAGGGCCTTCGACGGGGAAGTCAGGGTTTTGGGCGTGGACGAGTTCGGTTGCTTCACGGACACGGTCGACGTCTTCGCCGCTGCCGGAGGTTCCGGTGGAGTAAGAGAGCATCGCGACGCGCGGGTCGACGTCGAATTGGCGTGCTGTTGCGGCCGATGCGGTGGCGATGGACGCGAGTTGTTGCGCGGTCGGGTTGGGGTTGACGGCGCAGTCGCCGTAGACGAGGACTTTCTCCGGCAGGCACATGAGGAACACGGATGAGACGATGTCTGCGCCTGGACGGGTCTTGATGATTTGGAGGGCTGGGCGGATCGTGTCGGCGGTTGTGCCAACCGCTCCGGCGACCATGCCGTCTGCGCCACCGGTGTGCACCAGCATCGTGGCCCAGAACGTTTTATCAGACATTTTGGCGCGCGCATCGTGTTCGGTGATGCCTTTGTGTTTGCGTAGTTCGTAGAATTCGCGCGCGAACTCTTCGGTGCGCGGGTCGGTTTCGGGGTCGACGATGGTGACGCCGGTGAGGTTGATGCCTTTTTCACGGGCGAGGGTCTCGACTTCTGGGCCGCCGAGGATGATGAGGTCGCAAATGTTGCGGCGGGTGATGATTTCAGCGGCGCGTAAGATGCGTTCGTCTTGCCCCTCGGGGAGCACGACGGTGCGGCGGTCTTGTTGGGCTTTGGTGATGAGCCGGTGGAGGAACCGGATGGGGGTCACGACGTCGGGGGCGGGCAGTTCGAGGCGGGCGAGGAGCTCGTCTTCGTCGACGGATTCTTCCCACGCGGAGAGTACGGCCGCGTTTTTGCGGGCGATGTTGTCGGTGATGTCGCCGTGGATGTTCGCGACGGTTTGCGCGGTGGTGAAGGTGCCTTGTTCGGTCGCGTAGACGGGGAAGGGCGCTTCGGCGAGGACGGGTAAGACCGCGGAGTCGACGGGGCGCGGCCCGGTGACGAGGACCCCGGCGGTCGAGTAGAAGTCGAGGGTGCGGGAAGCGGCGACGGCGGCGAGGAGGACGTCGCTGCGGTCGGATGGTGTGATGAGGAACGTGTCGTCGGCTATGTAGCGTTCCAGTAGGTAGCCGACGTTCATGCCGGCGATGATGGTGTTGTTGATGGTGCGTTCGGGGTTGTTGGTGCCGGCGATGAGGCGCGCGTCGGTTGCTTTGGCGATGTTTTCGACGGTGGGTGCGGTGACGTCGGTGAGTTCGGGGATGACGTAGACCTTGCGGTGGGAGCGGCCTGGCCGGACTTGGGTGCGGATGTCGTCGAGGAGGGCCGGGTTGGCGCGGTTGACGATCATGGACAGTAGGGACACGTTGGCGTCGTAGAAGGCGTCACGTGCGAGGTCGACGGCTTCGGCGACGTCGTGGGCGGTTTTGTTGGAGCCGTTGACGACCCCGATCATGTGGCTGCCGAGGTGGTTTGCGAGGCGGGCGTTGAGTTCGAATTCGCTGCCGTAGTCGTGGCCGGTGAGGTCGGTGCCTTCGATGACGATGACGTCGGTGTTCGCGGCGAGTGTTGAGTAGGTTTCGAGGGTGAGTGTATAGATTTCTTCGGTGCGGCCGGAGGCGATGAGTTCGTGTGCTTCGCTGCGGGTGAGGCCGACCCCGGAGTTTTTGTTGGTGAGGCTGTAGTTGGCGCGGAAGTACTGGAGCGAGGTGTCGTTTTCGGGTGTGTCGGCTTCGGTGATGGGGCGGAAGAAGCCGACGCGGGTTGCGCGGCGGTGGAGGAGTTCGGTCACCCCGACGGCGATGATCGTTTTGGCTGCGCCGGGGGCAGTGGCAGAAATGTACAGGCCGCGGGTCATGAAGTCCTCGCTGTGTGGTGGGGGGATGTACGTGTGACCCCTACATTTTCCCACCATTTTTCATCTTCGGCACTTTAACTGCTGCAAAAGTGGCGATAACGACAATGTTGATGCCGAAGGTTAAGAAATGGAGTAACACGGCATGCCTGAACGCTACCGGGTGGCTAGTTTTGCGGCAGCTACGCGAAGATGGCCACCGAGTTTGGTGAATGTCTGGGTCGTTGTTGGGGAAATAACAGCACTCTCGGTGCCGAAGGTTAGAAATAGGTAGGGTGGGGCGCAGATCAGGGGGTTGGTGTCAGGCCGCTAACGCGTAGCCGAGCGCTTTACGGATCTGGCGGATAACAGGTGATTGAGCCAGCGCCGGCGCCAACCCCATTGAGGCTGGCTGCCATACCCGCAGTTTGATCCCGTAATGCCCGATGCGTACCCCGAGCGGCCGCATCGGCCTCTGTTTGTTTTTGCTGAGTTGGTTCCAGGCGGTCAGGCGTTCCCGCGTGAGCCAGCCGAGGCGCTCCTGCGGTGACATGTCTTTTTCTGTGACGATGATTTGCTGCCATCCGAGCCGGGCTGTGAGTGCGTTGCGGCGCGCGTCGGTGACTTGTTTCTTTGCGGTGGTGTGGATTGCGCCGTCGTATTCGCACGCTACTTTCGCTTCGGGCCAGGTGAGGTCGGGGCGCACGATGGGGTGTCCGTCGTGGTCTTGGATCCACCGGTTGACGGCGGGTTCGGGCAGTTGAGCTTCGCGGCAGGCGAGTCGTAGGCGGGTTTCTTGAGGCGAGTCGGCGCCGATGCGTGCGAGGCGTAGTGCTTTGCGCGCGATTCTGATGCCTGGAATGTGGGGGTGGGCGTCGATGAATGCTGCGACTTTCTCGGGCGTGGAGAGTGGTTTTTCGCGGTTTTCGTATTTTGGGTTGGGGATGCGGATGATGTGGTCGAGGGTGATGACCATGTTTTCGAGGTCGAGGATGTTGGCGAGGTCGAACCAGGTGCGTTCGACGGTGGTGATGTGTATGTGGGTGGGGAATTCGGGGTCGGGGAGGGTTGTGACGTCGCCTGGTTTGAGGCGTCGTTTGTTCCATTCGAGGTGGTGGCCTGGGTGGTCGCGGCGCCAGGTGCGTGACCAGAGGCTGATGCGTGGTGTTGGGGTGTTTGGGTCGGTGGTGGGGTTTTCGATCCAGTGGGGTAGTGGGAGTTTGTAGTGTTGGGCTGCTTGTATTCCTGTGATGACGATGCGGGGGCGGCTTCTGCTGTAGGCGCGGGCGATTGCGGTGGGGGTGGGTGTGGTGTTGCGGTGGCAGTAGATGCTTGGGGCTACGCGTGTGTATTGGTGTGAGCGGAGTTGGCCGGGTGTGAGGCCGGCTTGGATGGCTTCTTGGCGCGTGAAGACAGTGTTGTGGAGTGCTTCTGGTGGTGGTGTGAGTTTTCTTCCCATGGATGCATCATGGGGTGTTTTTGTGTGGCGTGGGGGTGATTTCTAGAATCTGTGGATAATTATTCTTTGGCAACGTAATTGTTGGAAAATCTGTGGATAGTGGCCTGGGCGCGCGGTTTTGTAGCACTGGTGTTGCCGAAAGTTAAAGGGTGTCACTTGGGTGGGCTTCGCCGGGTAAACGTGGCACGCTGTTTTTATGATTGTTGCTTTTTCTGTTGCGCCTTCCGGTGCTGGTGCTGACAGTGATGGTTCGGTCGCTGAGGCTGTTGCCGAGGCGGTGAAGGTGGTCCGTGATTCGGGGCTGCCGAACCGCACGTCGAGTATGTTCACGGAGATCGAAGGCACTTGGGATGATGTGTTTGACGTGATCAAGCGCGCCACCGAGGCGGTGGAACGGTTCAGTTCCCGTGTTTCGCTGGTCATCAAGGCTGATATTCGTCCAGGGTTCGATGGGGAATTGGACGGTAAGCTTGAGCGCTTGGAGTCCGCTATAAGCAAGTCGGATAGCTGATTGTTGTGGCGACGCGGTACGCACGCGTCGATCGAGTTCGCGTGGCCGGTTCGGGTTCGCATCGTGGTTGTGGGAGGTTTGAGTGACTGACGTTCCTGTTGGGGGTTTCTCTTTTCAGGGGTTGCTGTCTTCGGTCACCCATGAACCTGAGGCGTTGGCTACTATTCGCCGCCAGTTGGAGGCGGAGGGCGATACTCATGCGAGTGCTTCTTTCGGGAAGTTGTTGGCGTTGTTGACGACGTTGACTCGTTCTCGGCGTGTGCTGGATATTGGTGCGGGGCTGGGGTATTCGTCTGGTTGGTTTTTGCAGGCGTTGCCGGCGGATGGGCATTTGCATGCGTTGGAGATTGACCGTGACTGCGCTGCTCGGGCGCGGGAGAATTTGCGTCTGTTGGACCCGGAGGGTGAGGCTTCGGGGCGGTGGACTGTTGATGCGGGGCCTGCGGTTCGTGCGTTGCATCAGTTGACGTGGAATCGTTTGGCTCCGTTTGATGTGGTGTTGATTGATGCTGATCCTGAGTCGGCTGCGACGTATTTGAAGTGGGCTTTGCGGTTGACGACGCCGGGTTCGGTTGTGGTTGTGCGTGGGCTGGATGCGTTGGCGGATGCGGATGTTGAGGATGCGGAACGGGCGTGGGCTGAGGAGTCAGCGTCGTCGGAATCTTTATATGCCGTCACGGGTAAGAAATCAGCCTCGATAGATGCCGCTACTGGAATGTATGGAGCGTTGCAGCTTTTGCGTGATGATCCGCGGTTCGCTTCAACTGCGTTCGGTTGTTTGAGTGAGCAGGTTTCCTCCGGCACGGCGGTCGCCTTGATTACTGCGGCGAGCCCGCCTGCATCGGCTGGCACTGATGTGCGCATCGAGCCTATGACTGCGGAGACAGTCAAAGATGCTTTGCGTGTCAAGAATCAGGGCTGGCGTGACACGTATGACAAGTATTTGGGTGAAGAAGACCTGAATGAGATGGATGCGCGCCTGGATAAGGATGTGGCTGCATGGTCGGCGATGTTGGCGCGCCCAGGTAATCAGTCGCGTTTCGCGGTCGCGCGTACCTCGGATGGTCAGGTGGTTGGTGTGGCGACGGCGGCGCCGATTCTTGATGACCAGGATCGTTTTGAGACGCACGCGAAGTGGCAGCTGTTCACTTGTTACGTGGACAAGGCGTGGCATGGCAGTGGGATTGCGTCGCGGCTGGTGGATTTTGTGGTTGGTGAGGACTCCTGCATTTTGTGGGTTCTGGAGGATAACGCTCGTGCGCGCGCTTTCTATACGAAGCTTGGTTTCGTTGCCGATGGCGCGGTGGAGAATCTGCCGGATGAGTGGTCGGGCGCGCGAGAGATTCGCATGATCCGCAATGTTCCAACGAAGAATTTGACGACGCATTCATGAGCGGGAGCTCAACGCAGCGCGGGGGTGCATCGCGTAGGAAGCGGGGGAGGGCTGCCCGCCGATCACGCTTGCTGCAGGGCGAGAATGAAGCGTCCGATGTGGGCGCTGATGCTCGCACGGATGCTCCGCCGGCAGGGCCGGAGGATCTGCGGGAAGGCCAGTGGCCTGTTTCGACTGGTGAGGTGGCGCTTGAACGTGACCCGTATACACCTGATACGTGGACGGTTTTGGTGAATGGTGTGCCGTCCTCGAGCATCAATCTTTCTGATCCGTTGCACCTGGATTTCGAGTATATGCGTTGGATGGCATTGATTCTGGGCAATGTTTTTGATGCTGAGGCGCGTCTTCGGGTTTTGCATTTGGGTGGTGGGGCTGCGGCATTTCCACGGTATGTGAATGCGGCGTTCCCGAAGTCGCGACAGGTTGTTGTGGAGTTTGATGCGCGTCTAAACGAGTTGGTGCGGGGCTGGTTCGATTTGCCGCGGGCACCGATGCTGCGGTTGCGTTCGGGGGATGCTTTGGATGTTGTTCCGACGCTGACGGCGGCTAGCCGTGATGTTGTGGTCCGGGATGTCTTCGTGGGAGATGTGACGCCGTCGGGATTCGTTGATGCCGGGTTCGTTGGTGAGGTTGCGAGAGTCTTGGCGCCGGATGGGTTATATCTGTTGAATGTGGGTGATGGCCCGGAACTGGTGAATGTGCGCCGCGAACTCTCAACCCTTAAAGGAACCTTCGGCAACATAATTGCTGTTTCGGATCCCGCGGTATTTAAGGGAAGGCGCAGAGGAAATATCGTGATGGCGGCGTCGAACCAAGGCTTCGGAGATGCGGCGCGCCTTGTTAAAGGATTGCTTTCTGACCCTTTGCCGGCTCAAGTGTTGGCAGGCAACGAGCTGGAGTCACGCTTCGGCGCGAAGTGAAGGTTGCGTTGACGGTCTACGCGGAAATCTGACGACAGGGTTAGGTGACTATAGTCCTCGTAATAGTAGTCCCGCTCGTGTCAAGGACAGTTCCTCAGGATAAGGCGTACTGCAGCGCTTAGTGAGACTCAGCGGTCGATGATGGATGGTGTGATCGTACTCGGGTTCAGATAGCTCGCAGGTTACCTGGTGGATATAGCAGGAGTAGCGTAAACAGCGGCACTGACACATCGCTGGTATTGGTTATTCACCCGAACCCCCAGAGGGTATGTTCAGGGCCGGCCGCGGGAAGCGGCCGGCCCGTTTTGTGTGTTGTGTTGTGGGATTGTGATGCGCGGCGGCTGAGCGGTTATGTGGGGCTCGCGCTTTGGTGGGTGTGTGCCGTTGTGTGGGGTTAGCGTGTTTGGCGGGGTTTGAAGATGGTGAAGTCTTGTATTTTGCAGGTCGGGTCATCATTGGGGTTGCCTGGTTGGCAGGGACCTGAGACATTGACTGACCTCATACTCCACACCCGTATATCTAGGGGCGTAGCTTGGGTTTCCAAGGTTCCTGGGATCGTGTCCCAGGTTTCA
>NZ_KV788975.1:0-574 GCF_001807395.1 Arthrobacter sp. HMSC06H05 | reverse complement strand
GGGTTAAGGGTCAGAATGTGTGTCTGGGGTTGGTGTTTTCGGCTGTGTTGGCGCGGGTTTCAGCGGATATATATGGCTGCTGGGCATATATCGGTGGTGTGAGCGTTCATTCCTCGGTGTGGTGCCCTTGATGTGCTACCGGCTAGTGGTGTGGTGGCTGGATGCCGAAGAACAGACCACGATGCCACTGCGGTGGCGATATGAAACGCAATGGGACCACCACACAAGGTAGGACAAGGTGGCGGTGCAAACTCTGTGGAGCCTCAAGCACCAAAACCCGGACTGACATCACCAAAGCAGCAGTGTTCAAGCAGTTCATCGCTCACTGCACCTCGACCCGTAGCTTGAAAGACACCGCACAACAGGCCGGGGTGAGCCCTTCGACGTTGAAGCGACGGTTTAGCTGGTGCTGGCTGGTTGAAGTACCCGACCCGATGATCAAACACGCCGGGACGATCTATGACCAGATCTTTATCGATGGAACCTACACCGGTGCCGGGTGTCTTATCGTGGCAGCCACCTTCGATCATGTCCTGGCCTGGCACTGGTGCAAGCGTGAAACCAGCCTGGACTA
>NZ_KV788974.1:149567-150849 GCF_001807395.1 Arthrobacter sp. HMSC06H05 | reverse complement strand
TTCTAAACAGAAACACATGCCTAAGGGGCGCCATCATGACAAATCTAAAACGAAGCGCTATCGCCACAGCCCTGACGCTCGCGCTTGTTTCCGGGTTAGCCGCCTGCGGATCCAGCGACGATGCGAAGCCAGCCGAAGCGGCACCGTCCGCCTCGCCGCCTGCAAGCCAGAGCGACAAGGAAGCGAAAGGCAAGGCCGCTTCCGGTAGCGGCAAAGAACCTGCGAAACCCAAGCCTTCGGCCAGCCCGTCACCGAAGGGCCCGTATAAACCGGCCACCCCGAAACGCCCGGCCCAGAATGTCCCCGTCCCCGGACCCTTGCCCGAGGTAGCGAAAGAAGAAAGCAAAGCAGGGCAGGTCGCGTTCATCGAGCACTGGGCTAAGGAGTTCAACTACGCAGTGGAAACAGGGAAACTTCGCCCGGAATTCTGGGAAATGACGAGTAGGTCCTGCAATTACTGCAAGGAAGTCGAAAGAGCTCTCAAAAACATGGAGGAACAAAAAACCTGGAACGTCGGCGGCGACATAACCGTGGACAACATACGGCCCGACATTGAGCCTCTCGAAGACGGTATTTACGAGGTGCGCTTCTCAGTTAGCGAGACCGCACGTAAGCGTTATGCGTCGGGGAAAACCAAACCTGTTGAAGAGTATCCCGCCGGCGCGGTAGACCAGGCCTTCGTAGAGCTACGCAGGGTTAAGGGGCAATGGCGATTAGAAGGGTTCTATCAAATTGCGGACTAAACAGAGTGTAGGTTTGTGCACTGTAATTACGCTCGGACTCTTAGGAGTGACTCCGGTATCGGCTTCACCCAGTGCCGATCACGACCAAAAAACAAGTAGTACCACGATCACTGTCACGAAATCTGAAAAATCAGTCATAAGAAAGACGCTTCCGGGCGAGAATGGTCATGCGCCGGCGGCTGCACCTAAGGTTTTTGGGAAGCGTTTGTTGTGGGATCCAGCCTGTACCCCGGGCGCGTTGGATCGCTCCGGGGCGGTCACCGGTTCCACCAAGGTTGCTGGTAGTGACCTGCATGTAGCCGAGATGGTGGACCCGAAAGCTCGTAACGCGGCTAAAACCCAAGCCTGCACCCGACGAGCAGTGGACGAATGCGGTCAACGTGACGACCTGCTCTACACCACCAACACCGCCACCACCCAACTCGCCTGCCGTGCTAAAAGCAAACCGTCTAAGAACGATGCTCCGGCTCAGCAGGCTCCGCTGACCATCACTGAAATCCGAACCCTGATCGCGACCGAAACCAAACGCATCCGCATCC
>NZ_KV788974.1:96578-149547 GCF_001807395.1 Arthrobacter sp. HMSC06H05 | reverse complement strand
TGGTGGTGTGGTGCGGGAAACCATCGACGTCCTCGACGAAAACGTCACCGTCGAGCTGACCCCGATCAAGTATCGGTGGAAATACGGAGACGGGGAAGCCCGTACTTCCAGAACCGCGGGGAAAATGCTGCCCACTAAAGCGGATGTGTGGGAGAAAGAAACCCCGACCTCTCACATGTACCAGAAACGAGGAACCTACCGGGTGGAAGCCACCGTGACCTATGCCGGGAAGTACTCCCTGGATAACGGTGAAACCTGGGACACCATCCCAGGAACCTTAGAAACCCAAGCCACACCCCTAGACATACGGGTGTGGAGCATGAGGTCCGTCAACGTCTCCGGCCCCTGCCAACCAGGCAACCCCAACAACGATCCGACCTGCAAAATACAAGACTTCACCATCTTCAAACCCCGCCAAACACGCTAACCCCCACCACAACACGACACGGACGAAATGAGGCACCTTCATGCCAGAAAGAATTCTGGGACATCACCTCACCAAAGTGTCAATACTGTAAAGCCGAGGACGAAGTTTTCTCGCGCATGAAGAAAGACAAAGCCTGGGTGGTCGGCGGAAAGGTGCGTTTAGAAGACGTGCGCATACCAAATAAAAGCTCAAGAACGGGAACTATTACGTGACGTTCACTTGGCCTGTCGAGAAACAATCCTTCTACAGGCCCGGGAAAACAAAACCAGTCCAAAAAATAGAGGCGGCTTGGACTGACGATGCCGCTCTGGTCTTGGAGCGCAAAGCAGACGGTTGGAGAATATGCGGGTTTTACGCAATCGAAGATTTGCCGCGAGGGAAGTAAGCATACCTCGCAAGCGTGGGGTAGCGACTAGCCCTACACAATGTGGGGGTCGCTAACCCGCGTGCGCCCACATCGAAATCGAATCCCACCGCCGCCGCAAACGGAAATAAGCAGCCACGGCACCAGCCATGTCCGCGTCCATCAACGCATCCAACCCATCGGCGACATCCAAAACCGAATCATCCGGCCACGCCCTAGCCGTCAACAAACCATAATCCAACTCAACAACCGAATCCGGATGGAACTGCTGCAACCAGTCATGCAACTCCACAGCCGAAGCCAACAACCCAGTCGGGTCCACCGCATCGACATCATCCATGCCAGAACCGTCGACGAAACCAGTGGCATCGACGTCCTCGTCCGCTTCCCCGTCCTCTGCAGGACTGCCGCCCCATGGATCACCCTCGCCGAAGCCATCATCGTCGGTGACCATCGAAATCGAAGACAACGCGGCAACGGCATACGCCGCCCGCTCCAGAGCCAACACCAAAGGAACCCGAACCGCAACCGAGAGCGGCTGCGAATCCTCGCCCTCGACGACCTCCTCCTCATCGCCGGAACGGAACAACGCGAACCAACTCAACGGGATCCGCCACGTAGACATCCGCGTGTACAACGGCGACTCAGCAAGCCACATCCCGTGTTCCTGCAAACGCTCACTATGCGCCGCGGCCGAAGCCGGAGGGAACCACACATCTAAAGCGTCCTCAGGCACGTAGTCCTCCAGCAAAGACGCAGCGATACCCGCACGCAACGGCTCCTGCGCCGGGCAAAACATCACGACATCGCCATGCTCCCTATCGAGCACAATCATGCGATACTGCTCAACAGTCCCATGCGGAAACGGATCCACCCGCGGACGCGAAATACGCGCCAAAGAACGCCACAACGTAGCCTCGTCATCAGACGATGCATCCAACGTGTGCCCTGGCGTAGCAATCAACAACTGCTCAGCATCATCAAAACTAGCCAACGGCGAATACACGCGCAAATATGCGGTGGGAGGCATGTTGCGACGCGCGCCCACCGGCATACGCGGAAACCCGCCCGCGCCGCCGTTGTCGCCAGAGTTGCCGGCGCTATCAGTGCCGCCAGCACCAGCGCTGTTGCTCGCGCCGGCCCCGCTGGCGCCGTTCCCATCCATGCCGCCAGTGCCGCCGCCCGCATTGTCGTCTGAGAAAGTCCCCATCAGAGAGCTAGACCTAGCAGGACCTCAAGCCAACGTCACGACGACCGGCGCGTGGTCCGATGGGCCCTTGCCTTTGCGTTCTTCACGGTCGACTGCCGCATCCGTCACCCGCGCCGCCAAGGCGGGGGAGAGCAGCTGGAAGTCAATCCGCATCCCCTCACCTTTAGGGAAACGTAGCTTCTGGTAATCCCAGTAGGTGAACACGCCGGGGCCGGGGTGGCGCTTCCGCATCGGATCAACAAACCCCGTGTCCAGGAACGCATGGAAAGCGTCGCGTTCAGGCTGTGACACGTGCGTCAACTGGTTGTCGAGGAAATACTGCATATCCCACACGTCCTCATCACGCGGGGCGATATTCCAGTCGCCCGTCAAAGCGATCTGAGCCTGCGGCTCCTCCGCCAGCCAGCCGGCCGCTTGACGGTTCAGCTCCGCAAGCCACTCCAACTTATACGGCATGTGTTCATCGTCCAGGGCGCGCCCATTCGGCACGTACAGGCTCCACACGCGCACACCGTTACAGGTCGCGGCGATCGCACGAGCCTCCTGAACAGGATCCACCCCACCCTTACCGAAAGCGGGCTGGCCAGGGAACGTCCGCTCAACATCCTCGAGCCCCACACGGGACGCGATCGCAACACCATTCCACTGCGAAAAACCGAAATGCGCCACATCATAGTCGAGCGACTCGAACAGCTCCCATGGGAAGTTCTCGTCCTTGCATTTGGTTTCCTGGATGGCCAGAACATCAACATCATTCTGCTCAAGCCACGCCTCAACACGGTCAGCGCGGGCCCGCAGCGAATTCACATTCCACGTTGCAATCTTCACGCACACAACCGTATCAACGCCCGCGCGTGGCGCGCCCGACTTTCACCGGGCGCGACCGCATCGGCATCTACTTAGACCGGACCGACTTTAGCGCCGGGAAGTCTCGTTCGGTGTATTCGGTGCCTTGCGCGTCAGGTAGCAGCTGCCCGTCGGGGCCGCGTTTCTCGGACTCTTCGTTGCGCAGGTCAACGCGGCGGATCTTGCCGGACACTGTCTTCGGTAGATCCGCGAACTCGAGGCGGCGGATCCGGCGGAACGGCGGCACGTTTTCCTTGCAGTAACGGAAGATCGCCTCCGCGGTTTCCGGGGTCGGTTCATGCCCGGCAGCGAGGATGATGTAGGCCTTCGGGACGGACAAACGGATCGGGTCCGGCGACGGCACTACCGCGGCTTCTGCGACGGCCGGATGCTCAACCAGGACAGACTCCAGTTCGAACGGTGAAATACGGTAGTCCGAAGACTTGAACACATCGTCAGCGCGCCCCACATACGTGTAGATGCCGCGCTCATCGACCTCAGCGATGTCGCCCGTATGGTAGATGCCGCCGCGCATCGCCCGCTCGGTGCGTTCCGGCTCGTTATAGTAGCCGGCCATCAAACCGCCGGGGCGGGGATCCAGCCGCAGGCACAGCTCACCCAGCTGCGCCTCTTCACCGGTGGTCGTGTCGATCAAGACCGGCTCATAGCCCGGCATCGCACGCCCCATCGCGCCGATCTTGACCGGCATACCCGGAGGGTTCGCCACCTGGACCGTGGATTCGGTTTGCCCGAAGCCGTCGCGGATCGTCTGACCCCACGCCTTCGC
Organism: Arthrobacter sp. HMSC06H05; assembly: GCF_001807395.1. Lineage (NCBI taxonomy): Bacteria > Bacillati > Actinomycetota > Actinomycetes > Micrococcales > Micrococcaceae > Arthrobacter > Arthrobacter sp. HMSC06H05. The sequence goes on along the minus strand of NZ_KV788974.1, from coordinate 145,913 downwards.
GACCGTATCGATCACTACGGCGTTGAGCGGCTCACCCGCGGAAACCAGCTTCTTCGGCGGGTTCGTCAGGCGCGTCAAATCAGCCTGGATCAGCATGCGCCACACGGTTGGCGGTGCGCAGAAACTCGTGACCGACTCCTCCGACATGTGCTCCATCAACTTGATCGCATCGAAACGATCATAGTTATAGATGTACACAGTTGCTTCGCCGATCCACGGCGCGAAAACATTCGACCACGCATGCTTACCCCAGCCCGGGGAGGCCACGTTCAAATGCACATCGCCCGGCTCAATCCCGATCCAATACATCGTGGATAGATGCCCCATCGGGTATGAATAGTGCGTGTGCTCAACCAGCTTCGCTTGCTGTGTGGTGCCCGATGTGAAGTACAGCAGCATCGAATCGTCACGGGTGGCTTTGTGTTCCGGAACGAACGATTCCGGCGCGGCATCCGCATCGGCCCAATGATGAGCCCCAGCGAACACCGAATCAACATCGATCAGTGAATACTCGCCCTCGATGTCCGCGAACTTCTCCAAATCGTTGTGGTCAGCGATGACCCAACGCGCACCGCCACGCGTAATACGGTCCTGAAGATCAGCCCCCACCATCTGGGTAGTGGTCGGGATCAAAACCGAACCGAGCTTCACCGAAGCCAAAACCGACTCCCACAACTCGACCCGGTTCCCGAGCATCAAAATGATCTTGTCGCCAAACTTCACACCCAGCTGCGCCCACCATGACGCCACCTGATTCGAGCGTGCCGAAAGCTCAGCCCACGTGCGCGTGGTGCGCGTCTCATCGTCCTCAACGATGATGAGCGCTGGGTCATTCGCGCGCTCGCCGGACGCGATCTGATCGAACCAGTCGAACCCGAAGTTGAAGCCCGGGATGTCCGGCCACGTGAACGTTTCACGCGCTTTTTCGTAGTCCTCCCGGTAGGTCAGCAACTGGTCGCGTGCGGCCTTGTACTGCTCAAACGGTTGCGACATGGGTTCCTCCCGGGTGGTTCGTCTATGCCTGCTGCCGCATATGTGGGTGGTTGCCCTGCGCGGCTGGCAGTTGACGAGGTTGGTATTGATTGGATTGTTGTTGTTTAGATTATCGATAAAAACAGTACTGGGGGTGGAAAGATACGGTCCATGACGGGGCTCAGTTTCGCCGCCGCTCTAGTTCCACTAGAGGTTCAGTCCTGGACCGGCTGAGTCCCGCCGCCTCATTCCTTCCACCATGTGTCCGATGGGGTGGTTGGGGTGCGGCGCTTATGTCGGCTACGTAGGTAGGCGGCCTCGATGCGTTCCGCGGTCTCGTCGGGGACGGTTTCGCCGCGTAGATAGGCGTCAAGGTGGGCGTAGGAGACGCCCATTTCGTCCTCGTCGAGCCGGCCCGGCTGGCCGTCCAAGAGGTCAGCGGTTGGGACCTTGTCCACCACGCGTCGCGGGGCACCCAGGTGGCGCAACAGTTCACCGACCTGCCCCTTCGTCAGCCCCGCCAACGGAAGCACATCGGCACTGCCGTCACCGAACTTAGTGAAGAACCCCATCGTCGATTCAGCCGCCTGATCCGTACCGACCACCAGCTGGCCGCGCTCACCCGCGAGCGCATATTGGGTCGCCATCCGCATGCGAGCCTTCAGATTGCCGCGGTTGAAATCCGTGAGCGGGACGCCCGTGGTGGCTTTGATCTGCTCCTCAAGACCAACGACCCCCGGCGCGATGTCCACTGTGTGAGGGTCATCGGGCTGTATGAAATCCATCGCCGCTTGCGCATCAGCCTCATCAGCTTGAACCTCGAACGGCAACCGAACCGCAGTGAAGGTGGCGTCAGTGTTGTGCTCGGCGCGAAGCCGCTCCACCGCGAGCTGCGCTAGACGGCCCGCGAGCGAGGAATCAACCCCGCCTGAAATACCTAGAACATAGCCGCGCGCATGAGCCGAGCGGGCATAATCCACCAAAAACTGGACGCGATCCTCAACCTCCTGAGCCGCATCAATCTTCGGCTTCACACCCATTTCAGCGATGATTTGTTGCTGCAGAGACCTCATAAACCCAGCTTAGTCCGTGGGGTGCAGGTGTGGATGGGGTGGCGGTGCTGGGTTTACGATGCCGGTGGCGCCGGTGGCGGCGGCAGGAAGCCGCGCGGGGCTGAACCTTCCTGTGCAGTGTTCTCTGGCGGTGTTGTGTTTTCTGCTGGCTCTGCGACCGCGGATGTTGCGGTGTCCGCTTCCGGTGTCGCGTTCTCTGGCGGGGCCGGCGGAGGAGGCAACGTGACGGGCGATGCGGGCGCTGGGTCCGGAACGTCAGCTTGGTCCGAGTGAGGGACCGCGGGGGCTGGGTCCGCATCGGGAGCCGCTGGCGCATCGGGAGCCGCTGGCCCATCAACCGAGCCGGCGTCAGACCCAACTGTGCCGTGGGCGATCTCCTGCCCAACCTCGGCAGCGGCGGCCTCAACCACGCCGCGCATCGAAACCTTCTCCGAAACCGGGGCATCCAGGCCGACCTCGTCGGGAACCTGCGGCGCGGGAATCACCGGTTCAGCCGCGCGAACATGCGGATCCGCGATCGCATCAGCCTGCTGCTCAGCGGCACGAACAGCCGCATAAATGTCCTCAGAATCCACACCGAGACGTTTCGCGATAGCGGCATCAACCGCATCGGAATCAGGTTCCCAATCAGTCGGTTCCCAGTCCGTGGGCTCCCACGAAGACTGCGGCGCAGGAACATCAAGCTCGGCAGGAGCCGCGTCAAACGGTTCCACATCCTGACCGGCAGGCCCAGGAGGAGTAGGAAGAGACATCGAAGACCCCCAAAAACGGAACGAATCCCAGAATCGACTAACCCAAGAAACAACTAACCCCAGAATACGGGGAATAAGGCGTGAGGGAAATGAGCAAAAACCGGTGCAGCACCTAAACTAAGGAACATGACCAGCAACGAACGCGCACGCCTGCAGCAGCTCATCAGCGACCTCGCCGTGGTGCGAGGCAAAGTGATCCTCTCTTCCGGGAAAGAAGCCGACTACTACGTCGACCTACGCCGGGTGACGCTGCATCACGAAGCCTCGATCTTGATTGGCCGCCAACTGTTGGCAGCATGCGACGACGCCGGTGTGAGCTTTGCGGCAGCCGGTGGGCTCACCATGGGTGCTGACCCCGTAGGTACCGCGATCATGCACGCGGCACGGGAAGCCGGGCGTGAGATTGATGCGTTCGTGGTGCGGAAAGCCGCGAAAGACTACGGCATGGGTCGGCAGGTTGAAGGGCCGGGCGTTGAGGGGCGCGACGTGCTGATCGTCGAAGACACATCCACGACCGGCGGCTCCGCCCTCACGGCAGTGGAAGGGGTGCGGAAAGCGGGCGGCAACGTGGTCGCGGTAGCGGTGATCGTTGACCGGGACACCGGCGCGGCCGAACGCATCAAAGAAGAAGCCGGCGTGCCGTACATTGCGCTGTTCAGCAAACACGACCTCGGCCTCTAAACCTTTAGCAACAAGAGTGTCGAAAAACGTTAAGACCTGTAAGTGCTGAATAACCTTTAGCATCGAGAGTGTCGAAATAAAACGTGGCTGCCGCCCCTTTGCCGGGGCGGCAGCCACGTTTTATGTGCCGGTTATATGCGCGGATGGTTACGGCAGAAAAATAACAGCACTCACGATGCCGAAGGTTAAACACGGGGCGGGGCTGGCCGTGGAATAACAGCACACATGTTGCCGAAGGTTATTTCGGCACTCAGTCGGCTTGATGTTATTTCAGCAATTTCGTTGTCCAAGATTAAAAGGCTGGGCTAGATGACGCTGAACTTATGGCCTCCACGCAACCGCGAACGAGCGATCTGCACCATCAGCAAACCTAAAACAGCCCACGCCAAGCCGCGAGCCACATCGAACGCAAGCACAGACCACGCCACACTCGAGTTCAAGCTGCCTACCGCATCGACCACACCAGTCAGCGGGATCACCGCACTCAACGGTGCCAGCCATTGCGGGAACAACGCGACTGGCACAATCACACCCGCCAAAACCGGGACAACGGCGCCCGCGAACGCAGCACCTTGATACGGGTCAGACAACGCCAAGCCAACACCCGACATCGAAATCCCCAACAAGCCGCCCACCAGCACAGCGCACACCACCAACAAGGCCAGTCGCGCCACCACCGCAAAGCTAGCGTGCCCGGACATCACGGTGATCACCGCAAGAGAGGCCACACCTGCCGGCAACGCGAGTAGTACCGGCATCACCAGCGACGCCAGCCAGTACGCGAGATCCACCCGCCGGTATTCATGCACAACCTGGAAGACTCCGAGGTTCCGGTCGGTCGCGGTTTTGGAAACCACCCCGGAACACACGCCCAAACCGATGCCCACCAGCGTGGACGCATACGCGGTACGCAGCACATCCATGGACCCGACGTCTTTGGCGAGCAGAACACTGAACAGAATCTCTAGCAACGGGATCGCAAGCATCGAGACCAGCAAGGTTCCGACGGTCGCGTACGCAATCGATGACGCCAAAGAAACCCGGAACGCGGCTCCAAAACGAGATGTGAAACTCATCTAGATCACCGCCAATGTGCCAGCGGAACGGGCCTTGCGGATAGCTGATTTGCCGAGCCAGTGCGATGCGGCGAACCAGCACGCTGTCACGCCCAGGCCAATCAGCAGACGGATCATGACCTCACCTTCCGGGATTTGGCCCAACAAAACCTGGGTTGGTGCTGACAGCGGAATGATGTAGCTCAGCTCGTGTAATACCGGTGGCGCGTCTGTAGAAGTGAAAACAAGACCGGAAAGAATGAAAACAGGAATCAGAAGAAGTTCCTCATATGCAATGGCGTTCGGAGTTAGCACGAAAAGCGCTGCAATCACAAAAGAAATACTGAGGCACGAAACCCACAGCAACAGGATGCTGACCGCAACTGACGCCCCTGAAACCGGGGGAGTGCCGTGGCCTACGTCAGTCGCAATCCACAGTAGGCCCCACGCGAGCCAAGCGACCGCGAAGGATAAAAGCCCGAAAACCGAGGCCGCAGACACAACCGCGGCCGCCGGGGAAAGAACGCTGATGCGTGCACTGAATAGGTGGACAAGCGTGCCTTTGAACCGTTCGAATCCAAGGATTCCCGCGGCAACAGTTGTTGTGGTCCACATGCCAACGATGCCGCTACGCATCCACGCAACCCACGCGTCGCCACCCCACGCATAGTATGCAAGCGCTTGAATAGCGAGAATGCCGAGGGTCGATGTGGCCATGAGTGAAACGAAAAACGGAACCCGAGCGAACTCGCCCAGGTGGAAAGCAACCATACGGAAGTAGCGCATCATGGGCGTTTGAGCTCACCTGCCAATGACAAATAGGCTTCCTCAAGCGTGGGTTGCCTCGTTACTAAATCGTTCGGTATTTCGATGCTGTGTTCCCGGAAAATACGCTGCACTTCAGCTTGAATCTGTGCGGGCGTTTGGCTGCTTTCCCAGAAAACAGTGAGTCCCCAACGTGCACCTTTCGGGGACTGACGCAGCTCCTTCACATGCGGCTGGGAGCGCAGCGTCTCAACAATGTCCTTGTTGCGCGCGTGGATCGTTGCAGTGGTTGTAGCGGTGACACCTGCGTAATTCACGACTTCCGTGAGTCCGCCCGTGAAGTGGATGCGGCCGGCACCGATGACCGAAATGACATGGGACACGTCCTCGATTTCAGACATCGTGTGGCTGGTGAGAAAGACGGCGTGCCCGTTGTTCGCGAGATCCTTCAGTAGGGTACGGATGGAAAGCGCGATGTCTGGGTCGAGTCCGTTCGTTGGCTCATCCATGACAAGCAGGGCCGGGTGCCCCAGAAGTGCGCGGGCGATATGAAGACGCTGCACCATTCCTCGCGAGAATGAATTGACTTTCTGGTTACCATTTTTAGATAAACCGACAGCCTCAAGAACTCTTTCAGTCTCTGCAGGAATGTTTTTCGATGGGATGCCTGCGACGTTGGCGAAGAAACGCAAGTTCTTGATAGCGCTCGCCCTAGGGTAGAAGCCGAGTTCGCCGCCGAGGGCGAGTCCGACGTCGCGGCGGGCCTGCTGTGAATGTGTTGTGGCGTTGTGGCCGTTGACGATGACCTCACCCTGGCTTGGGTCCAGGATGGAAGCGGCCATCTTCACCAAGGTGGTTTTTCCTGCGCCGTTCGGCCCGATGAGTGCATGGATCTGGCCAGGTTCAACGGTGAGTGAAACCTCGCTGACCGCAGTGAACTTCCCCTTGTCATACGTCCGCGAAACGTTGCGGAACTCCAGAGCGGGAACTTTTGAATCAGTAGAAATGTTCTTCTCCTATGTTTACTTCGCCAAGCCCAAAATCTAAGAAACCCAGAGGGTCTCTTTCTAGTGTTCGTGCGACTGCCTCTGCAGCTTCTTCGGCGCCAAGGGAATGATAGGATGCGACGACGATCTTCCGTAAGGTGTTCATTGAGTTGACTGCACCAAGGAAGAAAAGCCTACCGAATGCATGTCCGGCGACAGATATCGCGCCGCGGTAATCTCCCGAGTAGTAGAGGGCGCACGAAAGTTCAGATAATGCCTCTGCGAGATACTCCGGAGCCGTTTTCGCGACGAATCCGCAGTTATCTCGAAGTTTCTTGACTGCGCCAGCAAAGTCGTCCTGCAGCACACGAATTTGAGCGGCGTTGATGGCTATTTGGCTTGCATAGCGGGCACCCATCGACACTTCAAGTGGGCTGGCCGCACTTGTTGAGAGAAATTGCTTGAGTAACTCCTCCGCTTCTTGTAAAAGCGAAAGAGATTTCGAGTAGTCAGGTCCTTTCAGTTCGACCAGCGCTAATAGGTTCAGCTTAAGAGCTCTCTCCAGAGGCCGAGGCCGCTCTGGAATGCCTTCCACGGCTAGGGACATGTCTAAAGCTTCGGTAGCTTTATCGACATGGCCAAACCTTTTGAACTGAGAAGCGGCTAACCGGTGGTTTGCCAAGTAGCGTTGGGTTGAGTCTTCCGCTCTCCGTGCGCTTAGTGCAAAATAGTCGGTTGACTCCGCTTCGCTTAATGCTGCAAGTATGGTTCCGGACAGTAGGAGGTCATGGTACGACCCGTGCTCTTTGAGCCACTCGCCAATATCAGTTATCGCTTTTGCCACGCAAGCGTAATCGCCGAAAAATGTAATAGCCGCATCTGCTCGAGTGCTAAATCTCTTCCTGTCTTCCGTTATCCATGAAGTGATTGTGTCACCCTCTATCGGATCAACGGAAGCGATTTTGCAATGTTCTAAATAGAAAATCCTGAAGTCACTGAACCGCCGGACACCCAGATCATTACTGATTACTGGCGTTGCAAGACTCCTCCATTGAGGTGCACGCGGTTCCGGCGGTTGCAGTGAGTCCAAGATGAGATTTGAGCGCTCGAGGAAAGCGGGTGAATGGCGTCGATATTTGAGGGCTTGCCTAAGTTCCGCAATGTGATCGGAAATGCTAATCAACGTTTCACCGCGGCTTTTACTGAGGGCTATTTGATCCGTGGTTCCAAGCTGTCATTAGTTGCGCAAAAGTGCGGAGCTTGTTGTTTGCAAGTTGTGCTGCAATTTCTGCTGGTTTGCTCATTTGTATTCTCCTCAAGATTACTGCCACATAAATCGACTGTGCTATGTCTCACAGCGATAAGTAAATAGTTGCATAGGGGGCATCTCAGGTCAAGGTTTTATTGCCATGGTTTGAGAAAAGTTGTCCGGCCCCTCGGGCTGACCCGAGGTAGCCTCCTTGGTTGTGCTGCCGTTGACGTGAATCTGAGCGTAGCGGGAATGAAAAGGGATGCCCGACGGTTGATATATTTGACACGTCAACAAAGTTCGGGGTTTGAACCCCGGCACCTAGGAGAAACCACCATGGAATTCGGTATCTTCACCGTCGGAGACCTCACCCCGGACCCAACCACCGGCACAACCCAAACCGAGCACGAACGGCTCCGGTCCATCCAGAAATACGCAATCAAAGCCGAAGAAGTCGGCCTCGACTTCTTCGCACAAGGCGAGCACCACAACCCACCCTTCGTCGTGTCATCACCAACCACCACCCTCGCCTACATCGCCGCGAAAACCGAACGCATCAAACTCACCACCTCAACAACCCTCATCACCACCAACGATCCCGTCCTCATCGCCGAGGACTACACGATGCTGCAGCACGTCTCCGGCGGCCGCATCGACCTCATGATGGGCCGCGGCAACACCGGCCCCGTCTACCCGTGGTTCGGTAAAGACATCCGACAAGGCATCCCACTCGCGATCGAGAACTACCACCTGCTACGCAAACTCTTCCGCGAAGAAACCGTGAACTGGGAAGGGAAATTCCGTACACCACTCCACGGCTTCACGCTCGCGCCCCGCCCGCTCGACGACACCCCGCCGTTCGTGTGGCACGGCTCCATCCGCTCCCCAGAAATCGCCGAACAAGCAGCCTTCTACGGCGACGGTTTCTTCCACAACAACATCTTCTGGACCATGGAACACACCGCCTCCATGGTCCAGCTCTACCGCGAGCGCTACGAACACTACGGTCACGGCGGAGTCGAGCAAGCCATCGTAGGCCTGGGCGGCCACATCTTCGTAGGCGAAACCGAGAAGAAAGCCAAAGAGTTCTTCCGGCCATACTTCGACAACGCGCCGGTTTACGGGTACGGGCCGTCCCTTGAAGAGTTCACGCGGGATACACCGCTGACCGTCGGCACCGTGGAGCACGTGATCGAACGGACGCTCGGATTCGCCGATGCGGTGGGCGACTACCAGCGGCAAGGTTTCCTGATCGACCACGCAGGCCTGCCGGAAGAGGTGGTCCTGGAGCAGATCGAGATCCTCGGCCGCGAGATCGTGCCCGTGCTCCGCCGTGAATTCGAGACGCGCCGCCCCGCCGGTGTTCCGTCCCGCGCGCCAAGCCACGAAGAGCTCGCCGCCCTACCGAAGGATCATGACTACCACCAGGTGATTTCCTCGCCGGTGGCCCGCGCGGCGGAAGCTGCGAAGCGGGAACACGCGGCAGAGAACGACAGCTAGGAAGACAGACGTGGCAGAGGGGGAGACATGGCACTGAAACTCGTTGCAGTAACAGCTGGGCTATCGCAGCCATCGAGCACCAGGCTTTTGGCCGATCAGATCGTCAACGCCGTCCGTGCCGCGGTGACCGCGCGCGGCGAGGACGTTGAGGCGGAGGTCATCGAGGTTCGTGAGATCGCCCAAGACCTCACGCAGACGATGCTGACCGGCGGGATGCTGACGCCGAAGCTGGCTGAAGTTCGCGAAAAGCTTGCTGCGGCCGATGGGGTTGTTGCGGTGACGCCGGTGTTCACCGCGAGCATGTCGGGGCTGTTCAAGATGCTGTTTGATTCGCTCGATGTGGATACGCTGCGGGGCGTGCCGGTGCTGGCGGCGGCGACGGCGGGGACGCCGCGGCATCAGCTGGTGATCGACCACGCGATGCGCCCGATGTTCGCCTACCTGCACGCCACAGTGGTCCCGACCGGTGTGTTCGCGGCGACCGAAGACTTCGGGACGGAAACGGGGAAGGGCCTTGCCGGACGTATTGCGCAGGCAGCGGATGAGCTCACCCAAGCGATGATGAGTTTCGGCAACACAGTTGCTGGTTTCACGGCAATGCAACAGCCAGCTGGGAAGCGCGGACGTCAACGGACATCCGGGAATGAGCTGACCCACGTGGTGGACTTCGCGACCCTGCTCGAGGGGCACGACGGTAACCCCAACGTCTAAGGCGTAACGGACGAACATCTAAGGCTTAACGACCGAGAGATTAACCTTCGGCACAAGAATTGTAGTTATTTCGCCAGACGGTGTGTGCCAGCCGGCGCCGGAAGGGTGGCGGCTGGGGCGGCCGCCACGGCCGCTGGTGGCAGCGGTGCCGGAGGGCAACGGCAGCGGAGGGCAGGGCGACGCAACCGTGGGGGAGCGCGACGGGCGCACCGCAACGGAAGCGGCCGCGAGAAATAACAACACTAGTGATGCCGAAGGTTAAACCATGCGGGCAGGGGCATCGAAATAGCAACACTGGTGTTGCCGAAGATGCAAATAGCAGCACTCACGTTGCTAAAGGTTATGTCAGTAGCTGCGCCGGGGAACGTTATTTCAGCAATTACGTTGCCCAAGATTAAAACTGGGGACGTACAGTTGTGTTTCGTGAGCGAGAACCAAACCCCGAGCGAAAACAGCACCCCGAGCCAGAACAACAGCCCCGAAACACCTGAGCACGTCGTCGGTGTCGGCCCGTGGGAAGGTCCCCACCCTAAAGGCGCCCACTGGGACCCCGAACTCCTCGCTCACGGCGACCGCCGCAACGTTCTCGACCAATACCGGTACTGGAAGCACGACGCGATCGTCGCCGACCTCAATTCTCGCCGCCACCCACTCCACATCGCCATCGAAAACTGGCAGCACGACTTCAACATCGGCACCGTGGTACGCAACGCCAACGCGTTCAACGCGGCCGCCGTGCACATCGTAGGCCGCCGCCGCTGGAACCGCCGCGGCGCCATGGTCACCGACCGCTACATGACCGTCATGCACCACCCCACCGTCGAAGACTTCGTGACCTGGGCCCGGCAAGAAAACATCCCGATCCTCGGGATCGACATCTTCCCCGACTCCGTCCAACTCGAAACCTACAGCCTCCCGGAACGATGCGTGCTCGTGTTCGGCCAAGAAGGCCCGGGACTCTCCGAAGAGATGCGCACCGCCGCGGTCGACACCCTCTCCATCGAACAATTCGGTTCAACCCGCTCCATCAACGCCGGAGTCGCCAGCGGTATCGCGATGCACGCCTGGATCCGCCAACACGTCTTCAACCAACACCCCTAACCGCCAGCCCGTGCCGCAAACAGTAACCCGCCCCGCGGTGCGGCACCTGCCCCCGCACCGCGGCCGCAACCCCTCAACACAGCGCACGCAACACCGCGGGTCGGTAGCATAGAGGAAGACGGCGGCACCGCCTACCAGCGGAACCGTTACGTGCGCGCACGCTAGCCGGCACGCAAGACCACGCTGGCCTGCGCATCGCACGCCGAACCAGCCGCGCCAGCCCCTATATAGAAGGAGCCCACATGGGTGTTGCAACACCGGACCAGTACAACCAGATGCTCGACACCGCCAAAGCCGGCGGATTCGCTTACCCTGCGTTCAACGTGACCAGCTCCCAGACGGTTTCCGCGGCGCTTGCCGGTCTCGCGGAAGCAGGTTCTGACGGGATCCTGCAGATCTCCACCGGTGGCGCGCAGTACTTCTCCGGCTCCACCGTGAAGGACCGCATCGCAGGTTCCCTCGCTTTCGTCGCGTACGTGCGTGAGGTTGCGAAGAACTATCCGATCACCGTCGCGCTGCACACCGACCACGCGCCGCGTGAGCAGATCGATTCGTGGGTTATGCCGCTCATCGAAGCCTCCAAGGCAGAAGTTCAGGCCGGCCGCGACCCGCTGTTCAACTCCCACATGTGGGACGGCTCCGCTGAGATGCTGAGCGAAAACCTGCGCATCGCGCGTGAACTGCTCCCGTTGACCGCCTCGAATAAGCAGATCCTCGAAGTTGAGATCGGCGTTGTTGGTGGCGAAGAAGACGGCGTTGAAAACGAGATCAACGAGAAGCTCTACACAACCATCGAAGACGCCGCAGAAACTGTTGAAGCGCTCGGCTCCGGCGAATACGGCCGCTACATGACGGCGTTGACCTTCGGTAACGTCCACGGTGTTTATAAGCCGGGTAACGTCAAATTGCGCCCTGAGCTGTTGAAGGAAATCCAGGACGAAATCGGCAACCGTCTGGGCAAGGATAAGCCGTTCGACCTCGTGTTCCACGGCGGTTCCGGCTCCACCGAACAGGAGATCGCTGACGCGGTGTCCTACGGCGTGATCAAGATGAACATCGACACCGACACCCAGTACGCGTTCACTCGCCCCGTGGTTGAGCACATGTTCCGCAACTACGATGGCGTGCTCAAGATCGACGGCGAGGTCGGCAACAAGAAACTGTATGACCCTCGCTCGTGGGGTGCCGCGGCAGAGAAATCGATGGCGGCCCGCGTGGTTGAGGCGTGCCAGGACCTCGGTTCCGCCGGGAAGGCGATCAAGTAATGATCGGCCGTAACTTGCTGGGGATCCCGGAGACGCGGATCCCTGAAAACCCTGAGCTGGTTGCCCGCTACGATGCCGGCGATGAGGCCGAGGATTTGGTGCGTCAGTTCCCTGCCGAGCAGCTTCCGTGGGCTTTGCTCGCTGAGGATGCTGCTGCCGATGGCCGCGATATTGAGGCGTATGCGTTCGCCCGGGTGGGTTATCACCGTGGCTTGGATGCGTTGCGTCGCGCTGGCTGGAAGGGTCAGGGCCCGGTTCCTTATGAGCATGAACCGAACCGTGGATTCTTGCGCTGCTTGTACCAGTTGAAGCTCGCTGCCGAGCGGATTGGCGAGGTGGACGAGGTTCAGCGTATCGGTGACTTCTTGCGGGATGCCGACCCCGAAGCGGAAGCGAAACTCGCCGCCGAATAACCGCCTTTCTCACCTTCGGCACCGAAATTGCTGCAAATTTATGCGATGGCATTAATTTTTTTACAGCAATTTCGGTGCCGAAGATGCTTAAACCAGGTGGGGCGGCGCCGTACAGCGCCGCCCCGCCGGCTACTGTCCCGGCCGCCCTGGTCCGGCCGCCCCGCTCAGCTCGCTAGTTCGCGAATGCGCTGATTCCGGTGAGCTTTTGACCGATGATGAGCGTGTGCACCTCGTCGGTGCCTTCGTAGGTGCGCACTGATTCGAGGTTGTTCGCGTGGCGCAGCGGCGAATAATCGAGCGTGATCCCGTTGCCGCCACACACGGTGCGGGCCTCGCGTGCGATCTCGATCGCGGTCTTGACGTTAGCGAGCTTCGCAACCGAAATCTGGTGGAACTCCAACGTCCCCTCATCCTTCGCCCGCCCCAACTGCAACGCCAGCAACTGGCCCTTATTCAGCTCGACCGTCATCCGGGCGAGCTTCTCCTGCGTCAACTGGAACGCCGCGAGCGGCCGCCCGAACTGTTCACGCTCCAACGCATACCCCAGCGCAGCCTCAATCGAATCCCTCGCGGCCCCCATCGCGCCCCACGCGATCCCGTACCTCGCCTCGTTCAGGCACGCGAGCGGGCCACTCAACCCCTGAGCGCCAGGCAGCAAAGCATTCGCGCCAACCCGCACCCCATCCAGGGTAATGTCGCACTGAAGTGAGGCGCGCATCGAAAGCTTCTGCGTGATCGGGGTCGCCACAAACCCATCGGAATCAGTCGGCACAATGAATCCGCGCACCATCGAGTCCACCCCCGGCTTCACGCGGGCCTCATCCAAAACGCCAGCGGCCGCGGCGTCCTCGTTGCTCACGTGCGCCCAAATCACTGCAACCTGCGCTAGGGATGCCAAACCGATCCACCGCTTAGCGCCATCCAGAACCCACTCGCCATCAACCCAGCGGGCACGGGTGAGCATCGAAACCGGATCAGACCCCGCGGTCGGCTCCGTCAACCCGAAGCAGCCGATCACCTCACCCGCGGCCATTCGCGGTAGCCACTGCCGTTTCTGTTCCTCGGAGCCGTGCTTATAGATCGCGGACATCGCAAGCGAACCCTGCACCGAAACCACAGTGCGCAAACCAGAATCCCCGGCCTCTAGCTCCTGCATCGCAAGCCCGTACTCGACCGCGGACCTCCCCGCGCACCCGTAACCGTTCAAGTGCATCCCGAACAGGCCTTCCGCCGCCATCTTCGGCAACAACTCCACCGGAAGCGTAGCCGAATCGAACCACTCAGCAATGTTCGGCCGGATCTCGGCGTCCACAAAAGCTGCCACGCGGTCGCGGGTTTCACGTTCGGTTTCACTCAGCATCCCGTCAATATTCATGAGGTCTGTCTGGTTGCGTGGCATGGGTTTCCTTCCGTGATGATGCCGATGCGGCACTTGCTGCGCCGCGGCGGTTGCGTTGATGGTTGGTTGCGTTGGTGGTCAGCGCACGATGCGGCCTCCCGCAAACTGTTATGTTGCGTGGGTCACATCTCAGGTTCCATCTTGCCACCGGATGCCGTGCGGCCGAAAGCCGGGGCTGGCTGTGCGCGGGTGCGGCTCGCCGCGCCGGTCGCGCTCCACCGCCCCCGCGCTCCGCCGCTGCGCTGACTGCCGTGCGCTCCACCGCCGCGCGGGCGACGGCTAGATGCTGGACAGCCTGGTTTCGCCCGTGATAATCATGTGACTATGGTCACAGCAGATGCGGGTAGGGTGAGCGGCCCCTTGGAGGGCTTGGTTGTCGCGGATTTCACGCGGATTCTTGCGGGTCCGTACGCGACGATGTTGCTCGCTGACCTCGGCGCCACCGTCATCAAGGTTGAGTCTCCCAGCGGGGATGACACCCGCACGTGGCAGCCGCCGGCCCGCGACGGCGAAGCGACCTACTATCTGGGCGTCAACCGCAATAAGCATGCGATCGCCCTGAACCTCAAAGACGCCCACGACCTCGAAATCGCCCACCGCATCGTGGCCAAGGCCGATGTTTTCATGGAGAACTTCCGCCCTGGCGGGCTCAAACAGTTCGGCTTGGACCCGCAGAGCGTCAGGGATAAGCATCCTCACGTAGTCCATGCGAGCATCACGGGTTTCGGCTCCCGCGGCGGCGCGGACATGCCCGGCTACGACCTGCTCGCTCAAGCGACCTCTGGGTTCATGTCGCTGACCGGGGAGCCGGATGGCGATCCGCAGCGCGGTGGCGTCGCGATCTTCGACATTATGGCTGGCCTTCACGCCGCCGTCGGCGTCCTCGCCGCCCTCCGCCAGCGAGAACAGACCGGCCGCGGCCAGCATATCGAAGTCAACCTGCTGAGTTCTGCGCTGTCTGGACTTGCGAATCAAACCTCGGGCTTCGTCGGCGCGGGCGCTGTCCCGTTCCGGATGGGCAACGACCACCCGAGCCTCTTCCCATACGGCCCGTTCATGTGCTCGGACCGGCACGTGGTGATTTGTGTTGGTAATGACCGCCAGTTCGCGCTCCTTGCCACAGCGCTCGGTGTGCCTGAGCTTGCGGAGAACGAGGACTACGCGACGATGCCTGCCCGCAACCGCAACCGGGATGCGTTGCGGCCCCTGCTTGAGCGGCAGCTCGCACGTGCCACGGCCGATGAGTGGGCCACACGACTGCGCGAGGTAGGTCTCCCGGCTTCGCCGATCCTCGGGGTCGATGAAGGTGTCGCTTTCGCTGAATCGCTGGGATTGGAGCCGGTCATGACTCCGGTGGGGGAGCCCGATGGGGTGCCTACGGTGCGCACGCCGTTGTGGCTTTCGGACGCGGAACCTGCGTATCGCAAGGAGCCGCCGGGTATAGATGAGGACCGTGATGCAATCTTGGCGTGGCTCGAAGACTAACCGCGCCACTGACAAGCCGGCGCTCCACCGCACGCGGCAGGCCCGTAAAGCAGGGTTCGCGGCGTTCATCGGCACGACCATCGAATGGTATGACTTCTATACGTATTCGACAGCGGCCGCGCTGGTTTTAGGGCCGCTGTTCTTCCCTGGCGAGCTCGGGGTCCTGGCCTCGTTCGCAACGTTCTGGGCTGGGTTCCTCGCCCGCCCGATCGGAGGGGTGATCTTCGGTCACTGGGGCGACACGTTTGGCCGCAGGAGCGCCCTCATCACCACCCTGTTGCTCATGGGCGGGTGCACCACCGCGGTCGGTTTGCTTCCCACCTACGATGTGGCCGGCTGGTGGGCGCCCGCCGCCCTGGTCGTGTTGCGGCTGGTGCAAGGTATCGCGATGGGTGGGGAATGGGGTGGGGCCGTGGTGCTCGCCGCGGAGCACGCCCCAAGCAACCGCGGGATCCTGTACGCCGCCTTCGCCCAACAAGGCTCCCCGGCCGGTAACTTGTGCGCCTCCGGCATGTGGTTGCTCGTCGCGATGTTGCCGGATGACGCGTTCTTCACGTGGGGTTGGCGCGTTCCGTTCCTGATCTCTGCGGCACTCGTAGCGATCGGGTTGTGGATCAGGGTCTCGGTCGAAGAGTCCCCGGAGATGATGCGCGGGAACCTCCACCGCCACGACGTCGCCACCCTCGCAACCGGCAACATCCCCGCCGCCAACCCAGCTACTGCCAACAGCAACACCCCCGCCACCGGCAGCGGCCGCGCTCGCCGTGAGACTCCCATCGTGACTTTGTTCCGTGAACATAAGGCGATGGTTTTGTGGGGTGTGGGCGCGAGTGTTTTGGCGACCACGGTCACGTACTTCAAGGCCACGCTCGCGTTGTCCTGGGCCACGGACGCTGGCTTGTTCACGCGGCAGGGTTTCCTCGCGATGGTCACGGCGGCGTTGGTCGTGCAGTTCTGTGTTCAGCCGTTGGGTGCGTTGCTGGTGCATCGCGCGAAGGAAAGCGGCAGGGTGCGGCGTGCGGTAGCTGGGATGCTGCTACCTGAGATCGTGTTACTTCCGCTCATGTTCGTTTTGATCAGCACGGGTAACCCTGTGCTCGCAGTCGCGGGGATTTTTGCGGTCACGATCCCGCACGCCCTGTATTTCTCAGCGCTCGCGGGATTGCTCTCTGAGTCTTTCCCGCCCGAGGTCCGCTACACGGGTATTTCGTTGAGTTACCAGGTCGCCTCCTCGGTGTTCTCTGGTTCGGCGCCGCTGGTGGGTTCCGCGATGATCACGATGGCCGGCGGGCACGTGTGGCCTGTCGCTGTGATGGGTTCACTATTTGCTGTGCTGACGTTGGTCTCCGCGCTCAAGCTGTGTGGGGGCCGGATTGATAGAATCAGCGAGTAAGGCCCTCATCGCGGGAAAGTGCGCGCCACAAGCTGGGTTGCTTGCGGCATCGTGTCTTGAGATGGCGGGTTCGCTTGAGGCGGGCCCCGGTGATGGGGGGGTTTCCCTGCCAACGCACTAGAGCACGCACTAGGAGACAGTGCGCGAGGAGTAGATGCATGCCGGCCGTCGTTATTGTTGGCGCCCAGTGGGGCGATGAAGGCAAGGGCAAAGCAACCGACCTTCTTGGTGGTCGTGTTGATTACGTTGTGAAGCCGAATGGCGGTAACAACGCGGGCCACACCGTTGTGGTGGGTGGTGAAAAGTATGAGCTCAAGCTCATCCCGGCAGGTATTTTGGCCCCGAACGTGATCCCTGTTCTGGGGAACGGTTGTGTTGTGAACCTTGAGGCGCTCTTCGAGGAGATCGACGCGCTTGAGGCTCGCGGCGCTGACACGTCTCGGCTGCGTGTTTCTGCGAACGCGCACTTGGTGGCCCCGTATCACCAGACACTCGATAAGGTCACCGAACGTTTCTTGGGCAAGCGCGCGATCGGCACCACTGGCCGCGGCATCGGCCCGACCTACATGGATAAGATCGGCCGCCTCGGCATCCGTGTCCAGGACATTTTCGACGAATCGATTCTGCGCCAGAAGATCGAGGGGTCACTACGGCAGAAGAACGAACTCTTAGTCAAGGTCTATAACCGCCGTGCCGTGACAGTCGAAGAGATTGTTGAATACTTCTTGAGCTTCGCTGACCGTTTGCGCCCGATGGTGATCGACGCTGAGCTGGAACTCAACAAGGCACTCGATGAGGGCAAAGTCGTGCTCATGGAGGGCGGGCAGGCCACCTTCTTGGATGTGGACCACGGGACCTACCCGTTCGTGACCTCATCGAACCCGACCGCCGGCGGCGCCTCGGTGGGTGCCGGCATCGGCCCGACCCGCATCCAGCGCTCGATCGGCATCATCAAGGCCTACACCACCCGCGTGGGTGCCGGCCCGTTCCCGACCGAACTGTTCGACGATATGGGCGAGCGCCTACGCACCGTGGGTGGCGAGTTCGGCGTCAACACGGGCCGTCCGCGCCGCACCGGCTGGTATGACGCGGTTATGGCTCGCTACGCGTCCCGCGTCAACGGCTTCACCGACTACTTCTTGACCAAGCTCGACGTTCTGACGGGCATCGAGAAGATCCCGGTATGCGTCGCCTACGACGTGGACGGGGTGCGCCACGACGAGGTACCGATGACGCAGTCCGAGTTCCACCACGCCAAGCCGATCTATGAATGCTTTGACGGCTGGACCGAAGACATCTCAGGGGCTCGGAGCCTCGATGACCTGCCGGAAAACGCCCGCAAATACGTTGAAGCGCTCGAAGCGATGTCGGGTTGCCGCTTCTCCGCGATCGGGGTAGGCCCGGACCGTGACGCGAGCATCGTGGTGCGGGATCTGATCGGCCCGGTTGAAGACAACTGAGCTCACTCATCCGGCCTTGAAAGAGACCGCTAGTAGCATCTGAAGCCAGCGTGCATAGAACCTTGTTTCTATGCACGCTGTGCTTTATCCGAAGGTGTGTAGAGTAGGGCTCACACCGCTTGTTGCAGACAGCAAGGAGAACGCGATGAAGATTTCCCTTGGCCAGTTCAGCCCGACCGCCGATGTCTTCGAAAACCTCGAAACGTTGGATAAGTTGGCGCGGCAGGCCGCCTCTGAGAAGGCGGACATGATCGTGTTCCCTGAGGAGTCGATGCTTTCGCTGGTCCAGGCTGGCGATGATTTCGCTGGGCTTGTTGAGAAAGGGTGGGAGCGTTTCGCCCGCCAGGTCGGTTTGATTGCGGCGAGCCACAGCATCGCGGTTGTGGTGGGTGGTTATGAGCCGAACGAAACCGGCAAGCCGTACAACACGGTCTTGGCAGTGGATGCGAATGGTCAGGAGCTTGAGACGTACCGCAAGATCCACTTATATGACGCGTTCACGTTCAAGGAATCCAACCGTATTTCTGCAGGCGACCCCAACCAGGTCGCTACGTTCACGTACGGGAACCTGACGTTCGGGATGATGACGTGCTACGACGTGCGTTTCCCCGAGCTCGCGCGCAACCTTGCGTTGGCTGGCGCTGATGTCCTGTTGGTTCCAGCGGCTTGGTATAAGGGCGAGAACAAGATCGACCACTGGCAGACGCTACTGAAGGCCCGCGCTGTGGAGAACACGGTATGGGTTGCGGCTGCCGGTACGGCCTCGAACCAGACGATCGGCTACTCGGTCATCCTGGATCCGCTGGCCCAGCCTGTCGCTTATCTTGAGGACGAGCCATTCGGTTTGGTCACAGGCAAAGTGGGCCGCAAGAAGGTCAAGAGCGTGCGAGAATACCTGCCGGTTCTTCAGAACCGCCGCGTAGGGGTCGACGCGCCAAAGGCCTGATCGCTGACCGCGGGCTAGCCGCGGCAGGGCTAGCCAGCGCCGCTACATCCAGTCTTTCTTTTTGAAGACGATGAACAGGAACAGAGCGAATCCAAACATGGCCGCGAGCGCGAGCGGGTAGCCGTAGGTCCATTCGAGTTCGGGCATGTTGGTGAAGTTCATGCCGTAGATCGCACCGATGAGCGTGGGCGCAAAGATGATAGCCGCCCACCCGGAGATCTTCTTCATGTCTTCATTTTGCCGCTGAGAGACCAAGGTCGCGTTGACCTGCAGGATCTGATTCAGCGCGTCCCGTAGCTCGGCGATGTCGGGGATGATCTGGGAGAGATGATCAGAGACGTCATCGAGGTACATACGCAACTCGGTGTCGGTCCCATAGCGGGTGGTTCCGATCAACAGGCGGCGGATCACGGTCGCTAACCCGTTGGACATTTGGCGTAGCTCGATGATCTCGCGCGACAAGCGGTAAATACGCTCGGCAGCCGCCGGGTCACCCGAGAACACCTGGCGTTCAATCTCTTCCTTATCGGTTTCCAGGCCACGCAGTACAGGCCCGTATCCGTCCACGACCGCATCGAGCACTGCATGCAGCACGGCTTCCGGGCCGTGCTTGAGTAGCTCGTTCTGTTCGCCGAAGCGGTGTTCGAGCCGGAAACCTTTCGCCTGCCAGGCTCGCACCGCGGCCTGATCCTGGCACAAAACCGCTACCTGGTTCCCTCGCATCAACAGGTTGAATTCGCCGAAGACGACCTCTTCGATGTCATCCTGATAGGCAACAGAGTGAGTCACGACGAACAGGGTGTCGCCCTGACGTTCGGCTTTAGCGCGCCGCGATGGGGCCTGTAGGTCTTCGAGCAGCAGCGGGTGAAGATCCCAGGCTTCTGCGAGGTCTTCAATCTGCTGATCAGTCGGCTTATCCATCGAGATCACGACGACCTGGTCAGGGTGTTCTTCCGAATACCTGCCAGCTGTTTCGATGGTGTGACCGCCGGTGAGCGGAAACGCGCCTTCGTTATCGAATGAGACTGCGCGGATGTTGTCTTTCACCACGTGCAGGGTCGGCGGCGCAACGGGGGTTCGCTTATGACTGGCACGTCCCGAAACGAGGGGGAGGCCGAGTTTGGAGCGGATCTTGTTGCGAGCAGACATGCCTCTATTCTGGCACCAGTTCCGCCCGTTCCCGGCCACCGCGACGCGCTGGACGTTCAACCCCGCGGCGCCGCGGTGAGACGGTCACGCGGTCGCCACCGCGCCGCCGCGCAGGCGCCTCAAGCGTCGGTGCGCGATCGTGCCGCGCAGCGACGCAACAGCAACCGTTATGCGCGCAGTTGGCGTTTGGAGGAGATGACTCCGGTGTCGAAGCCTGCAAGGTGGAGGCCGCCGTGGAAGCGTGCGTGCTCGATTTTGACGCAACGGTTCATGACCGCGGCGAGCCCGCCGGCTTCAGCGATGCGCGCGGCTTCTTCGTTCCACAGGCCCAACTGTGCCCAGAACACCTTCGCGCCCACACGCACGGCGTCCTCAGCGACGCTCGGGAGGTCCTCGTTACGGCGGAACGCAACCACGATGTCGGGCACTTCCGGCAGGTCATCGAGGCTCGGGTACACGGGCTCCCCGAGTAGCTCAGTGGCTCGCGGGTTGATGAAGTACAGCTTGTAGGGGGCGGAGGACTGCAGGTAGGTCGCCACGAAATACGCGGCACGCGCGGGGTTCGTGGAGGCGCCCACGATCGCGATGCTCTTGGCGGCACGCAGCAGGTTCAACCGTTGCGGGGCTGATGGGCCAACCCACGCACTGTTGGCCTCTGTTGTGGTGGTTTCGTTGCTCATTACGCTTCCTCCCCGTTCGCAGCACCGTTCACGGCGGCTTCCAGGGCCTGGTCGAGGTCCCAGATGATGTCCTCAACATCTTCAAGGCCCACCGAAATACGGATCAGGTCTTCGCCGATCCCGCCCGCAATCAGCTGTTCTTTACTTAGCTGCTGATGCGTTGTGGATGCCGGATGCAACACGAGGGTCTTCGCGTCACCAATGTTGGCTAGGTGGCTTGCCAGCTGCAGGTTCGCGATGAACTCAGCCCCGACGTCGCGCCCACCCTTGACACCAAAGCTGAACACGGAGCCCACGCCCTTCGGCAAGAGCTGCTTGCCGCGCTCGTGGTAGGCGTGGTCTTCCAGGCCGGCGTAGGAGACCCACTCGATGCGGTCATCGTTAGCCAGCCAACGCGCGACCTCGCGGGCGTTGGCGATGTGCGCATCCATGCGCTGCGGCAGGGTTTCGATGCCGATAAGCAACTGCCACGCGGACTGAGGGGCGAGCGATGCGCCGATGTCACGCAACTGTTCGTTGCGCAGCTTGGTGAGGAAACCGTATTCACCGAAGTTGCCCCACCACGACAAGTCACCGTAGGAAGGCACCGGCTCCGTCATGGATGGGAAGTTGCCGTTGCCCCAGTTGAAACGGCCTGATTCAACGACGACGCCGCCCAGGGTGGTTCCGTGGCCGCCCAGGAACTTGGTCGCCGAGTGGATCACGATGTCCGCGCCGTGTTCCAGCGGACGGAAAATATATGGCGGGGTCAGGGTTGAGTCCACAACCAGTGGGATCCCGTGTTCGTGGGCGAGAGCGCCGAGACCTTCGATGTCGGTGATCACACCGGACGGGTTGGCGACCACCTCGGTGTAGAGGACCTTGGTGTTCGGTTGGATCGCGGCCGCGAAGTCCTCGACCTCGGTTGAGTCGATGAACGTGGTCTCCACGCCGAATCGGCGCAGCGTGACATCCAGCTGCGTCACGGTCCCGCCATAGAGCTTCGAGGAAGCGACCACGTGATCGCCCGCCTGGCATAGCGCGGCGAACGTGATGAACTCAGCGGCCATACCCGAAGACGTCGCGACCGCGCCGATACCGCCCTCAAGGGACGCGACGCGTTCCTCGAACGCCGCAACCGTAGGGTTAGCGATACGCGAATACACGTTCCCGTACTTCTGCAGCGCGAACAGCGTTGCCGCATCGTCCGCGTTTTCAAACACGAAAGACGTCGTGTTGTACAGCGGGACGGCACGCGAACCGTGCTCCGAATCAGGGGTGGCACCCGCATGCAGGGCGCGGGTACGGAAACCGAATTGACGGTCGGCAGAAGACATGGAACTCCTTCAACTCCATCGATCCCGGCATGAGCACCATTCGCTGCAGCGGTGGTGCTGCGTCGATGGTTGCTGCGGCGTCACAGGGCCAGGTCCCTCGACCGCTCTAGATGGTCAGCCACCATTATGCGCACTCGACTCGAGCCAGGGCAAACGCATGTGACGTACTAAGGCGCGCCGTGGGCCGGCGGTGGCGGTGTGAGAGACAGAGGAAAGCGGGCTGTGTCGATGCACGACGCGAGCCCTAAGCTGGGGGATATGAGCACCAGCCCTCACCACGTCCCGTCTCTCGCTTTGGTCCGCCACGGGCAAACAGACTGGAATAAAGAACGCCGCTTCCAAGGAAGCGCGGACGTCCCCCTCAACGCGACCGGCATCGAACAAGCCCGCGCCGCGGCGGAAACCCTGGCGGCTGACGCGACATCACGATGGGGTAGCCCGTGGGACGTCATCCTCACCTCCCCGCAACTCAGGGCGCGCGAAACCGCGGAGATCATCGCTGAACACCTCGGACTTGAGGCGCCGCGCGTCGTCGCTGGGCTCAAAGAACGCTCCTACGGCCCCTACGAAGGCCGTGCCTACGGCGACCTCGACAAAGAAACCTTCACCTACCTCTTCCCGGCACACCTCCCCAACGTCGAAGAGGTCGAAGCCCGCGGTAAAGAGCTCGGGATCCTCGAAGGCGTCGAAAGCTCCAAAGACGCCGGCCGCCGTAGCGCTACAGCGCTCGCCGAAGCGCTCCAGCGCAACCCAGGCCAACGCGTCATCGCCGTATCCCACGGCTCGACCACCCGCTGCCTGCTCAACACCCTGGACGAGTGGAACATCAGCAATCCGGGGTTGCGCAACTGCGACATCCGCTACCTCACCCCAGCCCAAGAAGCGCACCTGCACCACATCCGCAGCGCACTTCCCTAACCCTGCGCTGCATCACAGCCACCCACTACACTGACTGTGACGCCGTTCACGGACACCAGCTAAGCCAAGGACACCCATGATGAGCACCGCCAGTACATCAGCGAGAAACACGTCAACACCGGGGCAACAGCTTCCGGCGGTACATCCGGCGGCGCAAGAACCGATCCCGGCGGAACTCAACGGGCACATCGTCCGGTTGCGCCGTTATTTGCACGCGAATCCCGAGCTGGACCGGCACCTACCCACCACTCAGGCGGCGGTGCTGGACGCCCTCGAGGGAATCGAGGGGATCGAGCTGCACACCGGGAAGGCGCAGTCCTCTGTGACCGCTGTTCTGCGTGGTGCTGCTCCGCTTCCTGAAGGTACGCGCCGCCCCGTAGTCCTGTTGCGTGGAGACATGGACGCGCTACCGGTCACCGAAGAAACCGGGCTTGAATATTCGCCCACCGAAACCGGGAAGATGCATGCGTGCGGCCACGACATGCACACCGCGGGCCTGGTGGGCACGCTGCTGTATCTCGCACAGCGCCGCGATGAACTTACCGCCGATGTTGTAGGCATGTTCCAGCCTGCCGAAGAAACCGCTGGCGGCGCGAAAATCATGATCGAAGAAGGCCTACTGGAAGCCGCAGGCCAGCCGGTCGACGAAGCGTACGCGATCCACGTGTACGCCGACCGCTATCCGCACGCGACGTTCGTCTCCAAACCGGGAACCATACAGTCCGGATGTGATGACCTCGTCATCACCGTCCACGGCCAAGGCGGCCACGGATCCGCCCCGCACCAAGCCGCGGACCCGGTGCCAGTCGCGGCAGAGATCGTGCTCGGCCTACAGACCATGGTGACCCGCCAGTTCGACCCGTTCGACCCCGTCGTGGTGACTGTCGGCTCGATCAAGGCGGGCTCTGCGCCGAACATCATCCCGTCCACCGCAACCATCCAGGTCACGCTGCGTTCCTTCAGCCCGGCGTCACGTGAAAAGCTCGTGCCGGCCGTGCAGCGCGTCGCCAAAGGCATCGCGGAAGCACACGGGATGAGTGCAAGCTACAGGGTCGAATGTGACTTCCCTGTAACCGTGAACTCGGCCGAACACGTGGACTACGTGGCCGACACCGTGCGGGACCTGTTCGGGGATACCGCCTACCGAGAGCTGCCGCGCACCGAAGCCGGTTCAGAAGACTTCTCCGAAGTGCTCCAGCGCGTACCGGGCGCCTACATTTTCCTCGGTGCCGTCCCGGAAGGTGAAGACCCCACGAAAGTTGCGGGCAACCACTCGCCACACGCGATCTTCGACGATCGCGTGCTGGGCCGTAGCGTGCGGCTTTTCGCGGAACTTGCGCTACGCCGCGGGCCTCTCGCACAGTAACGATCAGCCCGCGGCGGCAAGCCCGTAGCGGCTACGCGTGTCAGTAGTGGTAGGTGTCCGATGGCGCAGGGGCCGGGTCGGATGCCTTGCGCCACTGCACGTTGTAGGCCTTCGCAAGGGCGAGGATCTTGTTCGCGCGAGAGAGGCGCGGCAGATCGGAGCCGTTGCGGATCTCTCCGCCGGCTTCCTCGAATTCTGTGAGGAACTCATGTGCCCATGCGACGTCCTCGCTGGAAGGGGAGAGGCCTTCGTTGACGGTTGCGGTCTGTTCTGGAACTAGGCACAGTTTGCCGGTCATACCGAACTCGCTCGTGACCGCGGCGGCTTCGGCGAGTTTGACGCCCGTGGTACCCACGGTCGGGCCGTCGATCGCGCCCGGCAGGCCTGTTGCGCGGGATGCGATCGTGAACTGTGAGCGGGCATAAGCCAACGCCATCGGGCCGTCCCCCATCCCGGTGTCACGGCGGAAGTCACCGATACCGAACGCCAAACGATAGGTCCCCTTCGCCGCGGCGATCGAATCGATGCGCTGCAAACCGCGCGCGGTCTCAACGAGTGCAATCACGGGAATCCCAGGCAAACGGCGTGCGGTCTCATTGACGTGGTCGGTGGATTCGACCATCGCAAGGATCACACCGGCCAAACCACCCTCAGCCACAGGCCCACCCACAGCAGACGGCAACGCGGCAGCTAAAGCCTCAACGTCGTCCTCCCAATACTTGGTCGCATAACCGTTCATACGAACCCACGCGGTGTGGCCGCTAGTCATCCACTCAACCGCGGCTTCACGGGCAGCAACCTTGTCTTTCGGCGCCACCGCATCTTCGATATCCAAAACCACCACATCGGCGGCAGAATCTTCAGCCTCAGCGAAACGGTCAGGATGCGCCGCGTTCGTCAAAAGCCACGAACGCGCAAGGTCTGGGCCGATCTTCTGACCGGCCGCCGTAGGGATCTGTGCAGGGTAAAACGTAGGAGCCATGACCACACGTTACTGACTCTGGCGGCGCTTGAGCCACGTTGTGACAACATATATCACCGAAATCAGGGCGATCCACACGGCACCCGCGATGAGTGAGACGCGCGTGTTCGGGAACCACGCCATCAACACGATCACCAGAACCAGGAAGGAACCCGCGAAGATCGGGGTGATGGGCCACAACGGCACCGGGAACTCAAGCCCTTCCTTAGGCACGCCTTCGCGGCGTAGTTTGATGCGCATCGCGGTGTGGGACAGCAAAACCATGCACCACAGCCACGTGATCGCAAACGCACCGACCGAGGCAACCACGGCGAAAGCGGACTCCGGCATCAGGAAGTTCAACACCACACCCACCGTGAGCGCGCACATCATGAGCAGTGCCGCAGCCCACGGCACGCCCTTGCCCGTGGTCCGGGTGAACGCGCGTGGGGATTGCCCCAGGTGTGCCATCCCGAACAGCATGCGGCCGGCACCGTACGAGTTCGCGTTGATCGCAGAGATCGCGGCCGTGAGCACCACGATATTCAAAATATGTTGCGCCGCCGGGATTCCTAGCGTTGCGAAAATCTGGACGAACGGGGAAGTGTCCGAGCTCATGTGGTTCCACGGAACCAGCGTCATGATCACACCCAAAGCCAGAACATAGAACAGCAGGATGCGGATCGGAACCGAGTTCACGGCGCGCGGGATCGCGGTGTGCGGATCGTTAGCCTCGCCCGCGGTCACGGCGATGGTCTCGATGCCACCGAAGCTGAACACGACCATCGTCAAGCACGCCAGAATACCGACCCAGCCGTTAGGCGCCAAACCGCCGTGATCGAAAAGATTATGCAGACCCGGGGTCGCCTCACCCGGCACGCTCATACCGATAATCAGGATCGCGATGCCGCCGAGGATCATCGCGATTACGGCGCCGACCTTGATGATCGACATCCAGAACTCCATCTCACCGAATACCTTGACATGCCGGGTGTTGATGCCCGCGATGAGCAAAACGACCGCTGCCGCCCAGACCCACTGCGGCGCGTTAGGGAACCATAACCCCATATACACGGACACCGCGGTCACGTCCGCGATCGAGACGACGAGCATGCAGAACACGTACGTCCAGCCGGTCGTGAACCCCAGGTAGCGGCCCAGATAGCGGGTCGCGTAGTCAGAGAACGCGCCAGCAACCGGGTTGCGCACCGCCATCTCACCCAGTGAACGCATCACGATGAACACCGCGGCACCGGCCACGATGTAGGCGAGCAGAACGATGGGTCCGGCTGCCTTGATCGCATCCGCTGACCCATAGAAAAGCCCGGTCCCGATTGCCGAACCCAGCGCCATGAACTGGATGTGGCGCCCGGTCAAGCCTTTATCGAGGGACTCCTTCTCAACCCGGGGCGAGGCGTCGGCGCTGGAACCCGTGCCGCTACTGGAACCCGTGCCGCTGCCGGAAGCCGTGTCTTTGCTAGAACGCATGCATCGAGACTAGGACGATGCGTGACCCAATGCACATTCGCGATAAGGCTTGGGCGAGCCGGCCGCCTAAGCCTGGACGAACTGACTTCAAATCAACTCAAAGTACGCATTTTCTCTTGCGGGCACGGCCTCCCGCCGTAGCCGCCGGTCAGTTCTCCGGTGGGTACGGCCTAGCTACGGATACAGCTAGCCGCGGGCGGCAGCGAGCACGTCCGGGATGCATTCTTCGTTGCGCAGGCTCGTTGTGTCGCCGAGCTGTTCGCCGGTGTAGGCCTGGGTGAGGATGCGGCGCATGATCTTGCCGGAGCGGGTTTTCGGTACGTCGGGGACAAGGATGATGCGGGCCGGTTTTGCGATGGGCCCGATTTCCTTGGTCACGGTGGCGCGTAGCCGTTGCGCGAACTCGGCGACGGCCTCATCGCTCGCGTCAGCGCCAAGCAGGGACTGGTCGCCGGGGACCACGAACGCGATCGCGGCGTGCCCGGTCTTCGCATCCGGTACCGGGCACACGCCGGCTTCGACAACACCCGGGTCGGTCACGAGCGCGGACTCGATCTCGATGGTCGAGAGCCTGTGGCCTGAAATGTTGATGACGTCATCGGTGCGGCCGAGGATCCAGGTGTCGCCGTCGACATCCACTTTCGCGCCGTCGCCTGCGCTGAACCAACCGTATGTGGCGTAGGCCTTCCAGTAAGAGGTGTACCAGCGTTCCGGGTTGCCCCACACGGTGCGCGCCATCGAGGGCGGGAACTGGGTGAGCACGATGTTGCCTTGGGTTCCAGCCGGTGTCGGGTTGCCCTCGTCGTCGACAACCGCGGTCGCTACCCCTGGCATGTCGCGGCCTACGCTGCCGGGCTTGACGGTGGTTGCGCCGGGTAGGGGAGTGAGTATGGTGGAGCCAGTTTCTGACTGCCACCAGGTATCGACCATGCTGATGCCGCGCTCGGGTTCCCCGGTTTCAGGGTTGGCGGGCTGGTAGGTGTCGCGGCCGATCTGTTCGCGTAGCCACCGTGCTGCTTCAGGGTTGACAGCTTCACCTACGGTTCCGCCGAGGCGGATGCTGGAGAGATCGTATTCGGCTGGGATCCCTTCCGGGAACCAGCCCATGAGCGAACGCACGAGCGTTGGCGCGGTGTAGTAGGAGGTCACACCATAACGCTGGATGACTTCGAAGTGCCGGCCCGGGTGCGGGGCGTTCGGCACGCCTTCATAGATGACTTGGGTCGCGCCGGCCCCGAGCGGCCCATAGATCTCGTAGGTGTGGGCGGTGACCCACGCGAGATCTGCAGTGCACCAATGCACGTCGCCCGCGCGTTGAGCTGGGTCCGGGTGGGCGAAAATCTGGTTATAGGTCGCTACAGCACCGGTGAGGTAGCCGCCGGTCGTGTGCACCAGGCCCTTCGGTTTCCCGGTGGTCCCGGAGGTGTACATGATGAACAGCGGATTTTCCGCATCGAACGCTTCCGGTGTGTGCTGCCGGGGCTGGCGGGGCACAATCTGGTCCCACCAGATGTCACGGCCTTCGGTCCACGGGATGTCTCGCTGGCCGGTGCGGTCGATCACGAGCACATGCTCGAGCTGGTTCTCCCCGGATGCGGCCTCGTCCGCGATGTCCTTGACGGGCACGGCCTTGCCGCGGCGGTACTGGCCGTCGCTGGTGACCAGCAGCTTGGCGCGGGTGTCTTCAACCCGGAAACGCAACGCTTCTGCGCTGACCCCGCCGAAAACAAGCGAGTGGATCGCGCCGATGCGTGCGCAAGCCAGCGTGATGATGATCGTCTCAACGAGCACCGGAAGATAGATCACGACGCGATCGCCGCGGGTGATGCCCAGTTCCGTGAGCGCGTGGGCGGCCTGCGAGACTTCCTCGGTGAGTTCGCGGTAGGTCACGGTGCGACGGTCGCCGGGTTCACCTTCGAAGTAGAGCGCTACTTTGTCCCCGTTGCCCGCCGCTACGTGGCGGTCTGCGCAGTTGACAGCGGCGTTGAGCGTGCCTCCCGCGAACCAGGTTTGCTGCAGACCTTCCTGAGTTTCAGGGTTAGGCGGGGTTAGCGTGTGCACCGTATCCCACGGGGTCTCCCACGTGAGCTGCCCGGCCTGTTTGGCCCAGTACGCGCTGTGCTCTTCATCGCTAAGCAGCGCGTCATCGCTAGGCTGCGCGCTGCTGAGGTTTGCGTTGCTGAGCTGAGCCTGGGCGGCCTGGTGCGCGGGTGCGGACGTTGCGGTCATGCGTTGTCACTCCATCGATCCTGGCGTGAGCACCATGCCCGGTAAAAACCCGGGGTGGTTGCTGCGGCGTCGTAGAGCCAGATCTCTCAGCCGCTCTGGATGGTTGTGCTGTCCATAGTGGGTGACGAATGCGGTTGCACGCAAATCGGGTCAGCGTGTGTGTCATGTTGCTCAACACGGCTGGCGAAGCAAAGGCGTCCGATGCGGCGGGCGATCACCCCACCCATGATCCCGTTGATGATCAGCGCGATGATATCGACGGTAAAGAACACTTCTGGCCGCGCAAATTCCACGTCGCTGTAGCCCTTTCACCTGCAGAAACCCGTGTTATGGCTTGGGGTAATACTTTCGCAAGTGTAGCCGCCGATGCGTGCCGTCATTCTTTGTCATCGGTCACGAGCGATTTGCGTGATGCCCATGGTGTGCCTCTATGCTGAATCCGTATCCATCCAGAGCGGCCGAGAGATCTGGCTCGTTGACGCCGCAGCAACCATCCTGAAGGGTTCCGTAGCAGGAATCGTGAGGGAAAGGTGCTCCCGCCAGAAGACGATGGCGCAGCGTTTGAGGGCTGCGGGAAAGGGTTAACATGTCGTCTGAAAAACCGATTCTTCTCAACGCCTTCGCGATGAACACGATTGGCCACCAGTCCCCGGGTTTGTGGAAGCATCCGGAAGATACCTCGCGGGATTACAACAAGCTCTCGCACTGGGTTGAGCTCGCCAGGATCCTGGAAGAGGGCCGTTTCTCCGCCCTGTTTTTGGCCGATGTGATGGGTGTGTATGACGCGTATGCGAACTCCCCGGAAACGGCGTTGCGTTCCGGTGCGCAGATCCCGTTGGCTGATCCGGCGGTGATCGTGGCGGGGATGGCTGCAGCGACGAAGAACCTCGGTTTCGGTGTCACTGCGGGCACTGCGTATGAGCATCCGGTGGGGCTCGCGCGCCGCATGGCGACCCTGGATCACATCACGGGCGGGCGAGTCGGCTGGAACGTTGTGACCGGCTACCTCGAGTCCGCGGCGAAGAACTTTGGCCAGACCAGCCAGATGGAGCACGACGAACGCTACGATCACGCGGATGAATACCTCGAGGTCGTGTATAAGCTGCTCGAGGGTTCGTGGGAGGACGACGCGGTTGTAGCTGACCGCGAATCCGGCTTGTTCGTTGACCCGGCTAAGGTGCACCCGATTGAACACGAAGGCACGTGGTTCAACGTTCCAGGCATTGCGATCACGGAGCCTTCCCGCCAACGCACCCCGGTGATCTTCCAGGCCGGCGCGTCCTCGCGCGGTATGGCTTTCGCGGGGAAGCACGCTGAGGCTGTGTTCGTTTCGCAGGCAACCAAGGAAGGCCTCGCGAAGACCGTGAAGAAGATTCGTGAAGCAACCGTGGCGGAGGGCCGTAACGCTGATGACGTCAAGATTTTCGCGATGATCACCCCGGTTGTGGGTAAGACGAACGAGGAAGCGTGGGAGAAGTTCCGCGAATACCAGTCTTATGCCGATGAGCAGGGCGCGTTGGCGTTGCTCGCAGGCTGGACGGGCATCGACTTGTCCGAATACCCGCTGGATGCGGTGATCGGTGAAGACGTGGAGTCCAACGCGATCCAGTCCGCGGTGAACATGTTCCAGGCGGCTTCAGGTGATTCTGATAAGCCGTGGAACGTGGGCCAGTTGGCGCGCTACATCGGCGTGGGTGGTTTCGGTCCGGTTGCCGTGGGTACCGGCCGCGAAGTCGCCGAACAGTTCCACGAATGGGTGCGTGACACCGGGGTGGATGGCTTCAACGTCGCCTACGCGGTCAAGCCTGGCACGTTCCGTGACGTCGTGGACTACGTGATTCCAGAACTCGAAGCGCTCGGCGTGTACCCGAGCGCTGAGGAAGCCGCCGACGCCACGGTTGCGTGGGATGCCGACCGCCCAGTGGAAGACCAGACGGGTTCCTCCTTGCGCCACGCACTGTTTGGTCGCGGCGACCGGTTGCCGGAAAACCATCCGGGCGCGGCTGTCCGCCGCTAGGTTGCCACGCTGGCGGGCAGGAGACAGCGCCCGCCAGCCAGGGTAGGCCGTACAATTCACGGCCGCGAATACGACATGGCTGTGGGCGCCAGGATGAACCTGGCGCCCACAGCCATGTCATATTTTTGACGGTGCCTGCTAACGGTGTGCTGTAGCCGTACGGCACACCGCTAGCAACGGGAGTTAGCCGAAGTGGCGTTGCATGGTTGTGCCCCAGCCTTCGCGGATTTCGTCGAGGGTAGCGGAGAACTCGCCT
Source organism: Arthrobacter sp. HMSC06H05 (assembly GCF_001807395.1). Taxonomy (NCBI): domain Bacteria; kingdom Bacillati; phylum Actinomycetota; class Actinomycetes; order Micrococcales; family Micrococcaceae; genus Arthrobacter; species Arthrobacter sp. HMSC06H05. Next base: position 114,327 of record NZ_KV788974.1, on the reverse strand, counting down.
TGAACTTCGATCGCGTTCGAGGAAGCGTCCACGACACCCAGGCGGACGTGGGCGAAGCCGCGTGCCGCGGCCATCGCGGTGAAACGTTCCTCCTCGGAACGCGGCAGGCACACCAGCGCGCGGGCCTGCGATTCAGAGAACAGAGTGGTGAAAGCGTCAATGCCGTCACGCTGCTTGAGTTCATCCAGGTTCACGCGCACGCCGACGCCGTAGCGCATCGACATCTCGACCAGCCCGGCTGCGAGGCCGCCTTCGGAAAGGTCGTGGGCGGCATCGAACATGCCGTCGCGGGAACCGGAAACCAGAAGCTGGCCCAGGGTGCGTTCCGCATCGAGGTCGACCTTCGGCGGGACACCGCCGAGGTGGTCACGCATCGCGGCGAACTCGGAGCCATCCAGCTCATCGCGGGTCACACCAAGCAAATAGACAGCGTTGCCGTCGTGCTCTTCACGCCAACCCGAAACCGTGCGCGCGGTGACGTCATCGAAGCGACCCATCACGCCCACAACCGGGGTCGGGTGGATCGGGGTCTCGCCGGTCTGGTTGTAGAGCGAAACGTTACCGCCGGTCACCGGAACCTGGAGTGCAAGGCACGCATCCGAAAGCCCCTCGATCGCCTGGACCAGCTGCCACATCACATTCGGGTCCTCAGGGGAACCGAAGTTCAAGCAGTCAGTCACAGCCATCGGGGTAGCGCCGGAGGTCGCGACGTTGCGGTACGCCTCGGCCAACGCCAGCTGCGCGCCAGCGTAGGGGTCGAGGTAGGCGTAACGGCCGTTCGCATCCGTCGCGAAACCGACACCCATGCCGGTGTTTTCATCAACGCGGATCACGCCGGCGTCGTCAGGGGAAGCCAACGCTGTGTTGCCTCCAACGTTGGAATCGAACTGCTGGGTGACCCACGTCTTATCGCACAGGTTAGGCCGCGCCATGAGCTCCAGCATCGCCTGCTTGAGGTCCTCGCCCTGCTCCGGCAGGTTCTTAGCGGCCTCGGAGCCGCGGAACGAGTCAGCCTGCAACGCATCCTGGTAGTCAGGGCGGGCGTATGGGCGGTCGTATTCAGGTCCCTCTTCAGCGGCGGTCTGCGGATCGATGTCCACAATGACCTCGCCGTTCCACGTGATGATCAGGCGCGGATCCTCGGTGATCTCACCGATCCAGGAGTATTCGACACCGTAGTGCTCCAGGACCTTCTCGAACGCCTCAGCGTTCTCAGGGGTTACCACGGCCATCATGCGTTCCTGAGATTCGGACATCAGGATCTCGGACGGGTTGAGGCTCGGATCACGCAACAGCACGTCCCTGAGCTTAACGTTCATGCCCACGCCACCGTTGGAGGCGAGCTCGCTGGTCGCGCACGAAATACCTGCCGCGCCGAGGTCCTGGATCGCCACAACAAGCTCGTCACGGAATAAGTCGAGGCAGCATTCGATCAGGACCTTCTCAGCGAACGGGTCACCCACCTGGACCGCTGGGCGCTTGGATGGCTTGTCTTCCTCGAAGGACGCCGAAGCCAGAACGGAGGTTCCGCCGATGCCGTCGCCGCCGGTGCGCGCACCGAACAGGACCACACGGTTGCCTTCGCCTTTCGCGTTGGCGAGGTGGATGTCCTCGTGACGCATCACGCCCACAGCGAGTGCGTTGACGAGCGGATTGCCCTGATAGACGGGATCAAACACGGTTTCGCCGCCGATGTTCGGCAGACCAAGCGAGTTACCGTAGCCGCCGATGCCCGCGACAGCCCCGTGCACCACGCGGGCAGTGTCCGGATGATCGATCGCGCCGAAACGCAGCGGGTCCATGACCGCTACAGGGCGGGCACCCATCGAGATGATGTCGCGGACGATACCGCCGATGCCGGTTGCGGCACCCTGATACGGCTCAACATAGGAAGGTGAGTTGTGGGATTCGATCTTGAACGTCACAGCCCAGCCGTCACCGAGGTCGGTCACGCCAGCGTTCTGGCCCATACCAACCAGAGTGTGCTTCTTCATCTCATCGTCAACCTTCTTACCGAAGGAGCGGAGGTGAATCTTGGAGGACTTATAGGAGGCGTGCTCGGACCACATCACGGAATAGATCGCGAGCTCGGAATCCGTGGGGCGGCGGCCCAGGATCTTCTTGATGTCCTCGTATTCGTTTTCCTTCAGCCCCAGTTCAGCCCACGGCTGCTCAACGTCTGGGGTGGATTCGGCATCAGCGACGGTATCAAGGGTGAAATCTTGGGTGGTCACTTGGCGTCCTCCACAAAGTTGCTGATCAAGGAAGTGAACACGGTCAGGCCGTCACGGCCGCGGCCATCGTCTGGTCCGAAGCCCAGCTCGACTGCGTGCTCTGGGTGAGGCATCAGACCAACCACGTTGCCGGCCTCGTTCGTGATGCCGGCGATGCCGCGGCGGGAACCGTTCGGGTTCCAGCCCTCGTAACGGAACACCACGCGGCCCTCGGCTTCGAGCATGTCGAGGGTCGCCTCGTCTGCGACGTACTGGCCGTCCTGGTTCTTCAACGGATAGACCACGCTCTGGTTCTTCTCATACAGGCGGGTCCACTTGGTTTCGTTGTTCTCAATCGTCAACGGCTGATCGCGGCGAATGAACTTGAGGTGATCGTTCTTGATCATCGAACCGGGAAGCAGGTGCGCTTCGGTGAGGATCTGGAAACCGTTACAGATACCCAGTACCGGCAGCTTCTCATCCGAGTTCGCGGCAGCGATGATGCTGTCCATCACGGGCGCGAAACGAGCGATGGCGCCCGGGCGCAGGTAGTCGCCGTAGGAGAAACCGCCAGCGATTACAACAGCCTGAACATCCTTCAGATCAGCGTCGGCGTGCCACAGGTTCACCGGCTCGCCGCCAGCCAAACGCACCGCACGGCACGCATCGCGGTCATCAAGGGTTCCGGGGAACGTGACAACACCGATCTTGACACCCGAATCCGGGTAGGTGTCCACGGAATTATCAACCAAGAAAGGGAAATCAGTGGTGCGCGGCATTACTGACCGTCCTCAACCACAGCCACGTTGACAACGTCTTCGATGACCGGGTTGGACAGCAGGGTCTCAGCGGCTTCGCGAGCTGCTGCCAAAGTATCTTCTGTCACTTCACCGTCCACGGTCAGTTCAAAACGCTTGCCCTGACGGACTTCGCTGAACTGGGTGAAACCGAGGCGAGGGAACGCACCGAGAATAGCTTTACCCTGCGGGTCCAGAATCTCGGGCTTGGGCATGACGTCAACGACGATCCGGGCCATGATGTGGGATCTCCTGAGATGGCAGTTTCTTGCCGCGAGCACACAGAAATGGTGCTTGCGCACTTGCCTCTCTATCTTATCCGTTTAGGAACACGCGTGGGGTGGGCTCCCGCTAGATGATGCCTTGGTTGAGCATCGCGGTTGCGACACGGCTGAAACCGGCTACGTTCGCGCCGAAAACATAGTCGCCGTCGCGACCGTACTTATCCGCTGATTCGAGGCAGGTTTCGTGGATGTCTTCCATGATCTCGGTGAGACGCTGGACCGTGTAGTCGAACGTCCAAGAGTCACGGGAGGCGTTCTGCTGCATCTCAAGCGCGGAGGTCGCAACGCCGCCGGCGTTCGCGGCCTTACCTGGGCCGAAGAGCACCTTCGCGTCACGGAAAGCCGCCACCGCATCGGGGGTTGACGGCATGTTCGCGCCCTCGGAAACCGCTTTGACACCGTTACGGATCAGGGTGTGGGCGTCACGGCCGTTGAGCTCGTTCTGGGTTGCGCACGGCAAGGCGACGTCGGTCGGCAGGTCCCAGATGGAGCCGTCAGTGACAACGCGGGCGCCGTTGCCGCGGCGTTCGGCGTAATCAGAGATGCGGCCGCGCTCCACTTCCTTGACCTGCTTGATCAGGTCAACATCGATCCCGTTCGGGTCATAAACATAACCCGAGGAATCCGAGCATGCCTGCACGGTGGCACCCAGCATCTGGGACTTCTGCATCGCATAGATCGCGACGTTACCGGAACCGGACACGGTCACTTTCGCGCCGTCGAAAGATTCACCACGGGTTTTCAGCATGGACTCCGCGAAGATCACGGCACCGTAGCCGGTCGCCTCGGTGCGGGCGCGAGACCCGCCCCACAGCAGCGCCTTACCGGTCAGCGCACCGGATTCATAAGCGTTAGTCATGCGGCGGTACTGGCCGAACATGTAGCCGATTTCGCGGGCACCCACACCGATGTCACCAGCCGGGACGTCAGTGTACTGTCCGATGTGGGAAGCCAGCTCAGTCATAAACGACTGGCAGAAACGCATGACTTCCGCATCGGACTTACCGTGCGGATCAAAGTCAGAGCCGCCCTTACCGCCGCCGATAGGCATACCGGTCAGTGAGTTCTTGAAGATCTGTTCGAAGCCCAAGAACTTGATGATGCCGATGTTCACCGACGGGTGGAAACGCAAGCCACCCTTATACGGGCCAAGTGCCGAGTTGTATTGGACGCGGAAGCCACGGTTGATCTGTACCTGGCCGTTGTCATCAACCCACGGCACACGGAAGATGATCTGACGTTCCGGCTCGCACAATCGCTGCATGATCCCGTACTCCATGAGCTCGGGGTGCTGTTTGACGACTGGGCCGAGGGAATCGAAAACCTCTGCAACTGCCTGGTGGAACTCTGGTTCGCCAGGGTTACGGCGAAGTACGTCAGCGTATGCATCCTCTAGCTGTGGTTCCACAGTTCCTCCTGAAATCGTGTTGCGGCTTCCCAGTCTAGAAAAGTTTGTGCGCTCGCCGGTTTTTTATTTCTTAACGTCTGGGAATGTGAAGGCTCAGGACAAACCGTCTGGGAATCGTGTATGGGGCAGGGGTTAGGCCTCGGTTTCCGACCCGGTTTTGTTGCTGTTTCGCGGCTCAGATTGTTCCGTGTTCTCTTCCGCGGTTTGTCCAGGGTGCGCCACTTGTGGGTGGCGGATCCCGGGATGGGTTTTGGGGATGGAGCCGAACAGTGCCCAACCGGATGCGATGAGGCTCACGGCAAAGAGCGGGTAGCTCAGCAGGATGTGGGCCACCGAGAGCCCGATGACGTGGCCGGTAGCCCAGAAGTAGCCGAGCACGATGACGCGGACACCGTATTGGGCGACCCAGAACCATGATGCGCGGTTGTAGGCGCGTAGGATCACGGGGTCCTTACGCCACGTGGTTTTGGTTCCGAGCAGTGCCCCGAGCACGATCCCAAGGAACGGCCAACGGACCATGATGGAGGCTATCCAGGCCAGCATCGAGGCCGCGTTGGAAAGCAGCCGCAACAGGAAGAAGTCCACGGCGTTGCCGGTATAGACCGCAACCGCGGCGGATGCGACCACGGCGAGCAACCCGAAAATGACGGAGGTCAGTCTGCGGCGTTGGTAGAGCGCGAAGCCGGCGATGATGAGGCCGGACAGGGTCGCCGCCGCGCCCCCGATGACGATGTCGTTGCCGCCGAGCATCCACGCGAGCACGAACACAACCGGCGGGATGGTCGCCTCGATCGCAGGGCGCGCACCACCGAGCAGCTGAAGCAGGGACTCTGAGTTGGCGTGTTCGGCGCGCTCTGGTGGGGTGGGCATAAGCGCTAGTCTAGTTTCCGACCATTATGTGTCCTGGCTCATACCCAAGCTGTGGGGAAGGTGAGGTTTCATGGCTGAGGTGGCTCCGGCATCGGAGGCAACTGTTTCTGCATCTGCAGCTGTTTCGCAGGCGCCGCTGGTTTCACAGACGGCCCTGGACTCGCTAAGGGAGGCGATGCGCGGCGGCGTCGCGACGGACGAGCCGACTTTGCGTGCGTACTCGATTGACCGTTCGGGTGTTGAGCCGGATGGTGTTCCGGTTGCGGTGGTGTGGCCGGAGACCACGGAGCAGGTTCAGGCGGCGGTGCGCTGGGCCTCGGAGCATGGTGTGAGTGTGGTTCCGCGGGGTGCTGGCACGGGCCTGGCGGGGTCTGCGACGGCGGGCGCGGGATCGCTCGTGGTGTGCCTGGAGCGCATGAATAAGGTTCTGGAGGTTTCGGCGGATGACCGTTTGTGTGTGGTCCAGCCGGGCATCTTGAACGATGAGCTTAACGCGGTGCTACACAAGGATGGCCTGTGGTGGCCGCCGGATCCGGCGTCGAAAGCGATCTCCACGGTGGGCGGGAACATCGCGGCGAATGCTGGCGGGTTTTTGTGCGCTAAGTATGGCGTGACGCAGCAGTGGGTTTTGGGGCTCACCGTGGTTTTGGCGGATGGCCGCGTGATGTCGATGGGTCGGCGCACCGTGAAGGGTGTTTCCGGCTATGACGTCACCTCGATGCTGATCGGCTCCGAGGGCACGCTGGGGATCATCGTCGAGTGTGTTTTGAAGGTGCGGCCGTTACAGTCCGCTGAGGTTGCCACGCTGGTTGCGGTGTGTGACTCCGCGGTGGATGCCGCAGCTGCCGCGAGCGCTGTGACGGCGGCGCATCTTCAGCCGGCGATGATGGAGCTGCTCGATGAAGTGACCTCGGCCGCGGTGGTGGGGCACTTGGTTGCTACGGATGAGACGTTCGTGGACCCTACCGAGGGCAGGGCGGCGTCGTTGCTTTTGGTGCAGACCGATGGCTTGGGTGCCGCGGCAGAGTTGGCCCAGGTGCACGATGCGGTGGCTGGTTTCGCCCGTCACGTGCGGGTTGCCGAAAGCGTTGAAGAGACTGAAGCGTTGATCGGTATGCGGCGGGCCGTGTTCCCTGCGATTGAACGCATGGGCGGCAGTGTTCTGGTTGAGGACATAGCTGTTCCGCGGACCCGGATGGCGGAGGCGTTCACTCGGATGCGTGAGATTGAACGGAAGTATGGGGTTGCGTTGCCGAGCGCGGCCCACGCCGGCGATGGCAATATGCATCCGGTGTTCGTGTTCGAACCGGTCGCGGGTGAGACGGGGCTGGATGCGGTTCCGGCTCACGTGTGGGAAGCCGCCGACGAAGTGTTCAGTGTTGCCCTCGAGATGGGCGGAACGCTCACCGGCGAACATGGCGTGGGCTTGTTGAAGAAACGCTTCCTGCCCGAGGAGCTCGGCGCAGACCAGACGGAACTGCAGCAACAGTTGCGGAAGGTCTTCGACCCGCAAGGGATCATGAACCCCGGCAAGGTCCTCGACTAGGCAGGGCCAGGGCTAGCCGCGGCCGCGCGCTAAACCGCCGCGCTCGCGCGGATCGCGGCGACCGCATCGAGCCCCCGCTGACGTAGCCGCTGGGAGCGTTCAGAGAATGCGCGTTGCCGTTCAACATATTCGGCCTTGCCGTGCGCGGTTTCGATCCGGATGGGTTCGAAGCCCCATTCACTCAAGTCATAGGGTGAGGCCTGCATGTCCATGATGCGGGTCTCCCACGCGAGCTCGAAAGCGTCCATGATGAGCCCCGAATCCACGAGTGGCGCGAGCTTATACAGCCACTTATAAACGTCCATCCCGGCGTGCAAACATCCAGGCTGTTCAAGCTCAACCTGCCGCTCCCGCGTAGGCATGAGCTGGTTCAGCCCGCGAGCCTGCGGGGCATAAAACCGGAAAGCATCAAAATGCGTGCACCGGATCTGGTGGGTCTCAACCACCTCATCCGTACCGCTAGAACCCAGCCGTAGCGGAACATAGTCGTGGCGCACACCGTTCTCATCCGACTTATACGCCATAGCCCACTCGTGCAAACCAAAACACGAAAAACTCCCCGGCCGTGCCGCGACCGCACTGAAAATCGTGTCCGCGAAGTCCAGCATCCGTCCCCGAGCCGCCACGAATTCCGCGGTATCCACCGTAACGCCCGGCCTCCCGCTACCACCGGCATCCTCAACCACCGAATAAAACCGCCACCCAGACCGCTGCGCCACCGCATCGTCGCCTAACAACACCACGCCGGGGCCGGGATGCCAACGTTCCAGCTGCGCCGGAGGAAACGAGTAATACGTGAACAAGAAGTCATAGACCGGGTGGGTCTGCTGCCGCGCTCGCCGTTGCCGGAACGGCTCGGTGTATGCGCGGGCGCGTTCGGCGTGAGCGTGCTCGCGGGCACGCCACTGGTCAGGATAGAGCAAGGTGGGCATACATCCATTGTGGACGATGCGGCCCCGGCCAGCGCTCGCGGCAGCTACCAGCGGGTGCGGATGCGGCCGATCGCGTGGTGTCTGCGTAGACTCATCAGTTGGTATCAGTTGTTGCAAACCGTTGGTTTGCGGTTCTCAGGAGCATCATGTCGTTTTTGCCTCTGACGGCCCCTGCCGAGTTGCGGGCCGCGCTTGAATCCACCGAAACCCGTACCGAGAAGGACTCGCTGGGGACACGTGAAGTCCCGGCGGAGGTTTTGTGGGGTATTTCCACGTTGCGGGCGGTCGAGAACTTCCCGATCACGGGCCGCACCGTGGGCCAGATCCGGGAGCTTGTGTGGGCTTTGGGTGCTGTGAAGCTCGCGGCTGCCCGGGCTAATCACGAGTTGGGCCGGCTTGATGATGCTCGTTGCGAGGCGATCGAGGCCGCGGCCCAAGAGGTCATGGGCGGTAAGTGGGATTCGCAGTTTGTGATCGACCGTGTTCAGGGTGGTGCGGGAACCTCAACGAACATGAACGCGAACGAGGTTATTGCGCATCGTGCCCAGCAGATCATCGGGGACGAATCGATGGTGATCAACCCGATCGATCACGTCAACGCCGCCCAGTCCACTAACGATGTGTACCCGTCCGCGCTGAAACTTGCGCTGCATTGGGCGATGCGTGGGCTCATCGAAGAGGTTGGGTTGCTCGCCGAATCCTTCGGGAAGAAGGCTCAAGAGTTCGCGGAGATCACCAAGATCGGCCGCACCCAGCTCCAGGATGCCGTCCCGATGACGTTGGGCCAGGAGTTCGGTGCGTTCGCGGATGCGATGCGTGAAGACGTCGTGATGCTCACTAACTTTATTCCGCATCTGCTGGAACTCAACCTGGGTGCCACCGCGATCGGTACCGGGATTACGGCGCCGGTGGGGTATCGCGAGCTTGTGCTTAAGCACCTGCAGCAGATCACTAAGAACAACGTGATCGGTGCCCGTAACCTGGTTGAGGCGACCTCGGATACGGGTGTTTTCGTGCTCGTATCCGGTGGGTTGAAGCGTACCGCGATCAAGCTTTCCAAGATCTGTAATGACCTGCGTTTGCTTTCATCCGGCCCGCAGGCTGGCTTGAATGAGATCAACTTGCCGCCAGTACAGGCGGGTTCTTCGATCATGCCGGGCAAGGTCAACCCGGTGATCCCGGAGGTCGTGAACCAGGTTGCGTTCCGCGTGGTCGGTGCTGATACCACGGTTGCGATGGCGGTTGAGGCGGGTCAGATGCAGCTCAACGCTTTCGAACCCGTGATGGCTGATGTTTTGTTCGATGCGATCGATTCCCTGCGCGCGGCATGTGCGACGTTGCGGTTGCGTTGCGTGGACGGGATCGAGGCGAACGAGGACGTGCTTTCGCGGCGTGTGGCTGAGTCAGTGTCCGTGGTGACTGCGCTTTCGCCGCTGATCGGCTACGAACGCTCCGCTGACCTCATGAAACAGGCGCTCGAAGAGAACGCGTCCATCATCGACCTCGCGGTTCAAGAAGGCGTGCTCGATGAAGCCACCATTCGCCGCGCGATTGCTGACGCAACCGGCCACACCCAAACCGTGGAGTAAACCGCGCCCTCAACGACGATGCAGAGGCCATGTTCACGGATCGCGTTGAGGCTATGTGGAGCGACGCTAGGGGGCTCATGCTTGAGCTTCCCACCAACTTCCCACTCAACATAACACTGTGGGAAGTTGGTGGGAAGTTAAGTGGGAAGCTCGGTAGTGCCGGGCTTTCTTGGCTGAATGACTATGTTGTGATCCGGTAGCGTTGCCGCGGGCTTCGTAACGGTTCAGTGCGCTCGACGACACCTTCGGCGATGAGTTCGTTCACTGCTTTTTGGACTGCTGTACGGCTCAGTTTTGTGCTCTTGACGAGCTCAGCTGTGGAGGCAGAGACTTGGCTCTTGAGAGCGGTGAGCACTTGGTCAAAGGCGCTTGCATACCGCTCTTTCTCCGCGACTCTTCGCCGGTGGAAAATAATGGTGAAGCTGTCTAGCCGGTTGATGTACTCAGGTGGCGGCATGAGGGCATCAGCGAGTGAGCGTTGAATGACTGCGATTCCCGTGCCCCTGTTTTCAGCAACGGCACCTGCCGCGCCATCATCGTCGTGAAACTTCACGTCTTCGAGGAACGCAGAGAGCCGTTGGTTTCTAGTCGAGCTCACTCCTGGTTTCCCTAAGTTTCTAACGGTAACGCCTCCATATAGTCCTCCTGGACTGGTGATTTCGAGGCGATCAACGAACATGTTGATCTGTACCTGGCTACCTTGCGCGAGCGGTGAGTAATCGCGATGCATGAGTGCATTCACAAGAGCTTCGCGTACCGCGACAGGCGGATAGTCTGGCAAATCTGAGCGGTACTTTTCGCCGATGAGCGCGGCAGTGCGCATGTTTTTTCTGACGACTTCAATTCCTTCATCAACGAGCTCCGGAATGGTGCCGGTGAAAGTCTTGCTGTCTAGGAGACGGATCCCCTCGGTAACAGAGCCCTTGGTTGTTCCAGGGAAGTTAGCAAATGTCACCGTAAGGCGCGGATAAAATTCCTGCGGATATTCGCCCATGACAAGCAATGACGCCAGGGTTGGGTGTCCGTCTTTGAGGATACGCAAGCGTTTCATCGCGGTTTCGATGCCATCGTTGAAGGTTTTGGGACGACGCTTGCGTTGAACGCTCAGGTAGGCGTTCACGGTGCCCGAATGCAGGTCTTCAGGTTGCGCATCTGTGACTGACTGTTCGTCCCATTTAGGTTGGGTTCGCTCCTCAACGAGGCGGTCGACTTCGTATTGCGTAAGCCGTATGTCACCGTCGCCAACCCGTATATAGCTACCGCCATATTTTCCCTGGTCAGTTACGTAGCAAGGTTTGTCTTCGGAGGTCATTTCACTGACTTCCGCTACAACAACTAAGGAGTTCTCAAAGGGCACTGTGTCGATGAGCGGACGCACTGGGGGTGTGGTTTGGGCGCATCGGGTTTCTAGCGCGTCCTGAGCTTTTGCGGCATCGAAGCCCTCCACCGGCAAGAAGCCGTTTGACTCATCGAGCCCCAGGATGATGAGGCCGCCGTTTGCGTTCGCGAACGCGCTGAGAGTTTCGCGAATTGACTTGCCCACACTGCTCTTGACCTCGGTTGGCTGGTTGTCTGTTCCAACCAACCGCAGTGTGTGGACGATTGTCTCTAAGTGTTCGGTGTCCATCGAGTGCTCACTAACTTCCCACTTAACTTCCCCCTCAACATAACACTGTGGGAAGTTAAGTGGGAAGCTTCTGGGAAGTTCTTAAGAGCGCGCGAGAACCGAACCGCGCGGCGAGCGGCAGGGAGCTTAGCGGCCTGTGCCGCCGTAGACCGTGGCTTCCTGTTCGGTGTCGAGTCCGAATGCGGTGTGGATCGCCTCGACAGCTTTGGTGAGTTTGTCTTCGTGGGTCACGATCGAGATGCGGATCTCCGAAGTGGAGATCAGGTCAACGTTGATGCCGGCCTCGTGCAGGGCGCGGAAGAACGTCGCGGAGACGCCCGCGTTGGAGCGCATCGCTGCGCCAACCAGGGAGACCTTACCGATCTTGTTGTCTTGTTCGATGTCCTCAAAACCGATCTCGGTCTGGGCTTCACGCAACGCGCTCACCACGCGGTCGCCTTGAGTCTTCGGTACGGTGAACGTGATGTCAGTCTTGCCGGAGCCTGCGGTGGAGACGTTCTGGACGATCATGTCCACGTTCGTATCCGCCTGGGCGATGACCTCAAAAATGTGGGCGGCCTTACCCGGGATGTCTGGGACGCCGATCACGGTGACTTTCTCCTCGGAGAGGTCATGAGCTACGCCGGCAACAATCGGTTGTTCCAATGGTTCCCCCTCCGGGAGTTGGATCTTGTCAGAAGCGTCAGGGACAATCCAGGTCCCCTCATTGTGGCTAAAGGACGAACGCACGTGAATCGGGATACCGAAACGCCGCGCATACTCAACGCAGCGCAAATGCAGGATCTTCGAGCCGTGCGCGGCAAGCTCCAGCATCTCCTCGCTCGAGAGCGTATCGAGCTTCCGCGCATGGTGAACCACGCGCGGATCAGCAGTGAAGACGCCGTCCACATCCGTGTAAATCTCGCACACATCGGCATCAAGGGCCGCAGCGAGCGCAACCGCGGTCGTGTCAGAACCGCCGCGGCCCATCGTCGTAATGTTCTTCGATTCCTTCGACATGCCCTGGAAGCCAGCCACGATCGCGACTGAACCGAGCTCAACCGCGCGGCGGACACGCGCAGGGGAGACCTCGACGATGCGGGCCGAACCGTGCAGTGCGTCAGTGATCATCCCGGCCTGCGAACCGGTGAAGGAGACAGCTTTGCCGCCTGCCGCTTCGATCGCCATAGCGAGCAGAGCCATGGACATGCGTTCGCCAGCGGACAGCAACATGTCCATTTCGCGGGCGGGTGCCTTGTCAGTGATTTCGGCGGCCAGATCCAACAGCTCATCAGTCGTGTCACCCATCGCGGAAACAACAACGACAACATCGTTGCCGGCTTCGCGGGTTTCCAACACACGGGCGGCGACTCGCTTAATACCTGCGGCATCCGCAACGGAAGAGCCGCCGTATTTCTGCACGATCAGAGCCATGAGCGCCTTTCGCTAGTCGATGGGTGCGCCTAAGCCATGCCGGCACCCCAGGGAAGTGTTGTGTTTCAGCCTACGGTGCGCAGGCATGGCACACACAATAAGTGACGCGCGTTGCAGCGGGTATCGTAAGAACATCAAGTGTGACGCATGCAACAGAGGTTAAATGGGTGACGAGTCAAATATTTCGTGCCAGAGACTCTCAGATCCCAGGATTTACCCTATCTTTGACTATTATCTTTACCGGGGGACGCTTCAAAGGTGATTTGTTCCCGTGGATTAGGATTGGTTACGTCTTAGTTGCGGCCGATCTGTACTTCATTCGACACGACACGATCGACACCAGCAGGATCGACACAACAGGACAGGGGCGTAAACGCGATGGGTAGCAGGGAAGACCTTCCTCAGCCATTCGGTCTAGAAATCACGGCTAGCCGGCTCGACGGGCGAAACGTTGCGGGGCAACTCACGTTCGATCAACCCGCAGAACGCGTCTCAATCCAGGTAGCAAGCCTGCGCCACCGCAAAGACCACGTCTTAGTCACAGACACCGTGGGCCAAAGCTACATGTTGGATCCCGAGCAGATCGTGTACGCAACCCGACTGCAAGCGGACCAGCACCTGTTCCACATCCTGGCCGCTCTCAACAATATTCAAGACGAGCTCGAGCGCGGCTAGGCCGTCTCGCCGTGCGACCGGCCGGCTCGAGACCGGGCCGCACGGTGCTGGCTACCCGCTGGGCCCCATCGGCCGGTTAGTTGATCGTCGCCCGCTTAGTTGATCAGTGAGCGGCGGCCTTCAAGTGCTCGCCCGAGCGTGACTTCGTCCGCGTATTCCAGATCCCCGCCCACCGGTAGTCCGGATGCGAGCCGGGACACTTTGACGCCGATGCTTTTGAGGATCCTCACCAGGTACGTTGCGGTGGCTTCGCCTTCAAGGTTCGGGTCCGTTGCGATGATGAGTTCCTGGATCGCATCATCCGAGAGCCTGGTGAGTAGCTCCTTGATGTGCAGCTGATCCGGGCCAATACCGGCCATCGGGTCGATCGCGCCACCCAGTACGTGATACCGGCCGCGGAATGCGCGCGTCCGTTCGATCACCATGACGTCCTTCGATTCCTCGACAACACAAATGGTGCTGTCGTCCCGGTTAGGGTCGCGGCAGATCGCGCACTTTTCGTCTTCGGTGATGTTGAAGCACACTTCGCAGAAAGACACTTTGTCTTTGACAACCTTGATCGCGTCCGCGAGCCGCCGCATATCCTCTTTGTCTGCTTCCAGGATGTGGAACGCGATGCGTTGAGCAGACTTAGGGCCAATGCCGGGTAGACGCCCGAGCTCGTCGATGAGGTCTTGGACGGCGCCTTCGTACACGGTGCACTCTCCTGACGGTTGCGGTGAGGCGAATCAGCGACGGTGGGGTAGCGGATTGCCTTCGAGGTCTGTTTCTTCGATGAGCTTCGCGTTGAGGATGTTCTCGAACGCGGCACGCCCGAACGAGACCGAGTTCTCAAGCTGTTCATCATCCTCGCTCGGAACAAAGTCATGCTCTTCAACGGGCGCCGGCGCTTGCGGCGCCGGGGCACCCCAGCCGGGAGCTGGAGCCTGGCTGTTGTTCTTGCTTTGCGCGAGCAACTGTTGATAGCGGCTGAGCTTCCCGCCCGACGGCGGTGTTGGGGCCGCAGGCGCGGACGATGGCGCCGATGCTGCTGGGACCCGTGCTGCTGGTGACGTTGCAGGCGCTGGTGGCGTTGCAGGTGGTACTGGAGCAGCAGGTGCTGACGATGGTGGCGTGGGTGCTGCTGGGGCCGGGGTTGATGATGGGGGTGGCGCTACCGCAGGCGGAGTCGGTGCCGCTGGCGCCGCCGATGAGGTTGGCGCGGCGGGAGGCTCTGGTGCGGAAGCGGTCGGAGGTTCTGGCTGAGGCTTCGGCGCGTCCTCGTACTGCGGTTCTTCGTAGGGCGGTTCGTTGTGCGGTGCTTCGTGGTGCTGTGGTTCTTCCGCGGCCGGAAGGTTGTTCCGGCCGTCAGCTTTTGGGCTGGCATCGCCGCCTTCAGCGACGTCGATGTCCGGTGTCACTCCTATCACTGCACTGATGGAAGCCTTGAGTGTTTCGGCGGCATCGGCACGGTTGCGGAACGCGTTCATCGGGCCAGGATTGCTGAACCCGAGGGTGAGCGTCTTCCCGTCATAGCCTGCGATCGAGACGTCTTGCTGCAGGATCGACCACACGAATCTGCGGTTCTGTTTGACGTTCTCGAGGATCTGCGGCCACGCCCTGCGGAACATCTCAACGGAACCCTCGGAACCTGCCGCGGGCCGTTCGGGTTGCTGTGCAGGTTCAGGCTCGGTTGCCGGTGGAGTCTCCGGAGCAGGTTCAGGAGTATAAGCGGGCTCGGAGGCAGAGGCAGGTGCCGGCGTGGCAGCAGGTTCGGGAGTAGGTGCAGCTTCCGGTTCGCGTGCCGGGGCTTGTGCGGGCGTGGGCTCCGGCGTTGCTTCAGGTGCCTGCGCAGGTTCAGCCGAAGCTGGCGCGGGTGCGGCTGGGGTTGGTGCGGCTGGGCGGGGTGCAGCCGGTGTAGCCTGTGCAGCCGGTGCCGCTGGCTCTTGCATCTGGCGAGGCTCAGGTTTCTGTGATGGCTGAGGCGCGGCCGGAGCCGAGTCCCGCAGTGCGGCGCGCGCGGCGGCAGCGCCACGTCCCGCAGCCGGTGCCGCGTCAGCGGGTGCCGCTGCGGGTGCCGGTGAAGATGGGCCGGCTTGCGCATCGGACTGTGTGGTTTTCTTATCTGGTGCGGGTGCAGGGGAGGCGCTGCCGGCTTCCATGGGGCCGCCGCTGAAGCTCAAGTGGCGTTCCACACGGTCCATGCGGGCGGCGAGGCCACGCTCGGTGTCATCGGTGGACGGCAACAATAGGCGTGCGCACAGGAGCTCAAGATGCAGGCGAGGGCTTGTTGCGCCGGTCATTTCGGTGAGCGCGGCGTTGGTGATGTCGCCCCAGCGGGACAGCTCTGCCGGGCCTAGGCCGGAAGCTTGGGCTGCCATCCGTTGAATCTGGTCTTCGGGCACGCCGTGCAGAACATCGGAGGCGTTCTCGGGGACGGCGCGCACCAGAATGAGGTCGCGGAAGCGTTCCAGAAGGTCCTCAACAAAACGGCGAGGGTCCTGGCCAGACTGGATCACGCGGTCCACGGCCGCGAACACGGAAGCGGAATCGTGCGCGGCCAACGCATCCACCACATCGTCCAGAAGCTCACCGTGGGTGAAACCCAAAAGTGCGACGGCGAGGTCGTAAGAGATGCCGTCATCACCGGAGCCGGCCATGAGCTGATCGAGGACGGAGAGTGTGTCGCGGGCGGAACCGCCGCCGGCGCGTACCACGAGAGGCACTACGCCGGGCGCGATCGCTACATGTTCAACATCAGCAAGATGCTGCACATAGTCAGTCATGGGTTCCGGGGGGATGAGCCGGAAAGGGTAGTGGTGGGTGCGCGAACGGATGGTTCCGATGACCTTCTCAGGTTCGGTTGTCGCGAAAATGAACTTGATGTGCTCCGGCGGCTCTTCCACGATTTTCAGCAACGCGTTGAAGCCGGCCGAGGTCACCATGTGGGCTTCGTCGATGATGAAGATCTTGTAGCGGTCGCGTGCCGGAGCAAAGGATGCACGTTCGCGTAGCTCGCGGGCGTCATCGACACCACCGTGGGAGGCGGCGTCGATTTCGATTACATCAAGGGAGCCCGAGCCGCCCGTCGCAAGGTCGCGGCAGGACGGGCATTCACCGCACGGATGCGAGGTGGGGCCGTTCTCGCAGTTGAGGCAACGGGCGAGGATGCGTGCCGAGGTCGTCTTACCGCAGCCGCGAGGCCCAGAGAACAGGTACGCGTGGTTGACACGGTTTTTGTCCAAAGCCATTTGGAGCGGTTTGGTCACGTGATCTTGCCCGATGACGTCTTCGAACGTGTCGGGTCTAAACCGGCGGTATAGCGCTGTGCTCACCCCACCAGACTACCCAGAGACCACAGCAGACCCCTAGCAAAGGGTGCACGATGGTGGCTGAATATTCGTTCTAAGCAAACAAAGTAGCAAATACCTAGACATGGGCGGGTGAGTGTGGAAGTGTCACAGATAGAAGACCTCGGGGAGCTACCCCGGTCTCAGCGTGAAAGGAGTATCCCATGAGCTTGGGAGACAAGTTGGAAAACGCTAAGGACAAGGTAGTCGGCGCCGCTAAGGATAAGCTTGGCGATCTGCGCGATGACAAGGGCCAGCAGGCTGAAGGCAAGGCCCAGAACGCTAAGGGCAAGGCCGGCGACGCTGCAGAGGACGTCAAGGACAACCTCAAGTAAGCCTCGCGCTACACAAGTTTGAACGGTAGTTGCGGGCTTCGAATATTCGGCTAGTTGACTACTGGAATATACGGACGAAGGGTTCACGGCGATGACCGCCGTGGGCCCTTCGCTCGTTAAGTCATCGAGTGTATGCCTGGACTGTAAGCGAGTGTGTGCGGAGGACGGTGGTTCGTTCGGGCGGAGGGAAGAGTTAAAAGTAACGACCCCTCACGCACCTGCCAGAGCCCACTTACCCTTGCTGCCTTCCGGCCCTGGGGGAGTTCAGCGAGATAACACCACGTGAGGGGTCGCGTATCAGTCTAACTGAGAGGCTAATAGGACGCGAATCAGCCGTGTAGGTGGTCTCGATTGGCTCTTAGCTGTTTAGTTCGCTAAAGTATGTAAAGCCTTGTTCAGGCCTGAGGGTCTGACGTGGGTATCCGAGGAGGATTCGCCTAGCGGCCTATGGCGCACGCCTGGAACGCGTGTTGGGTTCACGCCCTCGGGGGTTCAAATCCCCCATCCTCCGCGTTTGTTAAGTCTCGGGACATCGGTTCATACGGTGTCCCGAGACTTTTTTATTTCCTCTCGCGTTGGAATGGCTACGCTGTTGTCGCTGCGCGAGTGGCGTTGCGGGACGGCTTAATCCTCGTAGCGTGAAACGCTGAAATCAATCGCTCCTTCACCGTGCTGTGAACCGAATTACACTCTCGGTTTTGTGTGTGTTTTACGCTCCTAGCTAGCTTCAG
>NZ_KV788974.1:77098-96558 GCF_001807395.1 Arthrobacter sp. HMSC06H05 | reverse complement strand
CGTTATATAACGCGGGAGCCACCAGCATTTGGATTCTCGACTACCTTAGTCGCGGGTGAGGCGGCGGTGCGTCACTCGGGTTGGGCGCGCGGCTTCTGGGCCGAGGCGCTCAACCTTGTTCTTCTCGTAGTCTTCGAAGTTACCCTCGAACCAGTACCAGTTGGCTGGATCTTCCTCGGTGCCTTCGTAAGCGAGAATATGGGTTGCCACGCGGTCGAGGAACCAACGGTCGTGGGAAATGACCACGGCACAGCCCGGGAAGTTCTCGAGGGCATTCTCCAGGGAACCGAGGGTTTCAACGTCGAGGTCGTTGGTCGGTTCGTCAAGCAGCAACAGGTTACCGCCCTGTTTCAGGGTCAGTGCCAGGTTGAGACGGTTACGTTCACCGCCGGAGAGCACTCCTGACTTCTTCTGCTGGTCAGGGCCTTTGAAGCCGAACGCGGAAACATAGGCCCGCGATGGCATTTCAACTTCACCAACGTTGATGTAGTCACGGCCGTCAGAGACCACTTCCCACACGGACTTCTCAGGATCGATCCCGGCACGGTTCTGGTCGACGTAGGCGAGCTTCACGGTTTCACCGACCTTGAGGGTGCCTTCGTCAATCTCTTCGAGCCCAACGATGCACTTGAACAGGGTCGACTTACCTACACCGTTCGGTCCAATCACACCAACGATGCCGTTGCGAGGCAACGTGAAAGACAAGTTGTGGAAGAGCGTGCGGCCGTCGAAGCCTTTCTTGATCTCGTTGGCTTCAAGTACCAGATTGCCTAGGCGCGGGCCTGGCGGGATCTGGATTTCCTCGAAGTCGAGCTTACGCATCTTCTCTGCTTCAGCCGCCATCTCTTCATAGCGAGCCAGGCGAGCCTTCTGCTTGGACTGACGTCCCTTAGTGTTAGTGCGGACCCATTCAAGCTCGTCCTGCAGGCGCTTGGCGAGCTTCGCGTCCTTCTTACCCTGAACCTCGAGACGTTCACGCTTCTTCTCAAGGTAGGTTGAGTAGTTGCCTTCATACGGGATGAGGCGGCCGCGGTCGACTTCAGCGATCCACTCGGCAACGTGGTCGAGGAAGTAACGATCGTGGGTTACAGCGAGCACAGCACCTGGGTACGTCTTCAAGTGCTGTTCGAGCCACAAGACGGATTCGGCGTCCAGGTGGTTGGTTGGTTCGTCGAGTAGCAGCAGGTCTGGCTTCTGCAGCAGGAGCTTACACAAGGCGACACGGCGACGCTCACCACCGGAGAGGTGGGTTACATCAGCATCTGCTGGCGGTAGCTGGAGCGCGTCCATCGCTTGCTCAAGCTGCGAATCGATATCCCACGCATCAGCTGCGTCGATATCGGCTTGAAGCGACCCCATCTCTTCAAGCAACGCATCGAAGTCAGCGTCTGGCTGGGTCATCTCTTCAGAGATCTGGTTGTAGCGTTGCAGCTTCTCGTAGATCTCCCCAACGCCTTCCTGGACGTTGCCCAGTACGGTCTTTTCTTCGTTGAGAGGTGGCTCCTGCAACAGGATCCCTACGGAATAGCCAGGGCTGAGGCGGGCTTCGCCGTTGGATGGCTGGTCAAGGCCCGCCATGATCTTCAGAATCGTGGATTTACCGGCGCCATTCGGGCCGACAACGCCAATCTTTGCCCCGGGATAGAACGACATGCTGACATCGTCGAGAATGACTTTGTCGCCCACCGCCTTGCGGGCTTTGACCATGGTGTAGATGAACTCCGCCATGTTTCCTTTCGGTTGCTATTCCGCCGCAAGAGATCAGTTCCTGGGCGCGCGGACAGGGCCGGGTGCGGCCATCAACCATTCTAGTCCCCTACCACGGCCCTGTCGCACTACATCAGCAAAGCACTACATCACCCAAAGCAGGGCACCAATAATGTGCAACGGCTATTGCCGCCTGACACTTACGGGTGCGGGCACTCAAGCTCAGCCTCAGGCAGTGAGCCGGGCAGTCACATCCTCATCTGCATCGTCTTCTACGAGTGTGGTGGAACCGAAAGCGAACGTGGTGGACGATGATGCGGATGAGTCCACGTTGCCGGCGGGGCTTTCGTTGCCTGTCTCCGTATTGCCAATACCGTTGCTGAGCCCGTTACGGGCTTCTTCGCTTCGGGCTTCCCCATTGGCCGCGCCAGTGCCACGCTTGGCTTGGGAGGTACGGACATATGAAGCGGTACCGAACAGGAGGTCCGGCCCAACCGCATCCGCCAGAACTTCAACAGTGGTGCCGGTGCTGTTGTCCTCCCGCGTAAACTGCCTGACTTTGAGACGGCCCGAAACCATGACGCGGTCCCCCTTCGATAGCGAGCACATCACATTGCTGCCAAGGTCACGGAAAGCGGAGACCGAATACCAGTTGATCCCCGTTTCCTCCCACTCTTGGGTTTCCCGGTTGAAACGTGATTCGGGGCACCCTAGCCGGAACGAGGCGACCTTGAAGTTCTCGTGGTGTTTCAGTTGGATTTCTGTTGCAACGAATCCCCGTAGCGATACATAATCGGTCATCTTCTTCTCCTTAGGTAGTGCTCGGTATAGCGATTGCGTTGAGAGCTCTTGCACTATCAGGTTCACGAAAACAGGGCCGAAAAAGACGGTGGAGCGCAGATTTGTGGATGAATCCTTGTGAGTTGGGGAATGTGAACAACGGATCAAACCGTTATGCTGAAGGGGTTGCCTCTATCCCAGCCTTGAGGCATCCGGCCTCCGTAGCTCAGTTGGATAGAGCAGCAGACTTCTAATCTGCCGGTCGCGCGTTCGAGTCGCGCCGGGGGCGCTTACTGGCGGCTCACGGGACCGTGCACAGTAGGAATATCGGCACAACACAGAAAAGGTCTTAGAATTTGATGTACACGAGCCACAGTTTTGGTTCTGTTCAGATCAGGGAAGGGACCATGCAACAGCAATACCGCGGCACGATGACCGCCTCCAACACCGCTTCATCGAACCGTGCGGCGAAAGGTCAACACGACTTCCGTACCTCTCCCCTGGATAGCCGCGGCAACTTCGTGGCCCACCACAACACGCTCCCTTCCGACGTCGAGTTCACCTTTGAAGGTCGTAACAACCGTGTAGTGATCGATGGTTCCGTCATGCTTTCTGGCTTGAAGGCCCGTTTCCTTGGCGATAACGGTCAGCTCGTCATCGGTTCAGGCAATAAGAACCTCAACATCGAAGTGATTGTTGCCGAAAGCGCTAACATCGTGATCGGAGAGAACGTTACGACAGAGGGCGTGTTGAACATCGCCACTGTCCCCGAGGCCCAGGTTTCAGTCGGATCAGACTGCTACTTCCGCACGGACGTGTGGATCGATGCGGATTCCGAGGCCTCTTTCGGTGGAGCGAGCAAGAACGCCGTCACGATCGAAAACCAGGTGTTGGTGACCGGCTCGGACGTTCAGCTGCGCGCAGGTTCCCATATCGGTACCGGCAGCATTCTGGAAATGACCCCGTTGATCGATGAGGAAATCCCTGCCGGCTCACTGGTTCGAGGTATCCCGGCAACCATTGTGCGCAAGGCCCAATGGTCCCGCAACAACCTGCCACGCATCTAGTTCTCATCTAGTTTTCCAAGCCCGGTTTCTAGCGGCGCGTTACTAGCCGCCACGCCTCACCAGCCGCTACACCACACCGGCGTATCCCCGGGCTTAAGCTCCGCCCCCTAGGTTGCGTCCCCTACTCGGCGTTACGGTGCTACTCGGGGTTGCGGCATCACTCCGGCTGCATTCCTTGCCGCCGGTATGTACGGATCTGTTGCAGACGCCGCGAGAGCGATGCGCGTCGCCGCGGATCGTCCTGGGCGGTCAAGTCGAGATGGTTGTAGCCGAACTTCCACAGCAACAGGTCATCAAGTAGGCGCTCCGGGCCTGGAGAGAATCGGTGGTCCAGGGCCTGGCGCACATGCGTGATCGTTGTCGCATCTAGTAGGGATGCAAGCCCTTTAGGTGTGGTGATGTTGTGCGCGGCGAGCAATTCGAGCGCCCAACCCCAGTCGGAGTCTTCTTTATATTCAAGGTGCGGCCACATCGTGGACCACACTTCACCGATCAGTTCAGACGTTAGCTCTTCTCCCCCAACACCGTTCGCGTCCCAGAAAGCGAGGATGCGCTGGTGACGGTGATCGATGTCGGTGAACAGGTGCTCAACTGAATCAAGCATCGCAGCAGCACCAGTGAACTCACGGTCAAGGTATGGAGTCCAGGCTTCCGAGTTTCTGCGTTTGAACCGGATTTCGTGCTCGAATTCGCTCCAAGCGTGCGTGAGGATCGTACGGATCTGGATTTCGAACACGAACGGTAAGACACGTTGAGGGTGCCGCGCTTCATATTCGGCGACTATTGGATTGTCTTTGGGCCGCACGATGAGGTGCCGTGAGGAGTAGCCGTAGGTGCCAGTCTCCACCGAGCCGGTGTCTTTCTCGCGGTCAGATTCGATATAGAACTCGTTGCGGCAGCGTTTGATGATCTGCGCTGCGGCCCTGACTTGGCGTGGTAACTGGACGATCACGCGGATGCCCACGATGTCGTGCATCATCGAAATGGGGTCCGGGAATTCAAGTTCCCGCTCTTGGCCTTCTTCCTTCGAATACACCGTGCGGGAGGCCTTCTGCCGAAAAGATTCAACCGATTTGGTGCGTGCCGCCACGAAGAGTGGCCGCACATCGGTGTCATTGAAAAGCTGTTTGATCTGCACACGCAACTGTTCGGTGATGACTTCCAGCTCTGGCCGCATTTCGCGGTATTCGTCGATGTATGCAACGACTTTTTCGCGCAAGCGGTCGTCTAGTTCTTTCCATGCTCTCGTCACCGGTGCTGCCAGCTCCTTAGATCAAGCGGTGTTCCCGAACGGGTGCAGTGCCGTATACAGGACCAAGCGCGAGTTCTTTAGAGCGCGCACTATTCCGCTTCAGGCACCCGCTCTAGACTACCGGTTGAACCTGAAGGTTTCATGACTGCACTGTGTAGTTGCTCACCAATGCGGTTTCTCACCATGAGGGACGCACGCGCGGGGTTACCAGACGCGTTCGTCAATGACACGCGGGCTGCTGTAGATGCCAGGCCCGATGGTGCTTCTGTGCCATCTGCTTAGGGTTGGTACAACGATGCTGGTCCTGGCTGGTGTGCGAACGTCACGCCATGCTGGTGGAACAAGTAGCTTGCGTTGAGTACGTGGAAGGCTCACTGCCAGGATGCTGATGGTGGTAGAGATCAGGATGAATACAAGCTGGAAGCTACCGAGTTCTTGCCATGGCGGTAGTGAGATCTGTGTTGAGGTAGTCCAGATGACGTGGGCAATGCTTCCCCACACGATGAGCTGTTCAACGAATCCGAAGTACATGCGGCGGCACAGCAAGAACGGCAAGAACCAGTAGAAGTACCACGGCTGGATGACGGGGTTGAGCAGGCTTGCCGCCAGGAGTACGAGGCCGGATGCCGTCAGTGGCGAGATCTTGGGGCGGGCTAGCGCGAACCACACGGCGAGCCCGATAGCGATGAGTTTACCGACCGCATAGAAGAGGGCTTGGGCGATCAAACCTGCTTGTGCTCCACCCGCGAAGGATACGAGTTTGCCGAACCCTAGACCGAGCAGCCCAAACGGAGCGAAGGGGAAGATCGCCATGCCTTGTCCAGCCATCGCGGTGATCCAACCGAACCACGTCCCGGTCACGATTCCGAGGAGGGTCAAGACGAAGGCTACGGTCACGCCGGTAATGATCCAGCACATCCAGCGGCGGCCCCAGCTCGCGTTCTTGCCCGCCCAGGTGAGGCCAATGAACGGCAGGCATAGAACCACGATGGGTTTGATCGCGATCGCAGCTGTAGCCAGCAACAGCCCAGCGACTACTTTATTGCGCCGTAGCGCTACGAATGCCCACATCATGAGACCGACCATGAGCGCATCGTTATGCCCTGAGGCGATCATCGAATACAGGAAAAGCGGTGACGCTGCAGTGACCCATTGAACCCAGGTTGGGTTCACGCCGTGGTCGCGGCTGAGTTTGGGGATGATCTTCATGAAGATGATGACCCCGACCAGCGCGATGAGACGGAAGAGGAACAGCGCGATGTCTGGGTTACCCCACGAAACAAGCGCGACGGCTGCCGCCATGATCAGAAACAGCGGCCCGTAAGGGGAGGCGGATTCCGCCCATACTGAGGCGGCACCTTGCCCAAACCAGCCCGGAACCTGGGAGACCCAGTCCGTGTATGGGTTTTTACCCAGCATCAAGAGCCGACCTTGGGCGAGGTAGGAATACATGTCGTTGCTGAAGATCGGTGGCGCGAAGAACCACGGCGCGCTCCATAGAACCACGATGCGGGTCTGGACGTGGTGCCCGTCCGATAGCGAGAGGCGGCGGGCAAGCTGGATCCAGGCGTGACTTGCGAGCCCAACGGCCGTAGCGAGCCCGATGACTGCCGCCCAGAGGACCGCGTCATTAGCGCGCAAAGCATTCACGAATGTAGAGCCGGTGAAGGTCGCATCTGGCGTGTTGGCTACAAACCCGATGGCCCAAGCGGAAACCGCTGCGAGCACCGATGCGAGGAAACCGACCCATACGGTGGTGTTGAGCCGCAAAGCATCAGGGAGCACGCGTCTACGCATACGCGACCACGCCGAACGTGAGGAGCGTGGCCGAGACGAAGCCTGCGGGCTTTCGTGCGCTGTAACGCTGTGATCCATGACTCCCCTGTTCGATTCGAGCTCAATGAGGCGCTGTTTATAAGCCCGGTTCTCTACAACCGTGCTCCCCTAAGGTTACGCTGAGATCTATGGAATCTCGCTCTGATCATGCAACGAAATCTGACCAGGTTCATCATTCCGGATCTGCAATCGGAACAAAACCCACCTCACACAACAGCCGGACGTTGGGCCGCGATGACATGCCGCTGGTGTGGATCGACTGCGAAATGACGGGCCTCGATGCGGTTAACGATGCCCTGATCGAAGTCGCTGTGATCATCACTGACGCGCAGTTGCAGCCGGTTGATGAGGGCATCAGCGTGGTCATCAAGCCACTTGCTGGGGCGATTGAGCGTATGGACGATTTCGTGACTCGTATGCACACGAATTCGGGGTTGTTGGAAGAGCTCGATGCCGGTGTTTCGATGCAAGCGGCTCAAGATTCTGTTCTGAGCTATATTCAACGGTTCGTCCCCGAGGCGGGCATCGCGCTGCTTGCGGGTAATTCGATAGGCAATGACCGCTTGTTCTTGGCCCGCGACATGCCTGAGGTGATTGATCATCTGCACTACCGCATCGTCGATGTGTCCTCGATCAAGGAGCTTGCCCGCCGCTGGTACCCGCAAGATTTCGATGCGGCACCCGCTAAGACCGGTAACCACCGGGCTCTGGGTGACATTCAAGACTCGATCGATGAGCTCGCTTACTACCGCCGCACCATCATGAAGGCAGCGAGATCATGAAACACAGCGCTACG
Organism: Arthrobacter sp. HMSC06H05; assembly: GCF_001807395.1. NCBI lineage: Bacteria > Bacillati > Actinomycetota > Actinomycetes > Micrococcales > Micrococcaceae > Arthrobacter > Arthrobacter sp. HMSC06H05. Next base: position 89,120 of record NZ_KV788974.1, on the reverse strand, counting down.
ATGAGCAACAGCGAGGCCTACCCCGTTTTTGTGTTGCTTTCGCCACGGTGAACGCATGCGATTAGGTTGCCAACACTTTAACGTGTAGAGTCTCTGCTGTTGCCTCAATCCCAGGCGCTTCGGTTCCAGCCGAAACCAACGTGGGAGGCTGACAACTGAATATGGTGGGTGTAGCTCAGCCGGTAGAGCGTCTGGTTGTGGTCCAGAAGGTCGCGGGTTCAAGCCCCGTCACTCACCCAGGTACGAGAGGCCCTATTCGTTGAGACAGGCAACATACTTGTCGCGACGAATAGGGCCTCTTCATTTTGTTCGCTTCGGGCCTTCAACTCAGATCCTTCGCCAAGCATCACTACCCAAGAGCGAAACGGAGAGGCTCGTAACTGTGCTGCCCGCTTCTCCTGTAGGTCGGGAGACCTTTTTCATCTCCTTCGCGACGAACCGGGCGAGACTTCGCTGACTTGTTAGCAGTTCTCCAAGAGGCACTAGATTCTTTGGCTCAGTGGTACAGGCGTTCTAAATTCATCCTTGCCGAAATACCTACCCGAGCAAGCGAGATATGGATACACGTTGCTACCTCGATAGTTAGTCCCCATGTATCCTTGGTACCAGGTCAATGGACTCATGGTCACCACAACTTCTCCCGCTTCTCGTTGTGATTTTAGACGTCCTATAGGGCGCCTTTGCTAGAAAATGTTTATGGAAACCCCTTTCATCAAGCGATAATATCTTCTGCATGAAAGGCTTTTGTAAAAGGGTTTTTGACCGTTTTGGTCCTACGCGGAAGCGGCGTCGGATCCTTGACTCGGTGAATGAGCTGATGGCCAAGGAAGAACAAGAACATATTGCTGACCCACAAGAGCAGTCGATCGCCTATTTGTCATACAATGCAGCGCACGCTCATTCAGCAACGCAGATCCTCACGATCGTAATAACGCTCTCAGCGCTACTAGTCACAACCATATTCGCGTTTGGGACAGCGCTTGAGAGGGTGATCGCTTCCTCTAAAGCGAATGATTCGATGCAGCTCACTGACAACTACTACGCCCTTGCATTCGCTGTGTGTGCATACATACTGCTGGCAGTGCTCGTCTCTTTGCTGCTGTTTATAAAGTACACGCACGGCACTAGCAAGAGATTGGCTGTTCTCGAAGTCCTGCGCTTCCGATCTAGCCTTCCCCCAACTACTCGAATGCAAGCCCGAGTTCAGACTGCAGCAATTCCACAAAAACGGAAACCTATATTTGCCCTAATATATGTGGACCGGAGCTCTCGCAACTAAGTGTTTCGAACGACCCAGGTAGCCTGAAGACTGACACGCCAGCGGAACCGCTCGAGCGGCTTTTTGCGTATGTCGCGAGATACTTAATTATCCTTAGCAATCGTCGAGTCTTAGGTCCTATCTGTCGCCTTAAACTTGCGAGTCAGTCCCAGCGTGGAGACGGTTGTGTGTTCTGTGCGTGATCTGAGTTTGGGTAGCACGCAACGAGTGATGTTGGCAGATCGAGAGCTGAACTAGCCCGCCCCGGAGATTCCCGACATATGGGAACTAGCGTTACTAGAGACGGTATGCGGTGCAAACCCGCGCGTCTGGTCTACGTATTCGATGCCGAAACCAACATGCTATTCCTCGCCGACTCATTCAACGCCTTCTCGAACCAGAAGAATCCTCAACGTTGCCCACATCTCCAGCAAAATATCAGTGAAAGTTACACACCTTTCTTGCCAAGTTCGTGAAGCGCTCATTCCTGGTGTGGCCGGCACAACATTTCTCCTCTGCGCGGCACAACTATGCTATGCGGCCACCTCATGCCATTTCTAGCGAAATACCTTTCCGGGCGCTTCCGGGGGTTAGACTTATCCTCTGTATGGCCCAGGCCCGCATTCAATGGCGGACTGCTGGGAGGGTGCGGAACTTGTGGCTATGCCGCAGTTGAATCGCCCCCGACAGTTTGGAGGATGCAGCACCATGTCCACGCAGTTCCAGCGCAAAGTCGGGTTCGACCCTCTCCGTTACATCGAGCTCCAATCCAAGCACATTGCTGAACGCCGCGAACAGATCGGCGGCAAGCTGTACCTGGAGATGGGCGGCAAGCTCTTCGACGATCTCCACGCTTCACGCGTGCTGCCAGGTTTCACTCCTGACAACAAGATCCGGATGCTTCAGACGCTGACCGACGAACTCGAGATCTTGGTCACCCTCAACGCGAAAGACCTCGAGAGGAACAAGGTCAGGGCCGATCTGAACATCCCGTACGAAGAAGACGCTCTGCGTTTGATCGACGCGTTCCGCGATATGGGTTTCCTTGTGGAGCACATCGTCTTGACGCGTTTCGAAGAAGGCAATGAGGCCGCGGAGCGTTTCAAGGCGCGCCTGATCAAACTCGGACTCAAAGTCGCTGTGCACCGCACGATTTCCGGTTACCCAGACGACACAGACCAGGTGGTCTCCCCCGAGGGCTTAGGGCGTAACGAATACGTCGAAACAACCCGCGATCTCATCGTGGTCACTGCCCCGGGGCCAGGGTCTGGCAAGCTTGCGACGTGCCTTTCGCAGATTTATCACGATCACCAACGCGGCACGACCTCCGGTTACGCGAAGTTTGAGACCTTCCCAGTCTGGAACCTGCCGTTGAATCATCCGGTCAACCTCGCTTATGAGGCAGCGACCGCGGACCTTGATGACGTCAACGTGATCGACCCGTTCCACCTCGCCGCATACGGTGAGCAAGCCATTAACTACAACCGCGACGTCGAGGTCTTCCCGCTACTGAAGACCCTGCTCGATGAACTCGCTGGCGGCTCCCCCTACGAATCCCCCACCGACATGGGCGTCAACATGGTTGCTGACGCGATCATCGACGACGATGTCTGCCGGGAGGCCGCAACCCAAGAGATCATCCGCCGCTGGTATAAGGCTCGAGTCCAAGAGCGCCGCGAGGGGCTCGACCCGATCTATTCACGCCGCATCTCTCTGGTGATGGGTAAGGTCGGTTGCACTCCGGAAGACCGCGCGGTGGTCGGTCCGGCGCTCAAGGTCGCTGAAGAAACCGACGCGCCCGCATCGGCTATCCAGCTGCACGACGGAACGATCGTCACCGGCAAGACCTCGGCATTGCTCGGAACGTGCTCCGCTACCCTGCTGAACGCGCTCAAGCATCTTGCTGGATTGCCCAAGGAAGTGCAGTTGCTCGCGCCGACGTCGATCCGTCCGATCCAGTCGCTGAAGATCGATCACCTCGGATCCCAGAACCCGCGGCTTCACACCGACGAGGTCCTGATTGCGTTGTCGGTGTCCGCGGAGCGTGACCCGAACGCACGCGCCGCATTGGACCAGCTCCAGGCCTTACGGGGGTGCGACGTCCACACAACCACGATCCTCGGCTCAGTCGACGAAGGCATCTTCCGTAACCTTGGTGTGCAGGTGACGTCCGAACCTGTGTTCCAAGCCCGCGGCGTCTACAACAAACGCTAAACCCCACAGTTTTCCAACAACACCAGGAGCTTCCCTCGTGGCCGTACGCCCCATAGTGATCTATACAGAGCCGGTCCTGCATCAGCGTGCCGCTGACGTCACCGAGATTGACGACGAGGTCCGCACCTTGGTTGCGGACATGTTCGAAACCATGGATGCGGCTAACGGTGTGGGTCTTGCCGCACCTCAGGTTGGTGTGGGCTTGAGGATTTTCACGTGGGACTACGATGAGCATGAAGACGATGCACCGAGCCGCGGCGTGGTCATCAACCCTCAGATCACGTTGTCGAAGGTCTCGGGTGCTAACCCTGATCCGGAGCGGCACACCGAAGGGTGCTTGTCAGTTCCCGGGCTGGATTTCCCACTGCAGCGCGCCGACTACGCGCACCTGACCGGTATCGACGTTGACGGTAACCCCGTTGACTTCGAGGCGACCGGATGGTTCGCTCGCATCCTGCAGCACGAATACTGGCATCTTGAAGGCAAGCTCTATGTTGACATGCTCAATGACCGGTGGACCCGCCGGTGGAAGCGCGAACGGAAGAAAGCCGGGATGACCGAGCCGGGGCTAACCTGGATGCCCGGCGTTGACCCTGACCCTTTCGGACACTAGGAACCCGCCCGCTGCCAGACAGATACAGGCGTGCAACGGAGAAAGGTGTGACCCGGAGGAAAACCTCCGGGCCACACCTTTCGTTCTATGCCGCTAGTCGGGCTGAATCGGCTGCCTTACTTGACGGCTGGGATTGCGACCGGGTGGCTGCCTGCCATCTTCTCGATGATGCGTACCACCTGGCACGAGTAACCGAACTCGTTGTCATACCAAACGTAGAGGATCACGTGCTTCTTATCGGCTGCGACGATGGTTGCGCGGCCGTCAACGATGCCGGCGCGGCGGGAACCGACGAAGTCAGTGGACACAACCTCTGGGGAGTCGGTGTAGTCGATCTGCTTGTGCAGTTCACCCGAGAGCGAGGTTTCGCGTAGGAAGTTGTTGATGTCCTCGACCGAGGTTTCCTTCTCAAGGGTCAGATTGAGAATCGCCATCGAAACATCCGGGGTTGGTACGCGTACGGCGTTACCGGTGAGCTTGCCTTCCAGCTCCGGCAAGGCCTTCGCTACTGCCTTCGCGGCACCGGTTTCGGTGAGCACCATGTTCAGGACAGCGGAGCGGCCGCGGCGCTCGCCCTTGTGGAAGTTGTCGATGAGGTTCTGGTCGTTAGTGAACGCGTGGACGGTCTCGACGTGGCCCTGTACAACGCCGTAGCGGTCGTTGACGGCCTTCAGGACTGGGGTGATCGCGTTGGTCGTGCAGGAAGCTGCCGAGAGGATCGTGTCTTCGGCGGTGATGTCGCCGTCGTTGACACCGAACACGATGTTCTTGATGTCGCCCTTACCTGGTGCGGTCAGCAGGGCCGCGCTGGTGCCCTTAGCCTTGAGGTGCTGACCGAGGCCTTCTTCGTCGCGCCAGCGGCCGGTGTTGTCAACCACGATGGCGTTCTCGATGCCGTACTGGGTGTAGTCCACCTGGGCTGGATCGTTAGCGTAGATGAACTGGATCTGGGTGCCGTTAGCGGTGATCGTGTTGTTCTCTTCGTCAACAACGATCGTGCCGTCGAATGCGCCGTGAACCGAGTCGCGGCGCAGCAGGGATGCGCGCTTCTGCAGGTCGTTGTCTGCGCCCTTACGGACGACGACACCGCGCAGGCGCAGGCCCACGCCGCCACGTTCGATGAGGATGCGGGCCAGGAGACGGCCGATGCGCCCGAAACCGTAGAGGACAACGTCGCGAGCGCCGCTCGCGTCTGCCTTCTGACCTAGAACGTCTGCGTAGAGTTCAGCGAGGAACGCATCCGCGTCGTCTGCACCCTTCTCTTCAAGTGCACGGTTCAGGCGGCCCAGGTCGATCGAGACGTTGCCTGGGTTGAGTTCATCGAGCTTCACCAGCAGATCGTAGGTGCGCTGCGGGTCGAGTTCCTTGCCCTCAATGCGGCGAACCACACGGTGAGCCTTGAGGATGTCGACTACTGAAACATTGATCAGTTTGCGACCGTAGATCGAGGTCACCACGTTGTTTTCGCGGTAGAGACGACCGATCAGCGGAATCATCTTCTCCGCTAGAGCCTCACGGTTCTTCCAGTCTGCGTATACAGCTTCAGTCTGCTGGGTCACTGACAACTCCTGGTTGATTGGATCAGCCAGCAACCACGCATGTTGTGAGCGTTCGCTGGCCAAGACGGTGTGGTGCCCGCTCCACCTGTTCGGTGCGCGCGCTAATCCGCATACCATTCTACCTAAGGGAGCGGCTCTGGCTAAGAGAGCCATAAAGCCACCCGCTTCCACGCAAAGACTAGCTTGGACGTGGAGCGCCTGAGGGGGCGTACCAGAACGATGCTGTGGCGGAAGAAGACGGCCATAAGCCGGATTCTGTACACGAGGCGCGTTACCGCACCCCGCGGGACGATCATCTATCTAGAGCCGCCATTGCTGGTGGCTTCAAGCAACCAACCCGACTACTTCGGCGGACAGCCTGATCGTGTAGTCTGCTCGGTCTTGCTCCGGGTGGGGTTTTCCTGGCCGCGCTAGTCACCTAGCGCGCCGGTGGTCTCTTACACCACCCTTTCACCCTTACCACGCACCCAATCATGGATCGCGGCGGTCTGCTCTCTGTTGCACTTTCCTGCAGGTCACCCTGAGTGGACGTTATCCACCACCCTGTCCTGTGGAGTCCGGACTTTCCTCGACATACTGTGTCGCGATCGTCTGTCCGTCTCCTTCCGCACCCTTCATCCTACCCATGCATGCGGCCCGCTCAGGTTTCTGCGCGGCTATGATGGCCATCGTGATGATTCTTCTGCCGCCTTCCGAAGGTAAGACACCCGCCAGCAACGGCGCGAGCATCGACCTTGACTCGCTCGCATGCCCGGAACTGGCCGAGGCCCGCCGTGAAGTGGCACGCCACCTTGAGGAGGTTTCTGTGGGGGCCGATGCCGCGGAGGTCCTTGGAGTCGGCAAGGCTGTTGCTCACGAGATTGAACGCAACATCGATATCTTCGATGCCCCAGCCGCTCCCGCGCACGATATCTACACTGGTGTGCTTTACGACGCCCTGGACTACGCAGGGATGAGCCCAACACAGAAGAGAAAGGCCGCAGACCGGATCTTTGTGATCTCAGCGTTGTGGGGTGTTGTCGGGCTGGCCGATCGCATCCCGGCGTATCGGTTGTCGATGGACGTGAAGCTACCCGAGCTCGGCAAACTCGGGACATACTGGAAACCACGGCTCGCCACAGCGCTTGCAGACCGCGCGGAAGGCGAGCTCATCGTCGATTGCCGCTCAGCGGCCTATCAAGCAGCCTACGTTCCAGACCCCCAACAGACCGTGACCGTCAACGTGGTTCAGATCAAAGATGGGAAACGCAAGGTCGTCTCGCATCACGCTAAACACACGCGCGGGATAGTTGCTCGTCTACTCATGCAAACCCGTGGCGAAGGACCCCAAACTCCGCATGCCCTGCTCACCGCGATGCAGAAACATTGGCCACAAACAGAACTCACCGAACCCACCCCACGCAAGGCCGGGCAACTCACGGTCGTTCTCGACGAAAACTAGCCGCGCTCATACGACCAGTTACGCACCGTGTCCACGCACTCAGTTAGGCACCGCGCTCACGTACGAGGATAATCCCGGTTTGGGGGCAGAACGCGAGTTCCTCTTCCCCGAGTGCTCGGATGTGTTCGAGTTCTTGCGGGTTCAAAGGCAACCCGGTTGCTGTGCAGGTGTCGTTATCGAGGCGGGCAACCCCAACCCCGTGTTCGGCGACCAGCTTCTCAAAAAGCTCAAGCAGTTCCGGAGCTAGTTTGGCGCTCGCTTCTTGCCGTTGAGCCTCGGCTGCGTTAGTACGTTCAACGAGAGATGCCCGCGTATCGCGCACATACACTTGTGCCGCCTGGTTCTCCGCCACGGCCGCGCTCAAGACACGTTCAGCGGCTTGAGCGTCGGCTCGTTTCTCTTCACGCTCTTCGGCCGTGTCAACAAGGGTTTCTTCGAGGGTGGAGCGTCGTTCACGCAAAATATCGAGCATCCGCGCCAAACGGTCGGCCTCGCTACGCGGCTCCACACCGGCAAGCAGCTGCTCTTCCTTCACGTCGATATCTGTTGCGAGCTCGGCGATCGCGTTCTCAAGGTCGGCAACCGAACGGTTCAGCACGTCAAGCTGGCGCAGTTCATCGTCACGTTCAGCACGCGCTTGGATCGCATCGGCGCGCGCCTGACGGACGCGCTCGGCTGTGGCAACCGCATCGTGCTCGCGGCGCCATTGAGCCACCGAGGAGATCAAATCCTGAATCTCAAGCAACAGCTCTTGATGCTCACGTGTTGCAGTAACCACGACGATCCCTACTTCCGTATCCGAGGCCTCACTGCCTATCTTTCTATTCTCCCACGCTTCCCTGAACCCGCATCTAGAAGCCGGGGCTGGAAACGTTGCAAACTGCGAGACTATTTCAGGGGGTCAGAATGAAATCCCACGGGTCCGTGTTGACTTGGCTCACCTGGCATACAACATCAAAGCCGTCATCTTGCAGGGAACGGCTCAACGCATCGGCCGCTGCGGGTAGCCATAACCATTCCGATGCGAAATGCGATACATCGATGAGATACGGGCGGTCATTCACCGCGGCTTCGCGGGCTTCCGACGCGGGATGGTGGCGTAGGTCAGCTGTTACGTACACATCGGCTTTGGATTCGCGTACGGCATCGAAGAGCGAGTCCCCTGCCCCGCCGCACACTGCAACGCGTTTGACTGCTCCTTCCGGGTTGCCGGCAACCCGGACACCGCCAGCCACGGACGGCATGATGCTGTAGACCCGTTCGGCGAACTCCGCTAGCGTGCATTCCTCAGCCAGGTCGCCCACCCGGCCGATGCCTTCACCTTCAACACCGCGATCAACGGGCGCCAGCGGCTCGGATTGTTCGACGCCCAAGCCGCGGATGATGACGTCGGAAACCCCGCCCAAAGCGGAATCCGCTGAGGTGTGAGCGGTATAGAGAGCGCAACCAGCCTCGATCAGCGTGTGCACTACGCGGCCTTTGAAGCGGTCGCCGGCAACAGAATTCACCGCCCGCAACATCAAAGGATGGTGTGTCAAGAGCAGATCAGCGCCGCGTTCGATCGCGTCAACTGCGACGTCCTCGGTCGGATCAACCGCGAACACGATGCGTCGAATCAGCTGATCAGGTCGCCCCGTCACCGGGCCCACGGCATCCCACGACTCCGCTAGAGACTCAGGCCACAGCCGATTGATGTGCTCCCAAACCGTGGCGAGCGTAGGAGCCTTGCCCGCTGAGACTTCCGATGCAGTAGAACTCATAACTATTAAGCTACCCGTGAACCCCGTCTCGGGAACACTCCCAACGCCGCACGTGTTGAACCAATTGATGAATCAACAAAGCGACCACACGATCGTCATGGCAGGCGGATGCTTCTGGTGCCTCGACGCTTGGTTCCGCCAAGTACGAGGAGTCAACCACGTCGAGTCCGGATACACAGGAGGCGGCGACGCACCCGCGGACTATTACAGCGTGTGCACCGGCACCACAGGTCACGCAGAAGCCGTCGCCGTGACCTTCGACCCCACCGTCATCAGCGATGACACCGTGCTCGACATGTTCTTCACGATGCACAACCCCACAACGCTGAACGGGCAAGGCTACGACGTCGGGACCCAATACCGCTCCGCGCTGTTCACCAACAGCAAGGAACAATCCGAGCTCTTCGAGGCGGCCATCGAACGTAATCAACCCAACTGGGCAGAGCCGATTGTCACCAGCATCGAACCGCTAGGCCCGTGGTACGCCGCTGAAACCGAGCATCAAAACTACTACCAACGCAACCGGCAGGCCGGCTACTGCCATGTCATCATCGACCCCAAACTGAGCGCTGCCAGGGCACGTTTCGTTAAGTTTCTTGAAAGCGACGCGCCCACAAGCAATTCCCTAGGCTGAACAGCGAAACCAGTCGGGAGGCCTCTCATCCCAAGGCAAACGTGGCTCGCTCACGAAGGTGACTGACTCGCCAATCCACAACTCCCAACATTCCACTTCCCAAACGTCTTTTGGAAAACATTTCTTCTAGGAAAGGAGCACTGACGTGCCAATCCTGAACAACGTCACTGAAGCAATCGGAAACACCCCGCTCGTACGTCTGAACAATCTTGATGCCGACCTTCCAGGTAACGTCGCGGTCAAGCTCGAGTTCTACAATCCCGCTAACTCGGTGAAGGACCGCATCGGTCGCGCGATCATCGACGCCGCGGAGAAGTCCGGAGCTCTGAAGCCGGGCGGAACCATCGTTGAAGGCACCTCCGGCAATACCGGCATCGCACTCGCGATGGTTGGTGCCGCACGTGGCTACCGTGTGGTCTTGACGATGCCAGAGACAATGTCGAGCGAACGTCGCGTGATCTTGCGCGCTTTCGGCGCGGAGATCGTTTTGACCTCCGGTGCTGACGGTATGCGCGGCGCAGTTGAGAAGGCCCAGCAGATCGTCCAGGAGACCGATAACGCAATCCTGGCCAGCCAGTTCTCCAACAAAGCCAACCCGGAAATCCACGAGGCAACCACCGGCCCGGAAATCTGGAACGATACCGAGGGCGCCGTTGACATCCTCGTGGGTGGCGTTGGCACGGGCGGAACCATCACTGGCGCTGGCCGTTACCTCAAGAAGCAGAAGGATTCGGTCAAGGTCGTCGCTGTTGAGCCAGCTGATTCTCCGCTGCTGACTGAAGGCAACGCGGGCCCGCACAAGATCCAGGGTCTGGGCGCGAACTTTATTCCAGAGGTCCTTGACCGCGATATCTATGACGAGGTCATCGACGCACCGTTGGACGCATCGATCGAGACCGCCCGAGCTCTTGGCGCGAAGGAGGGAATCCTCGGCGGGATCTCCTCCGGTGCAGCTGTGTGGGCTGCGCTCGAGGTTGCTAAGCGTGAGGAGAACCGTGACAAGCTCATTGTAGCCGTGGTTCCTGATTTCGGTGAGCGCTACATCTCCACGATGCTCTACGATGACATCCGCGGCTGAAACCAGTTAGCCCTCTCCTAGGCCGAAAGGACCCTCTGTGGGATTGATCTCCACGTTCCGGGAAGATATTGCGAACGCACGGGCACACGATCCGGCGGCGCGTTCAGGTGCTGAAGTCGCGATCGTCTACTCAGGTTTGCATGCGATTTGGATGCACCGGCTCGCCCACCGCATGTGGAATGCGTCGCCTCTTCTGCGGCTTCCTGCCCGGGCCCTTTCGCAACTGACGCGTTTCGCAACCGGGATTGAGATTCACCCAGGTGCGACGATCGGCCGTCGCTTCTTCATCGACCACGGCATGGGTGTTGTGATCGGCGAGACCGCAGAGATCGGTGACGATGTGATGCTCTATCACGGCGTGACGCTCGGCGGCCGTTCGCTCGCTAAAACTAAGCGACATCCGACGATTGGTGACCGTGTCACGATCGGCGCTGGCGCGAAGGTACTGGGGCCTGTCGTGATCGGGGCTGATTCGAAGATCGGAGCGAACGCGGTGGTTGTGAAGGACGCCGACCCTGGTTCGATCATTACCGGCGTGCCGGGTAAGGCGCGGGCAGCGAAACCTGAGGAACGCAAGCCCGCGGTCGATCCGTGTGAATACATCGACCCGGCGATGTGGATCTGACACATCGGCTGGTGAACCTAAGGCTGGGGTGTCCGATGTGGCAATCACCACATCGGACACCCCAGTTGGGTAAAGCAAGGAAAATAAGGTAGGGTAAATATTCGTGCTCAGGGATCGAAAGTGAACTGAGAACCAACAGTTGGGTCTATAGCTCAGTTGGCTAGAGCATCTCGTTTACACCGAGAGGGTCGGGGGTTCGAGTCCCTCTGGACCCACCAATTGTTTAGTCTCGGGACATCGTTCACACGGTGTCCCGAGACTTTTTTATTTCCTCTCGCGCTGAGGTGGCTGTACTGGTGCTGCTGTGCGAGTAGCGTTGCGGGACGGCTTCATCCTCGTAGCGTGAAACGCTTCATTCATTCGCTACTCCGCCTTGCTGTGAACCGAATTACACCCTCAGTTTTATGTGTGTTTTACGCTCCTAGCTAGCTTCAGGTCTAACGCTTTCCGGGGTACCGGACAGAGAAACCTGTACACAAACGGTTCATCAGCATTCAGCTTCCGCGTATTTATAAGGAAGTTTGACCTTTCGGGCTGTAATCGGGTTATGAAAGATAAATTTTCTTTCGCCCTTCTATGGTGCTTTTGGATGCGCTTGGCTACTTTAGGTTCTAAACAGAAACACATGCCTAAGGGGCGACATCATGACAAACCTGAAACACGCCGCCATCGCCACCGTATTGACGCTCGCCCTCGCTTCAGGGCTGGCGGCGTGCGGCAACAACAGTGAGGATGCGAAGCCCGCCGAAGCGGCACCGTCCGTCTCGCCGTCTGTCAGTCCGAGCGATAAGGAAGCGAAAGACAATAACGCTTCCGGTAGCGGCAAAGAATCTGCGAAAC
>NZ_KV788974.1:75888-77078 GCF_001807395.1 Arthrobacter sp. HMSC06H05 | reverse complement strand
CTATAAGCCAGCAACCCCGAAACGCCCAGCCCAAAATGTCCCTGTCCCTGGACCACTACCGGAGGTAGCGAAAGAAAAAAGCAAAGCCGGTCAGGTCGCGTTCATCGAGCACTGGACCAAGGAATTCAACTACGGGCTAGAAACAGGCAAAATGCGACCGGAATTCTGGGAAATAACCAGTAAGTCATGCGACTACTGCAAAGGAGTTCAAGAATCGCTGGAGCTGATTTCCGAAGATAGGTCCTGGAATATCGGTGGCGGCCTCACCATGAACGATATTCGCCCCGATCTTAGAACGTCGGACAACGGCAATTACGAAGTCGGTCTTTCTATTACCGGTTCTGCACGCAAACGCTATATTCCCGGGAAAACCAAACCGGTCGAGCAGTACCCCGAGATCACGTTGGAGGAGGCCTTCGTAGAGCTCCGACGAGTCAACGGAAAATGGCAAATGGAAGGACTGTACCAACTTGAGAACTAAACGAATCATCACCTTACTTACCGCCGTTCCGCTGATACTTCTCCCAGTAGGCCCTGCCTATTCGTCGCCGGACACAACCTTCGACCAAGACAAGAAAAGCGTTCAGGTAGCGGCATCTCAGATATCCAAAAGAAAATCTGAACTGGTGATGTCCAGAGCACCGAAATATACACCTGCTACTGCTCCTAAGTTTTTTGGGAAGCGTTTGTTGTGGCACCAGGCGTGTACCGCTTCTGCGTTGGATCGCTCCGGGGCTGTGACCGGTTCCACCAAGGTTGCTGGTAGTGACCTGCATGTAGCCGAGATGGTGGACCCGAAAGCTCGTAATGCGGCTAAAACCCAAGCCTGCACCCGCCGGGCAGTGGATGAGTGCGGTCAACGTGACGACTTGCTCTACACCACCAACACCGCCACCACCCAACTCGCCTGCCGCGCCAAAAGCAAACCATCTAAGAATGGTGCTCCGGCTGAGCAGGCCCCGCTGACCATCACCGAAATCCGCACCCTTGTCGAGACCGAAACCAAACGCATCCGCATCCACCCCGGAGCAGTCACCACCGATGCGATCAAACCCAACACCCTCACCACCGCCTGGACCAACTTCTACCTCACCAACCCCAAACACAACACCGACGACAAGAACGGCGGCAATGGCAAGAACAGCACAACCAGCAACAGCGACACTGCCGCCGCTGGTGGTGTGGTGCGG
>NZ_KV788974.1:75603-75868 GCF_001807395.1 Arthrobacter sp. HMSC06H05 | reverse complement strand
GGAAACCCCGACCTCTCACATGTACCAGAAGCGAGGAACCTACCGGGTTGAGGCGACCGTGACCTATGCCGGGAAGTACTCCCTGGATAACGGTGAAACCTGGGACACCATCCCAGGAACCTTAGAAACCCAAGCCACACCCCTAGATATACGGGTGTGGAGTATGCGATCAGTCAATGTCTCAGGTCCCTGCCAACCAGGCAACCCGAGTGATGATCCGACCTGCAAGATACATGACTTCACCATCTTCAAACCCCGCCAAACA
>NZ_KV788974.1:0-75583 GCF_001807395.1 Arthrobacter sp. HMSC06H05 | reverse complement strand
ACGGCACACACCCACCAAAGCGCGAGCCCCGCAAAACCGGCCGACTGTCGCCTGTTGGTTCTGGCCTGCCTAGTCATCTGCGGTGCCCGTGAGACGGGTAAGGGACGGGATATTTGTAGCAATTTGGCGAAATCTTGTTACTAGCGGCTTCTTTACGCAGGTTTTGGCATATCGTGGGTGCAGTAGTAATACGGTTCATCCTTCACGAAATTCTTGAGGAGTGCACTATGGCGGATCAGAGTATTCCGCAACCGCCGCAACAGCCCGGCGGCGGGCAGCAGCCGCAGAACAATCAATACGGCGGCTACCCGCAACAAGGTGGACACCCACAACAGGGCGGATCCCCACAGCACAACGGCTACCCGCAACAGGGCGGTTACCCGCAGCAAGGTAACTACCCGCAGCAACCTGGTTTTCAGGGTGGTCCGCAGGCACCTAAACCGAACCCGTTCCAGGGCATCGGTAAAGACGTTTACATCAAGCTCGGCACCGTGCTCGGTATCGGTGTTGGCGCAGCGGTTGTCTCCTCACTGATTTTCGGTTTCCTCTACTGGGCCGTATATGAGAAGAAGTCGTGGGCCGGCATGTCAGCGTTCATGCATGAAAACTTCTTCTCGTTCATGCATTTGCCGGCTGCCGGTTTCCGTAACGTCCTCCACTATCACGGCGACAGCGCGACTTTCTCTCCTCTGACGATCTCGGTTCTCACCTTGATCGCGATATGGTTCTTCGGCCGCAAGCTGCGTTCCACCACGTTGGTCTCTAACTGGATCGCAAAGCTCGTGATCGCTGCCGCATCCGGCCTGGCGTTCTGGGGCGCACTGGTGATTCTCTCCGCGATCTTCGCGTGGGCTCCCGGCGGCGGAAGCGGTGCCTGGGCCGGCTCGTTCGGCGGCGCCGTCTACACCCTTGTGACGGTTGGCGGTCTGGTCTGGTACCTGCTCTCCCCGAAGGGCATCCCGGACAAACTCAACATCGGTGCCGCTGTGCGTTTGCTCCTGGAACACCTTGCCGTTGTCGGTGTTTTCGGGTTCCTCTTTAGCCTCTTGAACATCCTGACCGCTGGTGGCTACGCCCCTAAGGGTGAGATGTTCATCAGTGTCCTCGCGGGCATCCCGCACGTCGTCTTCAGCTGGTTTAACGCGATCTACTTGGGCTCCTTCTCGACCGGCTACGGCAGCTCATTCGGCTACGGCGGCTACGATTGGTGGGCTGTACTCGTCGGCGTCATCGTCGCGCTTCTCGCGCTGGCTATTTTCGCGTTGCGCTGGGCAGCACGCGGCCAGGCTGCCGCTCCGCTGAGCGCAAGCTGGCGCCTGCCAGCGGTCTACGCGGCAGGTGGCTTGTTCATGCTCTTCGCCCTGTTCTCCGGGACGGATGCTGACTTCTCCGCTGGCGCTAGCCTTGCAGGCTGGAACTTCATCTTGTTGGCGCTCGTCGGTGCCGCCATTGAAGCGTTGGCGCGCTACGTTGTCCCGGCATCCATGGGCTTCCTGCCTGGCACGCTACTCAGCTGGGTCAACGTCGGTATCCCGGAAGGTCCACAGAACTTCCAACAACTGGGTCAGGTTGCGCAGCAGCGCCGCCAAGAGTCCCAGGCACGCATGCAGCACATGCAACAGCAGATGCAGCAACAAGGCCAGCAGTACCCTCAGCAGAACCCGTACGGTTACGGTCAGCAGGGTGGAGCTCCGACGCCACCACAGCAGGGCCAGTCAGGCCAAGCAGGTCCTTATGGTCAACCAGGCCAGCAGGGCGGGGCTCCGATGCCTCCGCAGCCAGGCCAGTCAGCCCAGCCAGGGCCATATGGCCAGTCGGGCCCGTACGGTCAGGCACCTCAGCAGGGTGGCGCGCCGATGCCTCCGCGTCCAGGCCAGCCACCTCAGCAAGGCCAACCGGGCGCTTACGGCCAGCAGGCTCAGCAGGGTGGTCAGCAGGCTAAGCAGGGTGGTCAGGCTCCACTTCCACCACAGCCAGGCGGTCAGAACGGCCAGGGCAACCAAGGTGACCAGGGTGGTCAGAACAGCCAGGGTGGTCAGTCGCAGAACCCTAACGGTCAGAACCAGTAACGGTTGAATCACGGTTCGCGTGGGCCTCAGCATCGATAAGGTGCTGAGGCCCACCGTTCGTTTACCGGCGCCGTTCGTTTAACTGCACCGCTGTAACCGCTCCGTTCGAGCTGTTCTGTGGGCGGCATCGGACGTGTTTTTAACCGCTTCGCTCAATCTGACGGAGTTCGGCTGAGGTTTTGCGCGAGTTCTCGCGTAATGTGTGAGGCACAATGATTTTCAAGGCTGTCGGCAGTTCTCGTCCCTATCCAGATCACGGGTACAACACGTCCCGTGACTGGGCTGGCGTGTCTCCGCGGCAGGTTCGCTTGGCGGACCTGATCACAACCAAAGACACGCTGGACCTCACCCAGTTGCTGAGTGAGGATTCGACGTTCTTCGGGGACCTCTTCCCGCACGTCATCAAATACAGAGGCGAAATGTACCTCGAGGATGGCCTGCATCGTGCGCTACGCACGGCGCTGTATCGCCGCGAAGTCATGCACGCTCGTGTACTGGACCTGGATGCCTTGAATTCTGGTGGTGCCCAGACGAGGAGGCACGGCGCATGAGCGTCAAGAACTCTGACTCGATGCCCGCCTCCACACCGCCAGAAGATCACGACGCAGAAACCCGCAACACAGACGAGCACAACACAGGCGAGCGCAACATCGGCGAGGACCGGGTGGTGGCTTCTGAACCGTTGCCGCTGTTGATCACGGAGCAAGACCAGGTGGTAGCTAAACGGGCGCGCGCCTGGGTTATGGCTGGCCTGATTGCGCTCAGTGTTGCCGGTGCCACGTTGGGGTATGTGTGGTGGCAACGTGGAACGTGGTCACCGGATTTCCGTGCACCGAACCCCGCGGTTGTGTGCCCGGTATGGTCTCTGACGCCAGCGGAGCCACGTGAGGTCACGTTGAATGTTTTCAACGCTTCACAGCGCGAAGGCATCGCGACCGATGCGGCGAATCATCTGCGTGAACGCGGCTTTGACGTCAAGACGGTCCGTAACGCGACGCTGGATCCCGAAACCGCGGAGTCCGTCGCGATGATTTATGCAGGCCCGGAAGATACCGGGAAGGCCCTGGCCGTGCAGAAGCAGATCCCGGGATCCCAGGTCGTGTTACAGCCGGACCGGACTAACGGGATTCTGGATCTCGCGTTGGGTGTCAAATACAAGGGTGTTGCCCCGGTGGAGAAGATCCGTCACGGCAACGGGATGCTCAACTGCACCAAGCCGTGGTTCGAACGCTGAACCCTGAACCCCTTCTTATTCACCCTGGCGGTCGGTTGCTCCTCGGTTCGTCATAATTCATATACGATTTATTGTGATCCGGCGCACGGGGACTACGATGGCGGCAACGGCCTCTACCGGCCAGTAACTTTCGGCCCGTGAATCATGTAAGGGGATTCAGCGATGCCTAACGCCGCAGTACGCGCCAATCGGACTCGTGTTGCTTTTGCGACGCTCGTGGGAACCACTGTTGAGTGGTATGACTTCTTTATTTATGCCAACGCTGTTGCGCTCGTGTTCGCGCACCAGTTCTTTGCCCCGCTAGGCGATACGGGTGCGCAGCTGGTTGCTTTCGCATCGGTCGGTTTGTCTTTCTTGTTCCGGCCGCTTGGTGCCTTCCTTGCTGGCCACTATGGCGATAAGCTGGGGCGGCGCAAGATGCTCGTGATCACGTTGCTGTTGATGGGTGGCGCGACCACGGCGATCGGTTTGATCCCAACCTATGCCGCGATCGGTGTCGCGGCTCCGCTGCTGCTGTTGGCGATGCGCATTCTGCAGGGTATTTCCGCAGGTGGTGAATGGGGCGGCGCCGTCCTGATGGCGGTCGAACACGCTGGCCGTGAACGTCGCGGTCTTGCAGGTGCAGTCCCGCAGCTGGGTGTCCCGCTGGGTATGTTGCTGGCTTCGGGCACGATGGCGCTCATGACGGGCGTGATCGCCCCGACTGAAGAGGCGTTCAACTCGTGGGGTTGGCGTGTCCCGTTCCTGCTGTCCTTCCTGTTGGTGTTCTTGGGCTACTGGGTCCGCCGTTCGGTTGATGAGTCGCCTGTGTTCCAGGAGATCGCTGAACGCAAGGAGCAGATCCACATGCCGTTGGTTCAGTTGTTCAAGAAGTACTGGTACCTCGTGGTTTTGGGTGCGCTCGTGTTCGCGGGTAACAACGCCTCCGGCTACATGACTACTGGCGGGTTCATCACCAACTACACAACCAAGTCGCTGGGCATGAACCCTACGGATGTGCTACTCGCGGTGACGGCGGGTTCGTTCTTCTGGTTCGTGTTCACGCTCCTTTCGGGTTTTATGGCTGACGCGATCGGGCGTGTGCGCACCTACCAGATCGGGTTCATCATCCTGGGTATCTCTGTGTTCTTGGTGTTCCCGATGATTTCGACGAAGTCGCTGGGGATGCTCTACCTCGCGCTGTTGCTGTTCTCGGTTGGTTTGGGCCTCACGTATGGCCCGCAGTCGGCCCTGTATTCGGAGATGTTCCCGGCTTCGGTCCGGTTCTCTGGTGTCTCGGTTTCGTACGCGATCGGTGCGATCATCGGTGGCGCGTTCTCCCCGATGATCGCGAAGGCGATCTTCGATGCGACCGGCTCCACGGTCATGATTTCTTGGTACTTGCTGATCTTCGTGGTGATCGCTTTGGTTGCGGTCTCGTTGATCCGTGATCGTAAGGGTATTGACCTCTCGATTAGCAACGAGGCCGAGCAGGCTCACGGTGCTCTGGTTTTCCATAAATAGAATTGCTGACTAGGATCCGTCACTAGGAGGCGTCATGCGACAATCAGCGGTAGGGATTGTTGCATCGGCGCTTCCCGCGTAACTTAGTGAGTCAGGGGCCCTAGGTAAACGGGGGCCTAGCTGAAAGGGAACTACGAGCGTGATGCGACGCAGTTGGAGCGAGGTCATCTGATGCCCGCTATGCAAAAGTTCGCTGCACATGGCAGCAAGTATGGGCAGTTGACGCTGTTCATGGTCCCGTTGGGGATCGCGATCAACTTCATTGCTGGGCAGATTGTTCTTCTGCTCAAGCTGCCTGTGTATATGGATGCGATTGGAACCATCCTGGTGGGTGCGGTGTGTGGCCCGCTGCCGGGTGCCTTGGTTGGTTTGCTCACCAACCTGATCAATGCGATCACGTTGCCGACGCTGGTGCCGTACGCGATCGTTTCGGTTCTGATCGGTTTGGTTGCCGGTTGGCTTTCCCGTGTCGGCTGGTTCCGTAACGTGTTCCATGTGACGTTCGCTGCGTTCATTTTCGCGCTCATCGGTGGTTTTATCGGTTCGCTCATCACTATCTGGGTTTTCGGTGGCTTGTCCGCTTCCGGTGTTGGCTGGGTGACCGGTATTCTCCGTTCGCTTGGCGTGGGTGAAACCGCGGCTGTGTTCTTGGCCTCGATGCCGCTGGACTTCATCGACAAGGTCCCGTCTGCGTTCATCGCGTGGCTGATTATTCTGCGGATGCCTACCCGCGTGTTGGTCAAGTTGCCGTTGGGCGACAGGTATTTGAAGCCGCAGAAGACGCACGATGCGTTGGCTGATGAACAGAAGCATCCGGGCGAATTGACGTTGGGTCGGTGATGGGAATGACTCAGAAAGCTCAGACTCAAGCCGCGCAGGTCGAGGATCTGCGTGCCTACTATGTGGATCGCTATTCCCAGCCGTACCGGCTAGGGAACCCGATCCGGGACTTGAACCCGCTGGTTCTGTTCGTGTTCCTGTTGGCGATTGCGATTGCGTCAGTCGCGTTGCCATGGCCTGTTCTGGCGCCCACCATCGGCTGTGTGCTGTTCGTGGTGATCGCGATTCTTGCGGGCCGCGCTAAACAGTTCATTCCTCTGTATCTCAAGCTGTTCCTCGGCGTGGGTTCGGTCCTGTTCATCCTGCGCGTGTTCTTGATCGCGCCGGAAGAAGGCGCGACCGTCTACTGGAGCTGGGGCGACAACCTGTCCCTGTCCACGACCTCGCTCGCTGCGGCCGCCCGCTTCACGCTCGTCGTGATGTCTTTGTGCGGCGCTTTGGCGTTGTTCTTCCAGCTGGTCCCAGCTAAGAACCTGATGCTCGCGTTGCAGGGCGTTGGGTTGTCTTCCCGCTCGACCTACGTTGTGCTCTCTTCCTTCCAGTCGATCACTGATCTTCAGAAGATGTCGAAGGTTGTGGTGGATGCGCAGAAGGCTCGCGGTATTGAGATGGAGGGCGGTTTCTTCCGCCGCGTTGCGGCGTTCTTCCCGATCATCACCCCGGTGTTCCTCGCGGCGATCGGTCAGACGGAGGAACGTGCGCTCGCTTTGGATGCGCGTGCGTTCAACGTTCCAGAGAAACCTTCACAGTTGTCGTTCCTGCCTAAAGTTGGCGTGGGACAGTGGCTACTGGTTTTGGTCTCGTTGGTGATTGCTGTGGGCTCCATCGTCCTGGCCGTGGTCTTGTAAGGGGTTCTTGTGAACATTGTTGAGCTGAAGAACGTTTCGTTTTCGTACACGCATCAGCAGGAGCGCGCGCTGGATGGCGTGAACCTTGAGCTGGCCGGGGGGAAGCTGTATGGCGTGGTGGGCAGCAACGCCGCAGGTAAGTCCACGCTGGCTTCCCTGATGCGTGGTTTGATCCCGTACTTCCACTCGGGTGATCTGGAAGGTGAGGTCTTCTTGTGGGGCCGCGCGCTTGAAGAGTGGTCGCCTGCCGAGTTGTCTCGCCGGATCGGTTACGTGTTCCAGAACCCGTTCACGCAGATCTCCGGTGTGCGTGAGACGGTGTTTGAGGAGATCGCTTTCGGTCTGGAGAACCTGGGGCTCACGCGCGAAGAGATTGTTGACCGCGTGCTGCAGGTCGCTGAGCGGATGGACCTGCTCCCGTTGTTGGAGAAGGACCCCAACGGTTTGTCGGGTGGTCAGCGTCAGAAGGTCGCGTTCGCTGCGGTGATCGCGATGGACGCTGACTTCATTGTGATCGATGAGCCGACCTCGCAACTTGACCCGGAATCCTCGGAAGAGGTTTTCCGGATCATCGCCCAGTTGAAGGAGCGCGGTAAGACGCTGGTTCTGGTTGAACACAAAGTGGACTTGCTCGCCGAATACGCTGATGAGCTGATCGTGATCGACAAGGGCCGTGTCACGGCCGCTGGTCCTGCGCGTGAAGTGTTTGCTTCGCAACAGCTGGTCGATGCGGATGTTCCGCGCCCGGAGGTCACGCAGCTTGCGTTCGCGTTGCGTGAGGCCGGTGTTGCTGTTGATCCGTTGCCGATCACGTGCGCGCAGGCGCTGGAGGCGTTCGCTTTCGTTGGTGGCGGCACAGCTACTGGTAGCACGGTTGCTGGCGGTGGCGTTGTGAACGGCACCGCGCTGGGTAACAACACGTCTGTTGATGGTGGTTTGAAGGGTGAAGGTGGCAACTGATGTCGATTGAATTGAAGGATGTCGCCTTCGAATATGACGAGCTCTCCCCGGTTCTGGCTGGGTTGAACATGTCGATCGCCGCGGGTGAGCGCGTTGCGATCGTGGGTCAGAACGGTGCTGGTAAAACCACCACGGTTAAGCTCATGAACGGCCTGCTGAAGCCTACGCGCGGTAGCGTTTTGGTCAACGGCACGGATACGGCGAAGATGACGAACGCGAAGATGGCGCAGACGGTTGCCTACGTGTTCCAGAACCCGGATGATCAGCTGTTCCAGTCGGACGTGTATTCCGAGCTCGCCTACATCCCGAAGTATCTGAAGTGGGGTAAGCAGGACACGGAGCAGCGTCTTGAACGCGCGATCTCGATGACGGGTATCCGCCCGTTCGTTGACGATAACCCGGCGGACCTGCCGTTCGCGATCAAGAAGTTCGTTGCGATCGCTGCCGTGTTGGTTCCGCGCGTTGATTTCGTGATTCTGGATGAGCCAACCGCGGGCCTTGACGGCCGCGGCCTCGAGATCCTGCAACGCATGCTGGACCGGCTGCATGCCGACGGCATCGGGGTCATCACCATCACCCACGACATGCGTTTCGTGGCTGACTCGTTTGACCGGGTGATCGCGATGGCGCACGGCAAGATCCAAGCGGACGGCACCCCATCGGAGGTTTTCTCCCGCGACGATGTCCTGGCTGAGTGCCGCCTACAGCGGCCAACTGCGGCCCGCATCGCACGGGAACTTGGCTTGGGCGATCACTTGGGTATCGAAGAGATCGCAGCCGCTATGACCGCTAAGAAATAGCCCCGGTAAGCAATAGACCGAGCAAGCAGTAGCCCTAGCAAGAATTACTCCTAACCTATTGACGGCGTTGAGCTGAGGAGGATCATGTCTACTTTTCCTGTTGTGATGGATGTTGATACCGGCATCGATGATGCGATGGCGTTGATGTATGCGGTGCGTAACCCGCATATGGATGTGCGTGCGGTGTCCACGGTGGCTGGCAATGTGTCGCTCAAGCAGGTTGTTGAGAACACGTTGAAGATCCTGGATCTGATGGGTGCCAGTGACATCCCGGTTGCCGCGGGTGCTGTGGCTCCACTGAATTCGCCGGCTCGTGACGCCTCTTACGTGCACGGCGCCGATGGCTTGGGTGGTGTCGAGTTGCCTGCGCCAACGCGTGAGCCTGTGGCTGAGCACGCGGTTGAGCTGATGCGCCGGACCATCATGGAGTCGGAGCAGAAGGTCACCCTGATCGCGTGCGCCCCGCAGACCAACCTCGCGTTGCTGTTGCGGATGCACCCGGAGGTCACGGAGAACCTTGAACGGATTGTGTTCATGGGTGGTTCCGCGAGCGTGGGTAACGCGACCCCGGTTGCTGAGTTCAACATCTGGCATGACCCTGAGGCCGCGGACATCGTCGTGAAGTCTGGCGTGCCTCTGGTCATGTATGGTCTGGATGTTTTCAACCACGTGGCTATCCCGGACGATGTGGTGGCTGGGTTGAAGGCCTCTGACCATCCGGTTGCGCGTGCCTTGGGTGGCATCGCGGGCTTCACATACGGCGATGATGAGGATGAACCGCAAGCGTATTCGTTGATCGGTGACGCCGGCGCTGTCGTGGCCGCGGTGCATCCGGAGATGTTCGTGTCTTCCGAGCACCGCATCGAGATCTCGTTGGCTGATGAGATCACGCGCGGGCAGACCGTGGTGGATCAGCGAGCCCAGGTGGGCGAGGACCGCCTGCACGGTAAGAAGATCGACGATATCCCGGTAGCTGAGGTCGTGTTCTCGGCGAAGGATGAGATGGAAGTGATCCGCGAATTCCTCGACGTAGTGCTCGAAGGCGAGCTCAAGGAACTCTACTCATAGACAGCGGTTCCTAGACAACGGAGCCTAGACGAAGAGTCCTAGACAACGGAGCCTAGGCAACGAGTCTCAGTCCCCGAGTCCTAGTTCACTGGCCGGTCAGCTAGATGGTTAGCTGACCGGCCAGTGTGCTGGTTATGTAGTTACTTGGTCGTGCGGAACCCACTGGGGTTGCGGAACTTATTTCGATTTCTTTGACCAGGTGCCGCAACCCATCGAGGTGAAGTAGTCGCCTTCGCGCAGGTCAACGGTGGGGGTGCCCTTATCGATGGAACGGGAGAACTTCACATTCGAATAGCTGGAGTCTGAATAGACCGCGTAGATGCAGCGTTGTTTCACACCGGATTTGGTGCGGTAGGTGCCGGATGGGATGTCGTCGCCGACTTTCCAGCGGCCGCTACTGCTTGCCGGGCGGGACGTGATCTTGATGTCTTTGTCGAGCTTCTTGCGATCCTTTTTGAGTTTCTCTTGGTCCTTCTTGAGCTTCGCGCGATCTTTCTTCAGCTTCCGCTGATCACTTTTCAGCTTGTCGTGTTCTTTTTCTTGGTCTTTCTGTTGCGCGTTGAGTCCGCTCTCTTCGTCTTCGTAGGACGAGATGGTTTGCTCGAGCTCTTCGCGTTCCTGCTCACCCTTGGCCGCGCGGGAATCAACCTGGGACTTCTCGGAGGCGAGCTTCAAGTATTCCTCGGAGCGGGTCGGGTCTGGTGCGAGCGCAGTTTTGCTCAAGATCACACCGCCACCGATGCCCAATAGCGCCGCCAGCACAGTTGCGATCACCATGTTCTTGCTCGGCTTGCCCGACGTGCGGGTTGAGGAAGCCTCTGCCTCCTCTGTTGAGGCGGAGGCCATGAGCCCTGCCGCGGTCACGCCGGCGGCAACACTGGTGGCGCGGGCGGCATCGTTATCGTCTTCGTCGCTGAGGTAGTCGTTAGAGGCAGGCGCGGTGACCGCGGCGTAGTTCGCGGTGTCGAAGGTCGCGGGGGAGTCTGAATACCACATCTCGGAGTCGAGGCCCTGGTATTCGTTGGTCGGCTCTGCCTCATCGAGTGCGGCTTGGCCCTTGAACGCGTCTAACGGCAAAGGAGCAGGCGGCGTTGAGTCGGCCGGGGCGGATTCCGTTGGCTCAGAATCAGCGGGCTTGGATGCTGAGTCTTCCGGTGCGGAGTCCTGGGCGGCGGAATCCTTGTCGACATCGGGTGTGGACCCTGCCGGAGCTTCGGGTGCGGGGTCCTTAGGGGTTGGAGGCAATGCTTGGGTAGCGTCGTCCTCAGGGCCAGGCGGAGGTGGGAAGGCCGGCTGGTTCGGCTTTGCCGCCTCGTCAGGACGTGAAGAATCAGACATTGTTCCATCCACATTCATAACGATGACACATTACTAACTCTCCATTGTGGCCTGTTGACAGCGATATTGCATAGCCGGGTAAAGTTCCGGCATGACGTACATCACATCGCCACAGAAGAAAAAGATCATCCCCGCAGTCCTCGCTGCCCCGGCTATTTTGGCGCTCGTCGGTGCACTGAGCGGATGCGGCAGTACAGGCCCGGCAAAAGACACAACCGAGCAGAGCAGCACTGAGCAGAGCGGGCAGGCACAGAACACAGGGGAACAGGGCAGTGGGGAGCATGAAGAGCCGGAATCGCGGCTGGCTTCCATCAAGAAAGACGGCGTCATCACGGTCTGCACAACGGGGGACTATGCACCGTTCACGGTTGAAAAGGATGGAAAATTCAGCGGGATTGATGTGAATTTGGCTGAGAAATTCGCCGAAAACTTAGACGTCAAGGTTGAGTTCGTTGGGACTGAATGGAAGAACCTTATGCCGGACTTCCTCAGCAAATGCGATATGGCGGTCGGCGGTATCTCCGTGAATGATGAGCGCGCAAAGAAAGTTGATTTCAGTACGTCGCTACTCAAGGACGGCAAGACGCCGATCGCACGCTGCGAAGACAAAGACAAAGACAAATACAAAAGCATCGAACAGATCAACAAGCCCGGCGTGGTGAGCATCATGCCGGAAGGCGGAACCAACCAGGAATTCGCGAAGAAAAACTACCCGAAAGGCACGCTGAAAACTCACGACAACAAAACGATCTTCGACGAGATCGTCAAAGGCAACGCTGACGTCATGACGACCGACCGCGCCGAAGTTCTCTACATCGACGAGAAGTATCCGGAACTATGCGCGACTAACCCGGATCGTCCATTCGACCAGTTTGATAAGGCATTCATGTTGCCCAAGGGCGACACTGAATTCAAGAAAGCCGTGGACGATTGGCTCGAAACGAGCTTCAAGGACGGAACCTACCGCAAGATCGAAGAACCGTGGGTAGGCGACCAGGAACTCAGTTACCGTACAGAGAAGTAGCCTCCGTGAAGCCACCCCGAGCAATAGCCTGTCACGTGGCCTTGGCAGTAGCTCCACGGTGCCTGCGGTGGGCCTCACCAGAGGCTGGGTTGTTCCGGCTAGGTTGCTGCGGCGATAAGGCAGGGGAGCACATCCTGGATGGGGTCGTTGACCACGGCGTCAGCGATCGAATCGAACGGGGTCGGTTCCGCGTTGATAATCACGACCTTCGCACCGCACTCGGCAGCCAACGGAACCAGGCCAGCAACCGGGTACACCGTGAGGCTCGTACCAATCGCGAGCACCACATCGCACGCTCGGGCCAGCTCGATGCTCGCCTGCATCGTCTCCTGATCCAGGGTTTCCTCAAACAAGATCACCGTCGCGCGAGTAATGCCACCGCACTCAGGGCACCGCGGATCAGTATCGCCGGCATGAACACGAGCGATCATCTCCGCCATCGGGCCTTCAACGCCGCAGTCCTCGCACCGCCACCGCCGCTGATTCCCATGAACCTCATGCACCAACTCCGGCGAGTTGCCCGCCACCAAATGCAACCCATCCGTGTTCTGCGTGACAAGACCGGCCAACCGGCCCGAACGCTCCAATGCAACGAGCGCGGCATGCCCAGGGTTCGGTTGCGCCTTCAACGCGACCGAATCGGCACGCGCCTGCCACGCCTTACGGCGCACCACCTCATCACCCAAATACCACGACAACGTAGAGATGCGTTCCGCCTCCGGGTCCTGAGTCCAGCGGCCCTGTGGGCCACGGAAATCAGGGATGCCCGATGCGGTCGAGACACCCGCGCCCGTCAACGCAAGCACACGCTTCGCCCCCGCGAGCACGCCGACCGCGGCATCGAAAGCATCAACATCGAAGTTTTCAGAGCCAGATTCTGGAGGGATCATTCGGGTACGGTTCCTGTCGCGTCGTCGCCTTTGAGCCATTCGCGCACGGCTTCGTGGCCGCGGTCGATGAGTTCTTCGTTGTCGTCGCTGTCGAGGTTGAAACTGATCGACGTGTACGGTGCGGTGTCGATCACGATCACGTTCTGGCCGATCTCCTCATTGTCGAGGCGGCGGGTCTCCCGTCCCTCCAAAACGACCTGGCCCAACGCGCGCAACTGCGCCATCGGTTTACGTACCGACTCCAACTGTTCCTTGCCGGGGGTGCGCGGCGTTAAGTTGATGCCGATGGTCGGCCAGTCAGCTTCCTTCTCCTCGTTATTGGCCAACAGTTTGATTGGGAAGTTAGAAACCAGGCCGCCATCCGCGAACGTGACCGTTCCGCGTTCACCCGTGATCTCGACAGGCTGGAACACGCCAGGTAGAGCGGCGGAAGCGTGCACAGCATCGGCCACTGAAATCTCGTCCGGATCCAAGCCGTAGTCCTCGGCGTCCCACGGGAACACGGCCATCCGGCGCTGGCTGAGGTCGGTTGCGATCGTCACGAAACCGTAGCGGTGCGTGATGTCCTCATCAGCGTACGGGGAACCATCACGGCGGAAGTCGCCGAACTTTTCCGTCCCCAGGTCTTTCATGACTCCGGCGACCCACGAGTTCATGTAACGGCCCGGGTGCATACCGCCGTAGCGCATCAACCGGTACGGGATCGCCAGCTTAGACAGCGGACCGAACTTGCTCGCGATCGGCCCCGCATCCAGGATCTTACTGAAATCGAAAGAGGTCACCAGATCAGCGAACTTATCTAGGCCCTCACCCGAATGCTTCAAAGCGGCAAGCAACGCGCCCGCAAGTGAACCGGACGAGCAGCCGATAATCCGCTCAAACGTATAACCCGCGGCACGCAACTCATCCACCGCGCCAGCCAACGCAACAGCTTTCGCCCCGCCACCTTCAATCACCAGGTCGACCGGCTGCGGGGCTAGCCGCGCCTCCCTGAACGTTGCTTCAGACACGTCCCCGGTTACACCGCCATCGTGATGAGTTTTTCGATCTGGTATTCCTCAATGCCGTTGTGGCCGCCTTCCTTACCCAGCCCGGAAGCCTTCACACCACCGAACGGGGCGGCAGGGTCAGCCACGGCAGGGCGGTTCAGACCAACCATGCCCACCTCGAGCGCTTCAGCCGCGCGCATCGCCTGCATAATGTCCTGCGAATACACGTAGGCGACCAAACCGAAACGGGTGTCGTTGGCGATCCGGATCGCTTCCTCATCAGAATCGGCGATATACAGCGACGCGACGGGCCCGAAGATCTCGGTTGTCGCGATATCGGAATCCAGTGGCGCGTTCTCAACCACGGTCGGGTTCAAGAAATAACCGTCACCCTCGGGGCAGTCGCCACCGGCCAGAACCGTGGCGCCCTTCTCCTGCGCATCCGCAAGCAAGCCTTGCACGCGGTCGCGCTGCTGGTCTGAGACCAGCGGCCCCACCGTCGTGTCCGGATCTGTCCCAGCACCCACGCGCAGGCGGGCGACCTCCTCGAGGAAGATCTGCTTGAACTCATCGGCAACATCCTTGTGCACGATGATGCGGTTGGCAGAAATACACACCTGGCCTGCGTTGCGGAACTTCAAGCCCGCGGCGCCTTTAGCGGCCCAACGCACGTTGGCCTTGGACAAGACGAGGAACGGTCCGTTGCCACCCAACTCCATCGAGGAGGCCATGACGTTATCGGCCGCCTGCTTCAAAAGCTGGGTACCCACCGGGGTTGAGCCCGTGAAAGAGACCTTCCGCAGCCGCTCATCCGTCATGAGATCCGCGGACTGGGCCGGGGCATCCACGGTTGGCACGAGGTTCACAACACCGGCCGGTACACCGGCTTCGTGGAGGATCTGAACGAACAGCGACATCGTCAACGGCGTCAGATCAGACGGCTTGAGCACCACGGTGCAACCCGCGGCGAGCGCGGCGCCGGCTTTGCGGGCGCCCATCGAGACAGGGAAGTTCCACGGGGTCACCAGGTAGGAGGGGCCTACCGGTTGGTAGGTGGTGATGATGCGGTAGCCGCCTTTCGGGGCGGGGGCGAAGTTGCCGGTTTGGTGTTGGACTTGTTCGGAGAACCAGCGCAGCATGTCTGCGGCGTCGGTGGCTTCGGTCTTGGCTTCGCGTAGTGGCTTGCCCATCTCCGTGGCGATCACGTGGGCGATGTCATCGGCACGTTCCAGGATCAGTTCGTAGGCTGCGCGGAGGATGTCGGAGCGCTCCCGGGTTGTTGTGGCGCCCCATTCTTTCTGTGCCGCAACAGCGGCATCTAGGGCGCGGCGCGCGTCTTCGACTCCCGCATCGGCCACCTGCGTGATCTCCTTAGCTGTGGCCGGGTTCAGTACAGGAAACGATGCGCCACTGGCGGCCGCTGTCCACTCGCCGTCGATGAACAGGCCGGTCTGGACGTCGAAAGAACCATTCGGGCTGGTGAAGGATACAGAAGTCATACATTGAGTCTCCCACGTCGCAGTCGCACACGTCACCCACGCGTCACACCTGCGGAACTGTATGTGAACTGTGGGTGTCATTGTGTACTTATTGCACGCGTTTCCGCGAATACACGGGGTTCACCTGCCTACAATGGTCAACAGCAAAAACACAGCAGCACGGATAACGGTGGCAGCCGGCGCTGGGTGACGGTGGTAGCCGTTGGGTAGCGGTGGCAGCCGTTGGGCAGTGGTGGTGGCGCAGTATCGTAAGCACGCAGCGAGGGAAGCGGGGAGAGGGATGTCTCGTTCACCTATGGCCTCGACGTGGCGTACCGATTCCCGTGCCGTGCAGCTGCATAAGTCGGTGCGGGTGACGGTCGGTTCGATCGTTACTAACCTGATCCCTACCGCGATCGTTGCGTTCTTTGTCTATACCTCGGTTGCGGGCGCGGCCGTGGGTAAAGCCCTCATGTATATAGGTATCCCGTTGGGTGGCTTGATTTTCCTGATCGCGATCGGTGGGGCCGTGGTCGCGCTCGTCGTGGCTTATACTGAACGCCGCCGCATCCGGGGCGAATCGGGAACGCATGTGGCAAGCAACGGCTCCAGTACAGAGGTGACGGGGGCTCGGATCCCTATGCTGCGCCTCTGGATCCTGCTGGTGGTGACGGTAGCGGTGACGGTTTCCCGCATTATCGCTAACTGGTGGTTCTTCGAAACCAACGGGGCGGGTTCCGCGGCACGCACCGAGGTAGGGCCAGGCCCTGTGGTTCTGACTTCGTGGATTCTCTATATCCTCGCCACGGTCGTAGCGTTCTGGACGTTCTTTGGGGTCCGCCGCTACGAAGACGCCGTAACGCTACCGGCTGATACGGCGGGATCAGAGCGGGGAGCCAGCTAACTTTCCATGGCGGCTAGGGCCGTGAGGAAGTCCGCGAGCGATACCATCGGTGTTCCGTACTTGCGTGCGTTGCGCGCCTTGCCTGATTCGCTGTTGATGTCCGCGAGCACTAAAAGGTCGGTGCGGGTTTTCGTGACGTTCGCGCTCGTGACGAAACCGCGTGCCTCGATGAACTTCGCGAACACGTCCCTATCCCACGCCTTCCCCTCCAGCGTGATGCTGCCGGTGAACGCGATCCGCGCCCCCAGCTTCAGGATGTCTTTGAGCGCGGGGCCGGCAGCTGGCGGCTCATAGGGGATCACGACGCCGTACTCCGCCTCAATGCTGCGTTTCAGTTGCTCTGTGGCCGGCCCGAGCGTGCGGCCGGCAAGCCGCGCTGCCAAGTGCTCGGTGTGCGCCCGCGTCATCCTCCCGCCCGCCGGTACGAATGTCAGGGGTTCGGGGGTTGCTGCTGGGTGCGGCGGCGTGGGAATCTGCGGCAGTGTTGGAGGCGGAGACCGTGTCAGACCGGGCGGCGCGGGTGAGCAGGTAGCCCGAGGATGTGGTGTGTTCCCATGCGGTCCACGGGTCCGGATCGCCAGGCGCCTCGCTCGTTTCGACGAAGAGCGGCATGCGTTCCAGGACGCCGAGGCGGCGGAGCTCGAAGTCGATCAGCCCACGCAGAGTATCCGCGTTTGTGGCCACGACTGTCCTGCCCTCAAGCAGTGGACCGAGCCCGGTCAACGCTTGCGCCGTATCCGGGGCGAGGGTCAGCATGTCCGCATCAATCCCGTGCGTTGCCGCCGCATCTCCTAAGTCACGGCCGGGGTTCACCAGGGTTGAAGCCTGGCCTCCATCCGATGTGACTACCGAGACCTCGAGCGGCCGCGGACGCCAGCCTCGACCTGCGTCCCCCACCGTGAGGACCGTGAGGAAGGCAAGCCCACCATCGTAAGCAGTGTTGCCGGGCCCAGGGTTACTGTTGGGTCCAGTGTTGTCGCCTCGGTTCAGGACGCGTTGGCTGCGCAGGAAGCGACGTAGCGAGGGGGCTACTTGGATGTCTTTCGGGAGTACGGTTCGCCGCAAAACCAGCCCCTCCAGCGAACGCACGCGGGAGAGCGCGACATAGAGTTGACCGTCGGTGAACATGCCGCCGCGGATGTCGACGATCGCGCGTTCGAGGGTTTGGCCTTGGGCTTTGTGGATGGTGATGGCCCACGCGAGCCGCATGGGTAGCTGCCGGAACGTGCCCTGCACCGTGTTGGATAGCCGGCCGCTCTCGAGTGCGATAGGGGAGAGGACTTCCCACGTGTAGGGCCGGGCGATGAACATGTCCCCGCCGGGTGTCGCGACGGCGGCCCACGGTTCGCCGTCTTTGTCCCAGCCGAGGTCTGTGATTTCGCCGAGGGTTCCGTTGACCCACCTGTCCAGCGGGTCGTTGACCACCATCATGACTTGCGCGCCGATCCGCAGCTGAAGTTCGTGCGGGACGGGCGGGTCGAAACCGGTAAGGTCGCCCACGGTATCGGCATCGGAGGTGAGTGAGAACGTAGCGAGCTTTTCGAGTTCGCGCCGGTTTGCGGCATCGGCCATCCGGTTGGTGGTGGTCAGGGTCATCCACGGTTCGTCGGCGGGTGGTGTGAAGTGCGGGTCGACGCGTTCGTTGAGTTCCGCGAGCCCGCGCTGGGTCAGCGAGCCATCACGCACTCCGTTGAGTAGTTCCGTGAACCGGGAGCCGTGCTCTTGCCGGAACACGTGGCTGAGCTCGAAAACCGGGAAAGAATTCTCCGGGAAATGCCGCGCGGAAAAGAAATAGGGGCTGCCGTAGTCCCGCTCAAACTGTGCTTGTTCGGTCGGGGCGACGACGGGCGGCAGCTGATACACGTCCCCCACCAGAACCAGCTGGACCCCGCCGAACTGCTCGCCAGGCCTCGGCCCATACAGTTCCAGCGCGGCGGCGAGCGCATCGAACAGATCGGCCCGCACCATCGAGGCCTCATCGATCACCAGAACATCCAGTTGCTCAAGCACTTCACGATGCGCGGCCGGCGAATAGCGCGGCGAACGGACGAACTCCTCCGTCACCCCGGGCCGGAAACTGAACAGCCGATGCAGGGTCAGCCCGCCGACGTTCAACGCCGCCATCCCCGTGGGGGCGGCAACCAGCACGTTGCGTGTGGTCTGCTCCATAAACAGCCGCACGAGCGTGGACTTGCCCGTGCCTGCTTTACCCGTGATGAATGCGTGATTGCCCACCTGAAGATGGTTGAGCGCGGCCCTCAACTCCGGGGTCATCACGATGCCAGACATGCCCCGATCCTATCCGTGCCAGTTGCGTGTGGGCGGAGGCCGGGTGTGCGAAGCCGGGGCGAGTGTGGTAGGAATGTATAGCTATTGCAAATGAGTCTCAATAGCAATAACGGTATTCTTCTCACTAGAAAGCGCACAGCCATGCCGCCACTAGGGACACCAGGGAATCAGCTTCCCGCCACCAACTCCGCTGAACGAGTCAGCGCTGACACACGTACCAGCGCCGATACCTTCAGTGCCGCCTCGCGTTCTGCTGACGTAGCTTCCAGCACCAAACAATTCGCCGCCAAGGGCGCGAAGGCCCGCATTGCCTCAACCACGGGTGTGTTGGCCCTGCTGTTGGCGGGAATCTCGCCGGTAGCGGCCGCGCACGCCAACACCGCGCCAGCCAACACGGCCGCGGCCCAGACCTCGGTTGCAGGTTTGGGTGCTCATAACGCAACTACGGGCTTGGCCGCCTATAACAGCGCTACGGTTCCGGCTGCGGACCACCTGATCCTGGAGGCGGGCCACGTTGATGCGTTCAATGTCACCGCATCGAACGGTGCTTTGAAGCTCAACCTCAAAGAAGACGTCACTGGCTCCCATGTACACCGCGACCCGTCCAAGGTTGAGCTACATGTCAAGGATGCCGCTAAGCGGGACATCCCAGCAGGCTGGCCGGGTGCTGGGCAAAGCTATTTCTTGCCGCAAACCCAAGACCACAATCTGCTCTGGCCGGGGTGGGACACCCTCGGGACCCAGGGCGGCGGGGTCGGTAAGCACGTGGATCTCGTGTTCACCTCTGTCCAAGGCCCGGGCAAGGTGTACTTGTTTGGGACTAACGGTTTCGGGCAGATGAGCCCACTTTTGAAGAACGGCGCAACCCAACTCACAGCGGGTGCGGTGCGCGAACAAACCTATCCGGCCCATACCCACGCGAACTGGGCCTTCACCAAACCGGGCCTGTACAAGATCACGCTCAAAGCACGTGGAACCCAAACCAGCTCCGGGGCGATCATCGAATCCCCGGCGCAGACCTACTACTTCACCGTAGGCTCCGCCCACAAGGGAACAGCGTTCACCAAACCGGCACCCGCACCAGCACCTGCGCCGACACCAACGCCGACGCCGAAGCCGGCTCCGGAGAAACCAAAACCGGCACCGAAGCCAAAACCAGCGCCGAAACCGACGCCTCAACCAACTCCGACGCCAGCTCCTGAGAAGCCAACGCCAGCGCCAGCGCCGTCTGAGTCAGCCAAGCCGACCCCAGCGCCAGCTCCGGAGAAACCAAAACCGGCACCGGAAAAGCCGAAGCCGAAGCCGGCGCCGAAACCGGAACCATCTGAGTCGGCCTCGCCTGAGAAGCCAGCACCGAAGCCAAAGCCTGAGAAACCGGCGCCGAAGCCAGAGAAAACGGCCCCAGCGAAGCCAGCCCCTGAGAAGCCAGCGCCAGCGCCGGGCACCGGAGAAGCTCCTGGCGACGCTGCGCCACAAACGCCGGGTGATGCTGCGCCGCAGGCACCCGCTCCAGAAGCTCCGGCTCCAGGTGCGCAACTTCCAGGCGCGCAGGCTCCAGGCGCCCCGGCCGATGTGCCAGCACCAGTCGCGCCAGCTCCAGCGCCAGTAGCGCCTGCTGCGCCGGCGACCCCGGAGTGCACCCCGGTCGAGGAACCACGTGAGGCAACGCAGGCCGAAATCGATGCGGCCACATCGTCCGAGGATTCCACGGCAGAAGATTCCGAGGCGGAGGATTCCAAGACGGAAGACTCCACAGCCGAGGGTTCCAAGGGCTCTAAGGGCTCAACGGCCGACCGTTCCGCAACTACCGGCGGCGTCACCAGGGGCGGCACCAGCCTGTTCTCCGTGGCGGGTCTGCTGCCGACGTCACGGGTCAGCGGCAGTGTGACCATCCCAGCGAACTCGCACGTGCACCCGAACTGGGTGTTCTCCAAGCCGGGTTCCTACACGGTACAGATCCGGCAGAGCGCAACACTCAAGAGCGGTGGGACCGCCTCAGCACGCGCAACGCTGCGTTTCAACGTCGGCCCAGGTGCCGCCGGTGTGACGGGCGGGCACTTCGACCTCGGTTCGCAACTGAAAGGCTCCACCCTCAAGGCTTCCCTCAAAGACGACCGTAAACAGCCGGCCGCGTGGGTTGAGCCAGGTTCGCTTTCTTTCGCGCTCGGTGATGCCGCACGCACTTCCGCCCCGGCAGGCATCGACTTCGTAGCCCCGCAAGGCTCCAACGTGTGGATGGTCCCATCCACACAGATCCCAGGCGTGCCGTGGATCGGCGCGAACACAATGCACCCATCCCTCAAAAACACCACCGGACCGGTTACATGGACGCTGGAATCCGTGTCCGGCCCCGGCAACGTAGCCGTGTTCACCTCCGGGAACTTCGGTCAAATCGTCGGCCAACGCTGGTTCCACTCCACCGCAAGCACCCCAACGCCAGGCCAGAAACCAAGCCAGCCACAGGGTGCCAAGCCAGGCCAGCCTGAACAGCAAGGCACAGGCCAGGGCGCAGACAAGGGCCAGGGTGCAGGCGGCGGCGCAGGCCAAGGTGAAGGTTCAGATGCGGCAGGTGGCACATCGGACGCTGGGGGATCCGCACCCAAGGTGACGGTGCCCGGGATCGCGAAAGACCAGGCCTCCGCCAAGGAAGGCCAGCTGTTCAAGAAGGACGGCAAGGTCATGATCATGGACACCGTGGGCCGCACCGCGGACGGCCAGCCGTGCGCACTGCCGGACGCTGGCGGGGCATCGCTGGCCCGCACCGGCGTCGATGCCGCACAGCTCGGCGCTGCCGGTGGCCTACTGACGGTGATCGGTGCGGCAGCGTTCATGCTGTACCGCCGTGCACGCCGCGCGGAGTAACGCGTGCGCGGACACCAACCGGATAACAGCCAGCCCGCCCCCAACGGGCCGGCACATACGCGGGGGCTCTCGCGGCGAACGTTCATCACGCTCGCCGCGGGAGCCGCCGCCGCGGCTGTTTTCCTCCCCGGCACAACAAGCCGCGGCCTCACCTCCGGCGGGCTGCGGATCGTCGCAACCACCGGAATCCTCGCCGACCTGACCCGAAACGTAGTCGGACCCGATGTGCACGTCAGCGCTTTGGTGCCCGAAGGCGCTGACCCGCACTCCTTCGAACCCACACCACGTGCGATGCGCGACATCGCCCTAGCCGACCTCGCGTTCTCCAACTACCTCATGCTGGAAGAACAATCCATCATCCGCGCGATCGACGCCAACATTGGCGCGGACGCAACCCACATCGCGCTCGCCGAAGAAGCCTCCGGCTACGGCGCCGAAATCATTCCACTCGTTGAGTCACGATCCCTCGACGCGGTCTGGCTCGGTTTGCGAGTCGCGACCGCCAATGGCGCGGGGACCCGCCGCGGTGATGCGACAAGGCTCGGGCTGGTATCGGCGGAGGGCCCGGGGACGGTGTTCGCGTTCGTGACGGGAACGTTCGGGCGGCCAGAGAAAGTCTTCGACTCCTCGCTGCCGGACAACGCACGCGAGAACATCACGAACCTGCCGCCCGGCGCCCACACCCATATGTCGTGGGCGTTCACCGAACCGGGCATCTATACGCTTTCCTTCCGCGCCACACCTGCCACAAGCGGGGCACTCGGCAATAAGCCAAGCGGGACGCTTGGCAACAACTCAGGCGGGACACTCGGCGGCGAGGCCCGCGGCGCCGGTGCTGATACGGCCTCACCGGATGCCGCCGATGCTTCGGGTGCGGTGGTCTCGACGTTGCGGATCGCGGTGGGCGTGAGCCCTGAGGATGCCATCGCAGACATGCCGGCGGGGGTTGCGGGGGCGGGGCCGCGCATCGTGGGCAAGGGGCATGCGGACATCACGGTGGATACAGCGAAGCGGCGGCTCGTGTTGCGTGTGGATGAACCGCAACCGGAGGACATTCCGTTGGAGAACACGGTGATCCATGTGCCGCCGAAAGCGCTACAACCGATCCCGGCTGACCCGGCGTTCAGGTTCATCGGCCGCCCCGGTACTGATGTGTATCAGCTGCCGCAAGCGGTGCTCGGTAAGCATGTTCACGGCGAAATCGACCCGCATTTGTGGCATGACGTGAGCAACGCGCAAGCCTATGTTGAGGTGATCCGCGACCAGGTGATCAAGAAAGATCCACGAAACGCGTCCCGTTACCGCGGCAACGCATCGGCCTATATCGCCCGGTTGGACGAGGTCGATGACTATGTGACGCGTTCCATCGCCTCCATTCCGGAACGCAACCGGAACCTCGTCACAACACACGAGGCCTACGGGTATCTCGCGAACCGGTATGGGCTGGATGTTGCGGGGTCGGTTTCACCCTCGCCGGGGCAGGAGCCATCGCTGGCTGAACGCCGCAGGCTCGCTGCGACCCTGCGTGACCTCAACGTCCCGGCCGTTTTCATCGAACAAACCGCGGGCGGCACCGCTCAATCCTTGCGGGACGCCGCGCAACTGGCCGGGGTGGGCGTCGCGCCGATCTGGGGTGACGCATTCACCCCCGGAGTCAACACATACGAACTCTTGATGCGCGCCAACGCTGACTCGCTCGCGCGTTCACTCGGAGGCAAACCCCTAGGTGAGCACGATGCGCCCGGCCGCTAACTGCGCACCGGCGCTGGCCCCGTTGCATGTTGGCGGCCGCCGCCACTTGCCGCCGGGCCCGGGCCTAACTGCCGCTTGCCGTCAGCCCCGGGCCTAACTGGCGACTGCTGCTGACCCTACTCACTGCTGAAATCTGGAATTAATAAGGACACTCACGATGCTGAAGTTACATACGCCACCGCATACAGCCGCGCCTGCAGCACACAGCGGATTGCCTCGGCTGTCCGCGTTTTTGCTAACCGGTGCGCTCGCTTTTGCGCTTGCTGTTGTTGGGGTTCTCGCGGGGGTTTTCGGGCAGGTTCCTGCCGCGCACGCTGAGCCGTCCTCGGATGATCCAGCACTCGAGCAGACGGTGGAATCGGATGAACGCACCGTCACGGGCGAGGCCGCGGTTTTGGATGTGGGGCACGCTGATCTAGGGATGCGCCGCGTGGATGGCAAGTGGGTTATGCAAGTGCGTGATGACCGGACTTCCCCTGCGGTGTGGCGCAACCTCGAAGACGTTGTGATCCAGGTGCATGACGCCGGTAAGCAACAGATCCCGGAAAGCGGCTACGAATTCACCGGCGCGAAAGGCGGGGATGAGGCCTGGGTTGTTCCTCAGGTGGAGATTTCCGGTGTGGTGTGGCTCGGCTGGAACACCCAGGACCCCGAGCTCATCAAACACGCAGACCGCGGCGTGACCATGAAGTTCAGCAAAGCAACCGGACCCGGGCAGATGACCCTGTTCCTGCAACCCGGTAACTTCGGTGACCCGCAGCTACTGGTGGATAGCTCCAACCTCGCCGAACACAACAGCGTGTTCATCGAGAAGAACACGCACACGCACGCGAACTGGGTCTTCACACGCCCCGGCCAGTACACGGCCCAGCTCACGATGACCGCCGAAGACAAGGACGGTAAGAAGGTCTCCGCCTCAGGTTCGCTCGTGTTCGCGGTAGGGGACTCCACGAACACCGAAGAGGCGCTCGCCGCGGCCAAGGAAACCAACAGCGCCACTGGCAAGCATGCGGTGGGAGAGGCCGCCGGGCACGATGCGGCAGGCGACGATGCAGAGAACGATGGTGCGAACAACGGGGCCGGCGACAGCAAGTCGGCCGATGCCGCAGCCGATGCGGGCGAGACCAAGCCTGCAGGCGCGTCGTTGGCGTGGTGGCTTGCCGGTGGCGCCGCCGTCGTGATCGCGGCGGGCGTGGCTGTTGGCGTGGTGGTGCAACGCAAGCGCCGCGCAACCGAGGCGGAAGTGTGGGGTAGCGGTGCCGGTGAGTGAGAATAACGGCATCGCGGTGCTTGAGGGCCGCGATGTGTGCGTGAATTTGGGGCAGCGGCCCGTGTTGGAGCACGCCTCGATCACCGCTTCCGCTGGTGAGATCCATGTTTTGCTTGGCCCGAATGGTGCGGGTAAAACCACGTTGATGCGTGCGTTGCAGGGGCTGGTTCCGTTAGCGGGCGGTTCGGTGAGTGTGGCTGGCCGTTTGGGTTATGTTCCGCAACGCCACGACATCGACTGGACGTTCCCTGTGACCGCAGCGGACGTGGTGCGGCTCGGTCTGGTGCGTTCGGTTTCCCGCTGGCGTCGCCTCAGTGTGGGGCATATGAAGCGGGTTGCGCACGCGTTGGAGCGGGTTTCGATGACGCACTTACGAAACCGTCCGATCTCGGAGATGTCTGGTGGGCAGCGGCAGCGGGTCATGATCGCTCGCGCGCTGGTTCTAGAGCCGAGCGTCTTGTTACTCGATGAGCCATTCACGGGGCTGGATATGCCTACCCAGGAAGAACTGTCGGTTTTGTTCGTTGAGCTTGCGCGGCAGGGCGCGGCGATCGTGATGTCCACGCACGATCTCAGCCACGCCCTGACCATCGCCGACCGTGTCACGCTCCTGAACCGCACCGTGATCGCTAACGGCCCACCACACGCACTCGGCGATCCGGGGCTTTGGCAACGCACCTTCCAAGTCAGTGAAGCCTCGCCACTGCTCACCCAAGTCGGCGCCTTCACCGGCGCCGCTGCGGAGGCAGCAACCGCGCCGGAAGTAACAACAGGATCGGAGGCTGCCTTCACATCGGCCCCAGCCACCGCATCGGAGGCTGCAGTCATACAAGAAGGGGTGCGCTCATGCTGACGCCGTTGGATTTTCTACAGGATCTGTTCAACCCGCAGCTCGCGTTTCTGCCGAAGGCGCTGGTGGTTGCGACGTTCTCGGCACTGGTGTGCGCGGTGGTGGGCACGCACGTGGTGTTGCGGGGGATGACGTTCATGGGGGACGCGATTTCGCATGCCGTGTTCCCGGGGCTTGCGGTGGCGTTTGTGTTGCAGGGTTCGCTGCTGTGGGGCGGGCTGATCGCTGGGGTGCTGACCGCGGTTCTGATCGCGGTGTTGAGTCAGAATGAGCGGCTGCGTTCGGATACGGTGATCGGTATTTTGATGGTCACGATGTTCGCGATCGGCATTGTGGTGATGTCTCGCGCGCCCGGCTATTCGGGAAGCTTGAGCACGTTCTTGTTTGGTTCGTTGACCGGTATCCCGGATTCGGCGCTGGTGACCACGGTGCTCGGGTCCGTGCTGATCCTCGCTGTTTTGGCGGTGTTCCACCGTGATTTGGTGATGGTGGGGCTGGACCGCGGTTACGCTACGGCGATCGGGATGCGGGTCATGGCGTTGGATATTGTGTTGGCGGTTGTGGTGACCTTCGCGGTGGTCATGAGTGTGCAGACGATCGGCAACATCCTGGTGATTGCGCTTCTGGTGACCCCGGCGGCGGCCGCGCGGATGGTGTGCGACAGGATGGTTCCGATGATGCTCACCGCCGCGTGCTTTGGTGTGCTGGGTGCGTTCGTGGGGATCTATGTTTCGTGGGCTGTTGACCTGCCGACGGGTGGCGCCGTAGTGCTGGTGTGCGCGGTGATTTTTGTGTTGGCGTGGCTTTTGGGGCCGCGCCATGGGGTGCTCGCCCGACAGCGCGGTGTGCGTGAACAGAACGGCCTGGGAAGCGTCCGCGCGGGTGCAGCGGCGACCGACGCCTAGATTTATCTCGTGCGCTTATCAATCCACTCCAAATATATATTTCAGTTCCTATTGATTGCTCCTTATTCTTAAAGAAGAGTTATCAAAGGAGGTGGCCGTGGAAATCAAAGCGTTGAGGTACTTCACGGCAGTGGCTGAAACCCTCCACTTCGGCGAGGCCGCGATGCGGTTGCATATCGCTCAGCCCGTACTTTCGCAGACGATCGCCCGGCTAGAAAAAGAACTCGGCACAACACTGCTGAACCGTACTACCCGCAAGGTTGAACTCACGGACGCTGGCGCGTACCTGAACCGGGAGGCCCGCCGCGTTCTGGCCGATGTGGATTCGATGTTCGCTGGTGTGCGCAACATCGCCGGCGGCTCGGCAGGCATCATCCGCATCGGGTTCACCGGAACCACGGGTTTCGCGCAGCTGGCTCGCATCAAACAAGCCGTGGGTGAAGCCCTACCGAACATCACGCTGGAAGTGCACACTGACCTGCTCACTCCGGCCCAGCTTGAACGGATCCGCAACGGCCAATTGGACATGGGGATTCTGCGTGGCCACACATCGGACCCTGAGCTGGAAACCTATCCGTTAGGAACCGAGAAGCTCGTGGCAGCGATGCCGGAAGGGCACCGGCTTGCATCCGTAGAAGGCGAGCTCGCCCTCAAAGAATTCGAGGAAGAGCACTTCATCGCGTTCGGAGACCCGCGCTCCAACGTCAACGCCCGTGCAGCAGCGAGCTGCCATGCCGCGGGATTCACCCCGCACATCGCGCACACCGCCCCAGGCACGGCAGGGCTACTCGCGTTGGTTGCCGCGGGAGCTGGGGTCGCGTTCATCCCCGAATCAGTGCAAGCCCTACGTCCGCAGGGTGTGGTGTTCAAGTCCGTGCCGGAAACCCTGCCGACTGACCTCGCACTCGTGACCCGCGCCGGAACATCCAGCCCCGTAGTGAAGCACGTCATCGAAGCGCTCGTGGACAACGACGTCGTCAGCGCCGACGCAGACAATCCAGACCGACTCAACAACAAACAAGTTCCCGTAACGCAGGCTTAGGTAGGACTCACTGAAGGGAGATCGATGTGGCACAGACACGGTTCCATGAATCCGCGCTCGCCGCAGTAGAAGGCATCAAGGACGGCTCGACTGTTCTGATTGGCGGTTTCGGTATGGCGGGGATGCCCGTCACGCTGATTGACGCGCTGATTGAGCAGGGGGCGAGCGACCTCACGGTCGTATCGAACAACGCTGGTAACGGTTATACGGGGCTCGCGGCCCTGTTGCAGGCGGGACGCGTACGCAAGATGGTGTGCTCGTTCCCACGCCAATCCGATTCCTACGTGTTCGATGAGCTCTACCGCGCGGGCAAGGTCGAGCTTGAGGTGGTGCCGCAGGGCAACCTCGCCGAGC
Organism: Arthrobacter sp. HMSC06H05; assembly: GCF_001807395.1. Taxonomy (NCBI): domain Bacteria; kingdom Bacillati; phylum Actinomycetota; class Actinomycetes; order Micrococcales; family Micrococcaceae; genus Arthrobacter; species Arthrobacter sp. HMSC06H05. The sequence goes on along the minus strand of NZ_KV788974.1, from coordinate 48,314 downwards.
GTATGCGTGCCGCTGGTGCCGGCATCGGCGCTTTCTTCTGCCCAACCAGCTACGGAACCCCGCTCGCAGAAGGTAAGGAAACCCGCGAGATCGACGGCCGTAATTATGTGCTGGAGTACCCGATCAAGGGCGATGTGGCGCTGATTCACGCGGAGACCGCGGACAAGATGGGCAACCTCGTGTACCGGAAGACGGCCCGGAACTTCGCGCCAGTCATGGCGACCGCCTCGACCCGCACGATCGTTGAAGTCAACAACGTGGTTGAGGTGGGCGAACTGGACCCAGAGAACATTGTGACCCCGAAGATTTACACCGACGACGTCCTCGACTTGTCGGCCCTGCCAAAGGAGGAGACCGCAGCATGAGCCAGGACAACGTGAAAAATGAAGCTGTAGGCGCTGGTGGTACTGACGTGGAGGGCGCTGGCGTGGCGCGCGGCACGGTTGAGCACACGGACCGCGGCCCACTGGAGAAGACCGAGATGGCGCAGATGGTGGCGCGGGACATCCCGGATCACTCGTTCGTGAACTTGGGTATTGGGCAGCCGACGCTGGTTGCGGACTACCTGGATGCTGATTCCGGCGTGACGCTGCACACGGAGAACGGGATGCTCGGCATGGGCCCGGCCGCTAAGGAGGATGAGGTTGATGAGGAGCTCATCAACGCCGGCAAGATTCCAGTGACCGAGTTGCCGGGGGCGAGCTTCTTCCATCACGCGGATTCGTTCGCGATGATGCGCGGCGGCCACCTGGATGTGTGTGTTCTGGGTGCGTTCCAGGTTTCCGGTGGCGGCGACTTGGCGAACTGGTCCACGGGCGCCCCGGATGCGATCCCTGCGGTGGGTGGCGCTATGGACTTGGCGATCGGCGCGAAGGATGTGCTGGTCATGATGACGCTGTTCACCAAGGACGGCAAGCCGAAGCTGGTCCCGGAATGCACCTACCCGTTGACCGGTACGGGCTGTGTTTCCCGCGTGTACACGGACCTCGCGATCTTCGACCTGACCGACGACGGCGTGGTTGTTCTGGAGACGTTCGGCACGAGCTTCGACGAACTTCAGGAAGCCCTCGACATCGAACTCAAGCGAGCATAGTTAGCGCTTGATGAGTTAGCGGTCTATTAGTTAGTCCACGAGGCGGCCACGGGGCCGGCTTGGTTGCGTACCAAGCCGGCCCCTTTGTTGTTGTTCGTATAGGATTCAGAATGTTGTGTTGTAGGTCACATTGTGGTCGCGCTGTTGAGGGGCTGCGCTGTTATCTGGGTCCCATTGCCAGAAATGAGTTGTCATGGGTGTGGTTAATCGCCGGTTGCGGTTGGCGAAAGCCTCGAACGCTACTGACGCGTTTTTCGTTCAGGCGTTCGGGCCGTGGATTGAGATTGTCGCGGTTGCCCTCCTCGCCGCGAGCGCGTGGCAGATGGGCCTACTGAACGCGCTGACCACGGTGGCGTTCATGATTCTGGGCATCCCCATCGGCGTTTTTGTTGACCGTTTCGAAGCGGTCCGCGTCTTGAAGCTTGCGCTTGTGGCGAAGGTCGCGCTCGCCGCAGTGCTTGTTGCGGTGGCGGTGAGCGGGCATCTGAGCATCCCGTTTCTGCTCGTGTTCGCGACCGTCATGGGTATTGTGACGGTCGCGACGGAGACCGCTCAGGTCTCCACGGTGCCTGCCCTTACGGATCATGAGGGGCAGATCAGCCGGACGGTCGCGAACATCGCCACGTGGGACCGGATCGCTTCACTTGTTGCGCCGGTCGCCGTCGCTTACGGCGTCACCGTGTTGGGCGCTAACTGGACGCTGCTGGCGGCCGTCGGTTTCGCGGTACTCGCAATGATCCTCGCGCTCTTGATCGTGAAGCCAGCCGCAACGCAGGCTGCGCCGGGTGGGGTCGATGATGCTGACGATGCCGGCACCGACACTGACGCGGGCGCTGAGACCGGTGTCGAGGCTGATGTGTCTGACCAGGCGCCCGCGAAGCAGTCGTTTTGGGAGCAGGTTAAAGACGGCTGGTCGGTTTTGGTTGCTGACCGGCAGTTAGCGGGTATGACGTGGCTTTCGGCGTTCACTAACGCCGGCTTGTCGATGGGTGCCGCGGTTGAATCGATTCTGGTCATCCAAACATTGGATCTAGGTGTCGAGTTCTACGGCATCCTTGGTTCCTTGGCGGCTGTTTCGGGGATTGCTGCGTCTTTCGTTTCCGGTCGTATTTCTGATGCGGTGCCAGTCAGGAAACTGTACGTGTGGGGCGGTATGGGGCAGTGTGTTGCCGCGGCCCTGCCGCTGTTCGCGTTCGCGGTGCCGCAAGCGGCCGTGGTGTTGCTGATTATTCACACGATGGTGTGGGGCGTCATCTTGACCATCACGAACGTGGCCTCCCAGATCTATGCCGCGACCACAGTGGAGCAGCGCCTGCTTGGCCGGATTTCTGCGTTCCGCCGCACACTCACGATGGGTTTGGTTCCGATCGGCAGCATTGTCGGCGGTGTGCTGGGCACGGTTGCCGGACTATGGTTACCGCTGCTTTTGTGGCCGGTTTTCGCGCTGTTCGGTGTGCTGATCTATATGACGCTGGATCGCCGCCGCGGCCCGGACACAGCCTAGAGAGGCGACTAGGCTCAGGCGGCGGTGAAGACTTTCTTTCCGGCGAACCACGTGCTGACCGGCTGAATCGTGATGATGTCCTCGACCGGGCAGGTGAGCGGATCGGTTTCTAGGATCACAAAGTCCGCCGCCTTACCTTCAGTGATGGAGCCGGTCTGTTCACCGAGGCCCATCGCGCGGGCGGAGTTGATCGTGTAGGTAGCCAGCGCTTCCTCACGGGTGAGTGCTTGTTCCGGCCACAGCTCGCCCGGGAATTCCCCGGTCGGGTCTTTGCGGGTCACGAGCCCATAGAGCGCTTCCCACGGATTCGGTGAAACGGACACAGGCCAGTCGGAACCGGCAGCGATCAGCGCCCCAGCCTCCGTCAAGGCACGGTTCGGGTGCGCTTTGCTTCCTCGTTCTTCACCCAGGACAGACTTGATAGCTTCGATGATCACGCCAGGGAACCACAGCGACGGCGAAATATCCGCCGCAACGTTCAGTTCAGCGAAACGCGGGATGTCTTCCTCCGTGACGAACTGGCCGTGCGCAACCTGGTAGAGCACGTCGTCGTAGCCAGCTTCGCGGACCTTCTGCACCGCATCCAAAACGGCGCGCACCGAGGCGTCGCCGGTGCAGTGGATCTTCGCGGAGATCCCGCGTTCAGCGGTACGCAGCAGCCACGTTTCAAGCTCCTCGTACGGCATGGTCATGTGGCCGTGAGTGCACGCGTGCCCGTCTGTGGGAAGGTACGGTTCAACGAACGCGGCCGTCAAAGCCGGCGGGACGCCGTCGAGGAAAATCTTGATGAAATCGGGTTTATGGTGCTCGCTGCGGGTGTGCTCCATCCCGAAAATGACGTCTTCCCCGACCGGCTGATAACCGAAAATGAACTCCTCAACCGGGGTGCTGGAAACAACCCACGAGTTCAACTCACCAGCATCATCCAGCGCCTTGACGGCCTCCATAATCTGTAGGGAGGCGGCGGCATCCTGGAAACCCGTGATGCCGTACGCGTTGAGCATCTCAACCGCTTTGGCCGTGGACGCCTTGAGAGCCTCGGCCGACTCCGGCTGATCGGCCGCCTTAGCCAACTCCACCAGAACGCCCGCGGATTCGATGAGCCAACCCGTCGCGTTGCCGGCGCTATCGCGGGAGATGACCCCGCCGTCGGGGTTCGGGGTGTCCGCGGCGATCCCGGCCTTCCGCATCGCAAGCGAGTTAGCCCACCGGTTATGAAGCGAATCATCCGTGAGCAGCACGGGGTGATCGCCGGACGCCTCATCCAGCGCGGCGAGCGCTTCCGCGGTGTCGATGGTGCCGATGAGGCCCGAACCTACCGAGCCGCCATAGATCCACTCGCCGGCAGGGGTTTCGGCGGCGCGGGTGCGTACGGCTGCGAGGATTTCTTCCAGGTTGGCGGTGGGCGGGAACGTGAGGTCGGTGAGCTCGCGGCGGCCACCATGATTGTGATGGTTATGTACGTCGATGATGCCCGGTAGGACCGTGTAACCCGTCAGATTGACGGATTCCGCGCCCTGTTCCAGTAGCGCGCGGGCGGCATCACCCACCGCAACGATGCGGCCGGCGTCCACCGCGAACGCATCAGTTTTCGGGGCGGCGGCGTCCATAGTGTGAACCGTGGCGGAATGAAAAACGGTCGTCATCGAAACCTCCAAAGCATCTTCGGGTGGGGCGCGGGAATTTGCGGATGGGGCAGAGCTATTTGCGGATGGGGCAGAGCTATTTGTGGACGGGGCGGATCGCTAGGTTTTCGATCATCGCCTCCGGCGTTGCGTCTACCGCGAGCCGGACCGTCGCCGCAACCGATTCGGGGCGGATGTACAGCGAGCCGTTGTAGTCGTGGTTGCCGTAGGAGGCCTGCAGTTCGACCTGCATGTCAGTATCCACGCGGCCCGGATGGATCGAGGTGACCCGCACCGATCCGCGTTCCTCCTCCCGCAACGCATCCGAAAACGCACGTAGAGCGAACTTAGAACCCGAATAGACGGCAGCCCCCACGCCGGAGAAGTAGCCGGAACCGGAGTTGATTGTCACAACCTGACCACGCGCCGCACGCAGCGCAGGTAGCAACAGACGCGTCAGCTCGGCCACAGCGAAAACATTCACGGAGAACACCCGCTCATACACATCCCACGGGGTCTCCGCGACCGTCTCGCCATCAGCCACACCCGCTGAATGCACCAACACATCCAGCCGCGGGAGGGCATCCGCGCCCTCGCCAAAACCGCTTGCGGTGGCACCCTCGCCGGAACCGCCAGCACCAGAACCGCCGCCGAAGCCGGCGTCCGCGACAGCGCGGGCGATCGCGTCCTTATCTGTCAGCTCGGCGATGAACGGGCGGGCACCCGGGAACTCGGCCAGCACATCGGCCAGTGAATCCTCGCTTGAAGCACCCAGGATCAGCTTGTGGGTCGAGGCGAGCTCGCGGGCGATCGCCAACCCGATCCCACGCGAAGCACCCGTAATCAACGCAACCGGCTTACCGGATTCAGCAGCCTCGGCAGATTCAGCAACAGAACCATGTGAAGTACTCATGCAACCAACGTAGCGGGTCAACGTCGCGCGGGAAACAGGTGGCATGGAAATCGCTGACCAAAGGGACAGAATCGCTGACCAAAGGAGCAGCCAACCGGGAAACAGTCACCGGGCAACCGTTGCGTTGGGTGACCGCCGCTCTGGAAGTCGAGTTCCGGATTCGGACCGCTTACGTTTAGCATGAGAGGCACATCACTCTTTACTGTTTCATTAACAGTTCTTTGTTGTTCGCGATAGGTCGGGTGCCAACGGACCGCTGTCGCTCGATTCTGCGTTTGAACTATATGCACCCAGGAGGTTGGCATGGCTGAGCCGAAGATGCCGGAGTATCTGGAGAGTCTTCGTCCGGACCCGTCGAAGGGCCGTGACGTTAAGCAGAAGTCGCCGGGCGAGTTGGATCCGGCCGTTGAGAAGCGCACGGTGAATGTGCGTTGGGGTGGGCTCGCGCTCGGTGTGGTGTTGAGCGTGCTGATCTATTTCATCCTCCCGGATTCGATGTCGCATAACGCGCGTTTGACTGCCGCTACCGCGATTGTGATGGCGGTGTGGTGGATGACCGAGGCGCTACCGATCCCGGCTACGGCACTGCTGCCGCTCGTGATTTTCCCTGTGCTGGCTCAGCCGATTCAGGCGGAGGGGAAGGACCCGGAGCCGGTCACTTTCAACATGTTGGGTGCCTCGTATGGCTCTGACACGATCTTCTTGTTTATGGGCGGGTTCTTCATCGCGTTGGCGATGCAGCGGTGGAATCTGCACCGGCGGATCGCGTTGGGTGTTTTGCGGGTCATGCCGAATAGGCCTGGCGCGATGATCGCGGGCTTCATGATTGCGACCGGTTTCGTTTCGATGTGGGTTTCGAACACGGCTACCGCGGTGATGATGTTGCCGATCGGTATGTCTGTGTTGTCGCTGGTGAACCAGATTACGCAGAATGATGACGCGAACCCGAAGACCGGTTCGATCGCACTCAACGCAGATGGCGAGCCGGTGACGTCCGCGGTTGATTTGATCCGCACTAACTTCGGTTCCGCTTTGATGTTGGGTATCGCGTATGCCGCCTCGATCGGTTCGCTGGGAACCTTGATCGGTACTCCGCCGAACGCGTTGTTGGCGGGCGCGATGAGCGACAACTTGGGTGTCACGATCGGTTTCGCTCAGTGGATGCTGGTGGGTGTCCCGATTTCTATCGTGATGATGGCGGTCGCATGGTTCTTGCTGGTCAAGGTTCTGTTCAAGCCGGAGATCGATGAGATCCCGGGTGGGCGTGAGCTGATCCGTTCGGAGCTGAGCAAGCTTGGCCCGATGTCCCAGGGCGAGATCCGTGTGATCGTCGTGTTCATTGCGACTGCGCTTGCGTGGATCATCATCCCGACGGTCGCTCAGCTGACTGATAGCACGGCGATTATTTCTGACGCGGGCATCGCGATGCTCGCGGGCGTTGTGTTGTTCATGATGCCGGCTGGTGCTGAGCGCGGTGTGCGCCTGTTGGATTGGAAGACCGCTAAAGAACTTCCGTGGGATGTGCTGTTGCTGTTCGGTGGCGGCCTGGCGCTTTCCAGCATGTTCAGCAAGTCCGGTTTGACGAAGGACATCGGTACGTTCGCGGGCAAGCTGGACGGTGTCCCGCCGGTTCTGGTTGTCGCGATCCTGGCGGCCGCGATCCTGTTCTTGACGGAGCTGACCTCGAACACCGCGACTGCGGCGACGTTCATTCCGGTGGCGATGGGTATCGCATCGGGTATGGGTGCTGATCCGTTGCTGTTCGCAGCACCTGTCGCGTTGGCTGCCACGTGCGCGTTCATGCTTCCGGTGGCGACCCCGCCGAACGCGGTCGCCTACGGTTCCGGTTACGTCACGATCGGCGAGATGGTCAAGGGCGGCGTGTGGCTGAACCTCATCGGCATCGGCGTCATCACGCTCGCGTGCTCGACCCTGCTTGTGTGGGTGTTTGGTCTCGCGCTGTAAAACAGCGTGACTGTGTAGAAGCGATCTGGCCTCGTCAGCATCCACATCAGCGGCCCCACAACCAACATTGGTTGTGGGGCCGCTTTTGATGTTGTGGTTGCGGCCACGGTAGTGTGAAAGGTTCCTCAACGAAAAGAGTGAGCATGGCTGCCGAGAGTCCCGGCGAAGCAACATACGGTTCATCCCTCACCAAGGCGGAGCCGTACGGAACGGAACAAATCCCCGATGTAGAGAGGCACGGTAGCCCACGCAGCCAGTTCACGCTTTGGTTCGCCGCGAACATGGTGCTCGCGGTCATGGTGTCCGGTTTCTTCTCCGCGCAATTCGGGTTGTCAGTGGTGCAGGGCCTCACCGCGGTTTCCGCTGGAACACTGTGCGGCGTGCTGGTCATGGGGTTGCTGGCCGGTATCGGCAGCAAGCTGGGTGTCCCGCAGCAGGTCCAGGGCCGCGGCCCGATGGGTTTCTACGGGAACTACCTACCGATCACGTTGCTCACCATTGTCTCCGCGATCGGGTGGACGGCCGTGAACACGGTGTTCGCGGTGATCGCGCTCCAAGTTTTGGTGGACATCAACTTCGCGCTCGCCGCGGCACTCATGTTCGCGGTGCAGGCGGTGTTCGCGGTGTGGGGCCACAACGTGGTGCATGTTGTGAATAAGGTAGCCACCGTCGTACTGACGGTGTTGTTCCTGGTGATCTCGGTGCTTTCGCTGCGTGAGGCTGACTTCACGCTCGCCGCTAACCCCGATGCGGGCAGCTACATGGGCCCGGTTGCCGGCTGGATCACGTTCGCGGGTTTCTTCTTCGCCTACGTGATGACGTGGACTCCGTTCGCATCGGATTTCTCGCGGTATCTTCCGCGCCGCACCCCGCATTCGAAGGTCGTGCTCTATACCGCTGGCGGCAGCTTCTTAGCGCTGACGTGGCTGGGCAGCATCGGGGTTCTGGTTTCCAGTTTCGCGGGCGAGCTGGATGCGATCCCCGCGTTGGCGCAGCTGACGGGTTCGTGGACGCCAGTCGCGATGATCACGGTGGTGCTCTCCACGATCCCGGTGAGCGCGATGAACCTCTATGGCGGCGCACTATCCCTGTTGACGTTGAAGGTCCCGGTGAGCCGTATTGTTGCGGTGGTCATCGTGGCTGTGGTGAGTCTCGGCATGACCTTGTTGATGCAGGATGACCCGTACGGCGGGTTCTATAACTTCCTCTCAGTGCTTGCCTACCTCGTGGTTCCGTTCAGCACGGTGTTGCTGCTGGACTATTACTTGCGGATGCGTAAACCCGCCGTGGATAGCTCCGTGGAGCTGTATAACACCGGGCGCCGGTTCGAGTGGGACTTCTTCGCATGGATCGGCGGATGCTTGGTCTCGATGCTGTTCTGGGATACCGAACTGCTGGCCGGCCCGCTCGCTGAACTCTCCCGTTCAATGGGGGACCTCGGGTTCCTCGCCGGGATCCTGGGCGCCGGGGTGCTCTATATGCTGACCTATAAGCTGCCCGTACCCACGGGCCTGCTCCGCACACGGAAAGCGGCCCGCCAACAGGCCGAAGCCGAAGCGGCCGCTGAGGCCGACGCCGACGCTTCGGCGACGGCCGCCGAAACTAGGCCCAACACTGAAACCAAGCCCACCACTGAATCGGAAGGTTGAGGATTGATGAGTACCGCATCGGACGCCGCTGCACCGGCTGCAGGGCAGCAAGCACCTGAGACGGGCACCCCGCGCAAGGGTGCGCTGGTGTTTATTGATATGCAGAACATTTTCGCTGACCAGGACGGCCAGTGGGGTGTCTCGAATTATGCCGAGGTTGAGCAGGCGATGGCGCGGTTGCGTGAGCGGGATGGTTCGCCGGTGATTTGGACTCGCTTTGTGCGGGACCCGGAAGAGCACGGCGCGTGGGCGGACTATTACGACCGCTGGGACGAATGCCGCGCCGAACCCGAATCCGAGGTGTGGGACTTGACCTCCCCGGTGCGGGATGGCGACCGTGTGTTGTCGATGCCGACGTTCTCCAAGTGGGGCGAACAGCTCGCCGAAATGACGAAGGACTATGACCGCCTAGTGTTGGCGGGGGTCGCCACGGACTGTTGCGTGATCGGGACCGCGCTGGGCGCCGTGGATGCCGGCAAATGGGTTACGGTGCTCACGGATGCGTGCGGCGGCGGAACCAAAGAAGTGCACGACCAGGCGATGGCGATCATGGACTGCTTCAACCCGATGCTCACGCTCATGACCGTGGACGAATACCTGAGTGCGTGAGCGGACTGAAACGCGTAACTGGAGAGGACGTGGCCGTTGTGGCTGGTTCACCGCGCTGGAAGACGGTGCTGTTTGACCTGGATGGGACGCTGATCAACACGATCCCGTTGATTGTGGCGACGTTCCACCGCACCTTTGAGCATTTCGGGGTGCAGGCCCCGGATGATGAGGTCATGAAGTCGTGGATCGGGTTGACGTTGGAGGACACGTTCCGCCCCGTGGCCGGCGAGGACGCGGCCGATGAGTGGGTGGCTGTGTACCGGAAGTTCAACCAAGAGATGCACGACGACGCGGTGGCCCCATTCCCCGCCGTGGATAAGGTGCTCGCTGATCTTGAGGCCGCTGGCTGCACGGTGGGTGTTGTGACGGCGAAGCTGCCGGAGATGGCGCGGCGCGGCCTGCGGGTGTGTGGTTTGCCAGAGCTGAGCCCGCTGGTGGGTAACGGTGATGTTGAACGGCATAAGCCGGCACCCGATCCGGTGTTGAAGGCGCTCGAGTTGGTGGGTGTTGAGCCTACCGGCGGCCCGGGCGGGGCGGTGTACGTGGGGGATGCGCCTACCGATATTCAGGCGGGCAACGCCGCCGGTGTGGACACGGTGGGCGTGACGTGGGGCGCGGCGACGCGTGAACAGATCGACGCTGCGCACCCAGGCCAGGTCGCTACGAGCATGGCGGAGCTACACAAGATCCTGCTACCGGGCGGTTAGTCCAGCTTTTCTTAGCCCGTGAGGCAACTACTGCTTTGCCGGCGTCTGTGAGTAGGGCCGGCTTTCGGGACGGGCGCCGCCTTCGAACACGGCAAGGTAGGAATCGGAGATGTGCCCAACATCGACTGCTTGGCGTCCGGTTTCGGCGATCTTGTGGGATAGAACCGTGCCTGCGGGGCCGAGCGCGACTAGGAAAATGTCCGTATCGGTGGCCTTGTGGACCTCGTTCATGATCCGTGGGATGTCCGCGTAGGCGTGACGGTCTTGTGAATCGATGCGGTCAGAACCTGCCAGGTTGCCGAACAGCTGTGGGATCAGGTCGAATCTTGAGCTTTTACCGGTGATGATGGTCGCTTTCTTGCCGGCCCAGACGCTACGCCATGCTTCCACGCCTTGCTCGCCTTCGGAAGCGAAGAACAACGGCCGGGTCGCGTGCGCGTTGCCAAGGCGGGTGGCTGGTGCGATGACTTCGCGGAATTCGGGCCAGTATTGGGCCCAGATCATGCTCCAGTGGCGGTCACGGTAGGTGTGCGGGGTGCCGAAGATGATGTCGTCACGGTTGAGGCTTCCACTCATGGCTTCGTTGAGGTCTTTTTGAAGTGCCGTTGAGTTCTTCTGGAAACCAAGGTTTGCGGTGATGTCGAAAGCGAGCTTGAGTTCGCCGTCGCCGATGCGCACAAAGGAGAGGTTGTTTTCAGAAACGGTCTGCACTGTTTCAAGCAGACCCAGCTGCTTCGCCCGGTATTCTTTCCGCATTTCTTCAAACAGTGGCATCGTAGCCAGGCTACGCATCGCATCGTCGTGGCGGCGCTGAAGTGTGGCTTCCTTGCGTAGCGTTTCCAGATCCTTCTGGATCTGCGCAAGTGCTTCATTGGTGGACGTGTTCGCGGCGTCCAGCGTCTTCTTGATGGAGCCGAGGGTCCTGTTATTGGTTTTCAGGCTCTCGGTGTAGTTGAAATTGAGCAGCCGCCGAATATTGCTTATGAACTTTGGTTTTGCCATGCCTGTAGCTTCTTTCATCAGGGTTTCTTCAATTCTGCCTGAGTTTGCTCGCGGGCTGGCTGAAGGATGAGTGTGGTGTCACCTGGCGGATCGCGAAACTGTAACCCGGGCGCGATGCCTGTAACGCCGGGCGTGGTCCTGCAATACCGGGCGTGGTGTCTAGGAGTTTTCCTCCTCCTTGGTTATGATCAATCCGGGCACTGACTCTTTTTCGTTACTTTAATGCCGATTTGAACTCGTACACATCTGAACTAGGGCAGCTTCGTCACCGTACTTGTTGAGTGTTTCTGCGCCCGTATTTGGCTCGTTCTAGTTTGAGGAATGTGTATGAAACGGTTCTTCCGTGCATTCGCTATTGTTCTGGTTGCCGTTGGGCTCAACGCCGGCACCGCGGTCCCAAGCCAAGCGGCGCCACGCCTGGTGGACGTGACCGGGTTCAGCGCAAAGTCCATCGTGGTTTCTAACTGGTCCAATTCCAGTTGTCGTGACGTCGTGGTCACCATGCGGAAAACCATGTCCCAGAAGGTTGACTCTTGGAGTGTTTGGGCCGATGTGACCCGAGGCGGCACCAAGGTGGACTGGGCAGATTATGGGGACTCTGGCGACCACTCAAAGACTCGTGTTCAGGTTTGTCCTCGCTTTGATGGCCTCGGTAAATACACGGTTGGTCCTTCGGCCGTCTCTGCTGACACCCGGGACGACTACAAGTACCAGTCCTATACCGACTGGACTAAGGGACATTTCTACGTCCGTGCTAAGGGCAAGGCCGCGCTGAAGGGGAAGCGTAAGGGGAACACCGTGACCCTGACTGCATCGGCTCAGCGCTACAATCCTGAGCGTAACAAGTACGTGGCTCATGGGGCTAAGAAGGCTCGCGTGCAGGTGAAGTCGGGCAAGAAGTGGAAGACCGTGAAGACGGTCAAACTGAAGAAGGGTAAAGCGACCGTCAAGATCAAGACGAGGCTCAAGAAGCAGTACCGCTTCGTCTTCGATCAAACCAGCGCCACCACCGGTGCAACCTCGAAGACCATCAAGATCTAGCCGCTTCCAGGTGCGGGTCCTCACCGCAACGCTACCCGGCCTTCATGCTGATTTCACTGGTTGAGCACGCTCATTTCGCCGGTTGAGAATCCCTCCGAAAAACGGGATGTCCTTGTTGGGCTCAAACTGACAGGACGTCTCCTATGGAAGGGGTTTTCAGCATGTTCGGTGATGAGTTCAAAGGCCGGGTCGCGTTGGTGACTGGCGGTGGTTCGGGAATCGGTGAGGCAACCAGCAAGAGGCTCGCTGAATACGGCGTCAAGGTGGTTGTTGCTGACATTTCTCAGGAGGCCGCGGAGCGCGTGGCTTCTGAGATCGAAGCCGCAGGCGGTACGGCGTTCGCCGTTGCCGGTGACACCTCCGTCAAGGAAGACAACGAGCGCATGGTCCGTGAGGCTATCGAGGCGTATGGTCAGCTGAACTATGCGGTCAACAACGCGGGAATCGGTGACCCGGCAGCACCGGCCGGTGAGACTGACCTTGAGGCTTGGGACAAGGTCATCGGCATCAACCTCAACGGTGTTCTGTACGGGATGCGTTACCAGATCCCTGAGATGTTGAAGGCTGGCGCGGGTGAGTCCGCGATTGTGAACATGGCGTCGATTCACGGCACGGTCGCGGCGATCGGCAATGGCGCTTACACCGCCGCGAAGCACGGGGTTGTAGGCATCACCAAGAACGCGGCCGCAGAGTACGGCCCGGAGGGGCTGCGCATTAACTCTGTTGGCCCGGCCTATATCGATACCCCGTTGCTGGCTAACCTGTCGGAAGAGATCCGCGATGCGCTCGTCGCTAAGCATCCGATGGGTCGCTTGGGCCGCCCGGAGGAAGTCGCGAACCTGGTTCTGTACTTGCTCTCGGATTACGCGTCCTTCGTCACGGGTGCCTACTACCTGGTTGACGGCGGCTACACCGCCGTCTAAGAACCGAAGAAAACCAGCGACCAAACAAACCCAAGAACACCTGCGGTGGGTGGGCATCAATGAGATGCCCACCCACCGCAGGTGTTAAAGCGCTGTAGAGCGGCGGGGCGTTTAAGCGCTGTAGAGCGGCGGGACGGCGCGGTCTGTGCGTTCCAGAATGAACCAGTAGTTGCCGCTTTCGGCCGTCCGCTGTTGTTGCGCATCGAGCGGTTGGAATTCGTCTTCGTCAACAACGCTGTGCACTGTCCAAAGGTCTTCGGCGGTGAAGAGGTTGTGCCAGCCCGTGACCGACAAGGAGAGCTGCAGCAGGAGTTCATCGACAATGAGTTCCTCGCCGTTCCAGACACGTACACGCTCAGTTTCGAGGTCGTAACCGTCGCGAGGTTCCCGCTTCGCCAGCTCCCAACGCACCGTGATGTTTTGGTATTCGGGGTTCTCGGTTGGGTCGCCGAAGCCTTCCCAATCGCCGTATTCACCGGGCTGTGGGCGTTCGGTCAGGTCAGCGCCGAAGGAGTCGAGGTGGATCAGGTATTTGCCGCCGGTGGTGACGCTCATCGCGGCGCGACGCAGGTGGGCGGCGACCAGTTCGGGGGTGGGGAGGCATCGCACAGTGTTGAGTGCGGAGAAAGCCCCCGGGTATGTGGGTAGGAGTGCGACTTCGGTGAGGTCGCCGAGGATCAGCCGTGGGGTGTGTTTGGTTTTCCGTTCGGCCGCCGCTTCGCTGAGGTGGGTGAGGGCGTCGCTCGAGGAGTCGATGCCGTCCACTTGGTAGCCGCGTTCCAGCAACGGAAGTAGCACGCGGCCGGACCCGCACCCGAACTCTATGAGCCGGTCGGCATTGGTGGTGGAGGTGATGAAGTCGAGTTCTTCGCTCGCGTCCCAGCCGAAGATGTTGTCGTAGAGAACCGGGTTATCGAATAACCGAGCGCCGGGTGCCTCATAGTTTTCGGTATCGCTTGGCGGTTCAGTTGAGTGGGCCACCATCTTGGCGACCTTCTCGTGCGGGCATGGTGACTGCGCGGGTGACTGGGTGTGTGTCTGGTCGGTGCCGGCGTCGTGGTCCAAAGCGACCTTGGGCGTCCACGTGCCCTGCGGGGTTTCAATGATCAAGGAATCTCCTCGGGTGATGTGCTGAATCCTTGCTATGAGAATAACCGCAACGACCCGCCAAGGAACAGGCCAGATCAGGCCGGGGCTGGCCAGGTCGGTCGCTTCGTCCAGGCGGTGTTTGGTTGGCTACCGCGTGAGTAGCCCTGGGATCATGGTTCGCGGCCGATGGCGTGGGTGACTTCCGCTGCCGGGCGCGGCTGAATCAGGTGTGCGTTGGCGCCGGCCCAGTGTGGCGCCATTCCTGCGGAGCCGCTCTTAGCGGCCGCGGCAGACAGCGCTTTGTTCGCCGAGTAGGCGACGGGGAAGACCGGCGGGGTTGGCGCATCGGGCGCTTCAGCGAACTCCATGAACGCGGTAGGCAACCCGCGGGCTGGCCGCCCCGAGAATACGCGAGTCAAGTGAGTTTCAGTGTCGCCGCTTGCGTGCTGAGCGGCGTGCGCGGATTGAACTAGAGCGTCACGGTAGGAGTCTTTGGCCCCGGATTCGGGGCTCGTGATGAGTGCGGTGCCGACCTGAACGGCGGAAGCCCCTAGGCTGAACATGTGCTCAGCATGTTCGCGGGTCATGATGCCGCCCGCGGCGACCACAGGCGGCTGTGTTGCTGAGGCGATCTGCTGAACGAGGCGCCCGGTAGGGGTCTGTTCATCGGGGCCGTTTTCGTCGAAGATTCCTCGGTGCCCGCCGGCCTCGATCCCTTGGGCGATGACCATATCCAAGCCCGTTTCCTCGATTACGCGCGCCTCAGCCTGGCTAGTGGCGGAAGCCATCAACAGGGTGCCGGCTTCGTGCAGTGCGTTGATGGTTGCGACGTCGGGGACACCGAAGTGGAAACTGACCACGGCGGGTTTTTCGTCCACGAGTAGTTGGAGCATCGCGGTATCGCCGAGGAACGATTCATAGGACGGGCTGAGCTCTGCTGGCGGTTGGGTGCCGAGCGAGTGAAAGAGAGGGGCCAAGTAGTCGAGCCATGCGGACTCGACGGCGGGGTCCCGGTGAGGTTCGGCGTGACAGAAGAAGTTCAGGTTGAATGGCCGGGTGGTGAGGGCTTTAAGTTCGCGGATGGCCTCGCGAACCTGGTCAACGTTCTTACCCGCCAAACCAAGTGATCCGAGCCCGCCTGCGTTGCTGACCGCCGCGGCGAGTTGCGGGGTGGAGGTGCCGGCCATCGGCGCACCAATGAACGGCAGTTCGATTCCTGTGAGGTCAGTGAAAGCGCTTGGGTTCCGCAACGTGGGCTCCTCGGCGTATCGCGTGGTGTTGGATGTTTGCTGGGTGTTGGCTATTCCAACTGTGCCATGCGGCGGGGCCCGGGTGGGAAACTTCGCGACGCTGTCAGGTACTGCGGAGGCCGGGGGCGGTGACGTAGGTTAGATGGTGTCACCGCGGGCTGGCCGCGGTGTGTGTTTCAGGAGTCTGAACGTTTTGGCGACACCGACGTCGATTGAGTTGTTTCTTGCCGATGGGACCCCGGGCGGCCTGATTGCCGCGGAAATTTCCGGGTGGACCGGCAAGATCATCGCCGCGCCGCGGCAGTCATTGGGTGCGTTGCTGGCGCGCGAGGAGGCGCAGTCGAACGGCGTCTACATACTCTTGGGCGAAGACGCCGAATCCATTAACAACACGTGGTGCTACATCGGCAGGTCGGAGAATTTCGCGGAGCGGTTGCGTAACCATCAGGCGAATAAACCTAAGTGGCAGCGGGCCATCATCATCCTGAGCCTGCACCATTCCTTCAACGAAGGGCACTGGGGATACATGGAAGCCAAGCTGCTGCAGATGGCGCGGAAGGCCGGCCGGTGCAGCTTGGATGAAAACAAGAACAACCCGCGCTCCCGGAAACTGTCCGAATCGCAAGAGGCATCCGTCAACGAATTCATTCGCAAAGTGATGTTGATTCTGCCGATGCTGGGCGTCAACATCCTGCGCTCCGCAGCCAGGGAAGATGGTGCGGCGGTTTCCGTACAGCGTGGAGTGGAGGACGAGTCGCCACTGTTTGAGCTGGTGCACACCAGCCGTGGTGTGGATGCGCGGATGCGGCCGGTGGATGGCGAACTGTTCGTGCTGGAAGGTTCGCGCCTGATCAAGCAATGGGACACCAGTGCGGCACGTTCGGAGCACACCCGCCGCAGCTATGAGGCGTTGGCGCAGCAACACCGAAAGCTGATCGCGGACGGTTCGCTACGGGTAGAGGACGATGTGTGTGTTGCTACCCGCGACATCGTGTTCAACTCGCCCTCCACGGCGGCCGCGATATGCCTCGGCCGTAGTAGCAACGGCCGGACGGCGTGGAAAACCAGTGACGGAATGACGTACGCGCAGTGGGAAGCCGCCGTGCAGTAGCGGTGGCATGAAGAATGAGGTAGCACCGATGAGTAGTGAGTTCGTGGACCCTCTTTTGGTAGGCCTGCGTGAAGACCTGGTCACCAGGGACCTGCGGCTCGCACTGGATGCGACCGCGCTTGAAACCCAGATTGCCAAGGTTGACAAGGCCGATTTCCCGCACGTCGCAGCCCGTTTCGTTGCAGAACGCCTGGAGCAGGAACTCCAGCAAATCAGTGGCGAAGAAGAACGCATCGAATTCGTGAACCAACTTCTGACAACCATGAATTCGGTGAACCACGGAGAACACATCGAAGGGCCGGAACCCCAGCAACTGTTGAGCACCGCTAAGCCACCGCACGCGGCACCGCAGTCACCGTCGATCCCCATCTCCGAAGTCGCCCTACTGACCAATGCGCAAGGCGACCCCCGCCTAGGCCCTGAGCTCAAAACCGAAATGCTCAGCGCCGACGCCGTCGATGTGGTGATGTCCTTCGTTCGCTGGTCCGGCATCCGTCTGATCGCTCAGGAACTCCAAGAACTCAACCGGCGCGGAGTCCCCGTCCGTTTCCTCACCACCACCTATATGGGTGCAACCGAGAAACGCGCCCTGGACTATCTAGTGAATGAGTGCGGCGCCGAAGTCTGCATCAGCTACGACACCCAAACCACCCGCCTTCACGCCAAAGCGTGGGTCTTCCGCCGCGACACCGGCTTCCACACCGGCTACATCGGCAGCTCCAACCTCAGCAAGGCCGCGATGGTGGACGGGCTGGAATGGAACGTTCGGGTCTCCAACATCCAGACCCCGGCGCTGGTTGAAAAGTTCGAGGCTACGTTCGAAAGCTATTGGCAGTCACCGATCTTCGAACCCTACATTCCTGAAAAGGATGGGGAACGGCTCCAGCAAGCACTCAACAACGGCGCCGCGGACAAGGTTCCGGACTCGCTTTTGGCCACGAACTTGGATGTTCGCCCGTACCCGCATCAGGCGATCATCCTGGACGATCTCCAACACGAACGCGAAGTCCTCAACCGTCACCGCAACCTTGTGGTTGCGGCAACCGGCACCGGCAAGACCGTGATCGCCGCTTTGGACTACCGCCGTCTATGTGAAAACACCAAGGGCCCACGCCCGCGGCTGCTGTTCGTGGCGCATCGTCGTGAAATCCTGGAGCAATCCCTGCGAACCTTCCGAGACGTGCTGGGTGACGGCTCTTTCGGTGAGTTGTTGGGCGGGAACTACCGGCCTACCAAGTGGGACCATGTGTTCGCGTCCATCCAGACGCTGTCTCAGGAAACGGTCTACACCAAGCTGGACCGTGATCACTTCGATGTGGTGATCATTGACGAGTTCCACCACAGTGCCGGCGCTACGTACGAACGCGTCATCAAGCATTTCGATGGGTGTAAAGAGTTCTTGGGGCTGACCGCAACCCCTGAGCGGATGGACGGCCAGAACATCGTGGCCGAATACTTTGACGGTCGGATCGCGAGCGAACTCCGGCTCTGGACGGCTTTGGACAACGACCTTCTGGTTCCTTTCCACTACTTCGGCATCGCCGATGGTGTGGACTTGTCCGGTGCCCAGTTCAGCGCCGGCGGGTATCGGGTTGCGGACCTGGACCGTCTCTATACCGGCAATGATCAGCGTGCTAAGAAAATCATCCAAGCCACCCGCGAGATCGTGACCGACACCGGCAACATGAAAGCCCTCGGTTTCTGCGTCTCCGTTGACCACGCCACCTACATGGCCGAGGTTTTCAACCAGGCCGACATCGCATCCGGCGTTGTCACGGGCAAGACCTCACGCGAGGACCGCGACCAAGCGATCAAACAGCTTGCCGCAGGCGAACTCAACTGCCTCATGGCGGTCGATGTCTTCAACGAGGGCTTCGACCTGCCAGCTATTGACACGGTCCTGATGATGCGGCCTACCCAGTCGGCGACCATCTTCATCCAGCAGCTGGGGCGCGGTCTACGCCGAGGGCAAAATAAGAGCGTCCTGACGGTGCTGGATTTCGTGGGGCACCAGCACAAGAATTTCCGTTTCGACATCAAACTGCACGCACTCACCGGTCAGGACCGGAAGCAGTTGCAGCGTTCTGCGGAACATAATTTCCCGGTGCTGCCGGCGGGATGCCAGATTGTGCTCGATGAGGTCACACAGAAGGAAGTTGTGGCTAACCTTCGGAGCCAGGTGACGATGAGCACCAAGGACTTCCTGGCGGATGTGCGCCAGATGAGCACGGCGGCTGAGGTTACGGCCGGGTTGCACCTCAAGGACTATTTGGAGCGGTCTGATCGTGACCTGCCGTCGGTATATAAACCGGGCGCGACCCGAACATATCTCGGCGATAAAGGCCCGAACGCTTGGGTTCAATACGAGGCGTGGGCGAATGGGCGGAGCTCGTTCCGTCCGAGCGAAGCCGAAAGCAAGCTGCTGCAGCGAGCCAACAAGTTTGTGCACGTGGACGACCCGGTCCGTTTTGAGGGATATCTGCGAGTATTGAACAGCGGCAAGGTCACGCCTGAGTTGCTGCAGGATCCGCTGGCGTTGATGCTGTATTACTCGTTCTGGCCGTCTGGCCATGAGAAGGGGCTAGCCGCCGGGATGGCGGAGCTTCTGAACGCTCGATTTGTGCGGGAAGAGCTGGAACAAATCATGCAGTTCCGGGAAGTGGTTTCGAGGGCCGTCCCGCGGCCACTATCCGGCGGTCTTGAGACCCAACCCATCCGAAGCCACGCGACATATACGCGTGAGGAGCTGCTCGCGGGCCTGGGTGTGGGGTCGCTGAACTCGGAGAAGCCCGGCAGTATCCGCGAAGGCGTGAAGTGGATTCCGGAACTGCAGACGGATGTGTTGCTGGTGACGTTGAAGAAGTCGGAGGCCGACTATTCGCCGACCACGATGTATCACGACTACGCGTTGACGGACACGCTGTTCCATTGGGAATCGCAAAGCCTCACTCGGGAAGCGTCGCCTACCGGGCAGCGCTACATCAACCACGAATCGGAAGGCTCTAATGTGGTGCTGTTTGTCCGCAAGGCGAAGAACGGTGAGATCGGAACGGAGCCGTACACGTGCCTCGGTAACGCCCGCTATGTGAAGCATTCAGGGGAGAATCCGATGCAGATCATTTGGGAGCTTGAACGCCCGATGCCTGCGAGCTTATTCGAAATCGCACGCGCAGCAAAATAGCTGCGTGGTTAAGAGTGGCCCGGACTGATAGGTGTGGCAACCAACCTGCCGCGGAAGGCACTTGCAACGGTTAAGCTAGCGACGTGCCCATCACCCGCTCCATCCGCGCGACCGCCGCCAAGCATCCCGAACGGCCCGCCATCACCACCAGCAACCGTTCCCTCACCTACCGCGAGCTCGTGGACGAAAGCCGCCACACCATCGCCGCCGCTCGGCAACTACACGAAGGCGTGCGGTTGACGGGAAGGAACGAGCCAGAGGCGCGGCCGGTGACCGCGGTGTGCACCGCATCGGCGTTTGAGGCGGCGCGGATCATGGCGGCGCTTGCCGGTTCCGATCATGTTTTCGCTGCGATCGACCCGCGATGGCCGGCCGAGCATCAACGCAACATCATTCGTTCGGCGGGCATCGGCGTGGTGATCGTGGACGACTCCGAATCCGCCGCAACCCTCCGTAGCTCCCTCGGTACAGACTGGGGCGGGGTCATCTGCACGATGCCGGAGTTCCGCAACCTCGAACACGCGGTCGCTAATGATGGCGGCGACGCAGGGGATGGTGCTGACAGCGTTGCCGAAGTTGCGGAGAACCGCCCCGACACCTCCCGCCCTGATGGTGCGGCGGACCGCCCTGATTCTGAACCGTTCCTGATGCTGTTCTCCTCCGGGACCACCGCCGCGCCGAAAGCGTTTCTGAAAACCCGCGGGCAATACCGCGCGAACCTCGCCGTCTCCAAGCGGCACCTCGGGCTGGGGCCTGGCATGGTCACGTTCGCGCCGGGACCATTCGCGTACTCGCTCACCCTCTACGCCGCGGTCGAAACACTCGCCACCGGCGGCACCATCCACCTCGCCAACAACACCGACACTCTCACGCTGGCAGGCCTGGGGGAGCGGATCACGCACGAAAACATCACCCGCATCGTGACCGTCCCCGCGATGCTACGCGGCATTATCACCCAAGCTACTCGTAGGCCTGAACTGTTTGCAGACCTGGACCTCATCGTCGTGGGCGGGGCGGACCTCCCCGAAACCCTCCGACGCGATCTTGCCACCGTGCTCCCTCACACCGAACTCATCAGCTACTACGGGGCCGCAGAGATCGGGTTCATCGGCCAAGGAATCCCCGACCACCCCGGCTGGCACGAGGTCTATAACGGGGTGGAGGTACAGATCCGCGACGAGGACGGGGAGCCCATGCCCGATGGCGAACTGGGCACGATTTGGGTGCGGGCCGCATCATGCTCCGACGGGTACGTGGTCGGCGGCGGCCCTACGGATGGCGGCGGTGCTGGCAGTGATAATGCCGACGGTCCTGTCAGCGGCCTGCTGGATGAGCACGGCTGGGCGAGCGTCGGCGACCAAGGCCGCGTCCGCATCGTGGACGGTCGGCAGCAGGTCCAGGTGCTCGGCCGGGCCGGGGACATCATCAACACTGGCGGACACAAAGTCGCCCTTCCGGACGTGACACGCGCCTACGCCGGCTTCACCGCAGGCGGCCAAGCGTTCGATGCGGTTGCCGTCGGGCTGCCGGATGCGACGCTAGGGACGGTGCTCGCGCTCGCCGTCGAAGACTCCGGACTGGGGACCGGCGGCGGGGAACCGGGCGGCGCAGGATCGGGTGGCACCCTCACTAAGGCCGCGTTGCGAGAGTGGGGCCGCGCGCGGTTGGCGCCGCAGTTCGTTCCAGCGCAGTATTACGTGGTGTCGCGGCTACCGCGAACCGTGGGTGGCAAGGTCAAGACCGCTGAACTCGCCGACCTGCTCCGCTCCGGCGCGACAGCCCGAACAAGCAGCGAAGGGGTGCAACGCTTGTGACGACAGAACGAGTCACCATCACCGGCCTCGGCGCGATCACCCCGAGCGGGCTGAGCGTCCCCGAAATGTGGGATGCCGTCGTCAACGGCCGCAGCGGCATCCGTGTGCTGGAAAGCGACGAATTCGAAACCCCGCACGCCCGCGAACTTGGGGTGCGCATCGGCGGCCAGGTGCGCGGCTTCAACCCCGAAGACTACGTGCCGCGCCCGCTCGCTCGCCGGCTCGAGGACATGCACGTGTGGGCTATCGCCGCCGCCGACCAAGCCCTCGCCCAAGCCGGCATTCATGTGCCCGGTGCCGGCCAACGCAACACCGCCTTGCCGTGGGATCCGGCGCGGGTCATGGTCGTAGTGGCTACCGGTTCAGGCCCGTTGCAGCCGCACCATCAGGCGGCACTCGCGTTCGAACAACGCGGGCAGCGCGGTGTCCCGTTGAGCCTCACGATGCACGGCGCATCCGACGCTCCCGCCGCCCTTATCAGTCAGCGGTACGGGGTCACGGGGCCGGCCCGCGCGGTGTCGGCGACGTGTGCGTCCGGTGCCGTTGCGCTGGGGGAGGCGATGCGCGCGCTACGCCACGGATACGCCGACGCTGCGATCGTGGTCGGTGTTGAGGACTGCGTGAACCCGATCAACGTGTCCTCCAACGCGAACGTTCGGGCGCTCGCTGCAGGCTACGAGGATCACCCGGAGCGAGCATCACGGCCGTTTGACCGCGGCCGAACCGGGTTCGTAGTCTCCGCCGGTGCCGCCGCGATGGTTCTGGAACGCGATACCGTTGCACGCAACCGCGGTGCGAATGTACTCGCGGAACTCGCGGGCTACGGTGCGTCCTCGGACGCTCACCATGCGACGGCGCCCCTGCCCGATGGTCGCGGTGCCGCGTCCGCGATGCGCGCGGCCCTCGCTGACGCCGGCCTCACGCCGGAACAGTTTGCCACGGGCGCTCCCGATGGCGGCCCGCTCGGCCACGTGAACGCGCATGGAACCGGGACAGTGGCCGGAGACGCCGCGGAAGCCGCGGCACTCACCGCAGTGTTCGGCGGCGGTGTCGAAACGAGCCCGGCAAGCACCACCGCACCCCAGCTCCCGATCACCGCCACCAAGTCTTCGACCGGCCACCTGCTCGGTGCCGCCGGTGTCCTCGAAGCCGTGATCAGTGTGTGTTCGCTGCGGGAGGGGATTATCCCTCCGACCATCAACCTCGACGATCCAGCGTTCCCGGAGCTCGCCATCGTGCCTGAACCGCGCCGCTTGCCGCCGGAGAACAACACGATGGTGCTATCCAATTCCTTCGGGTTCGGCGGGCACAACGCGGCGATCCTCATCAGCAAGAGGTAGCCGCGTTGGCGGGGGACGCCCTGCCAACGCGGCCCGCTCGGCAGTGGTTTAGTGCTGGCGAGCTCGCCTCATCAGAAGCAGGCCGCCCAACAACACCACGGCCGCAAACCCGATGAGCCCCGCGACCTCCGCGCCGGTCGGAGCCAAGCCGCGCTCACGGGCTTCCGGTTGCTTCGGAGTTGGCGAAGGCGCAGGCTCCTCGTTTGGTTCCGGCGTCGGCTCGTCACTCCGCGTCGGCGTCGGTTCGTCGCTTGGCTCCGGTTCGCGGGTGTCGGTGACGGTGAACTGGGCGGCAAGTGCGCATCCGCATCTTCGTGTTCTCAGCACGGCCCACAGCCTTGTTGACCACAACATCGCCGTCCTGAGCCTCGCGCAGCTCAGTTTTGACGGTGATGGTCTGCTTCTCGCCGTATGCCAGCGGCGCCTCGGTCACTACGCGGACGGGTCGGGGTGCTGAGCGGCGAGCCGGGGAAGGTGGTGAGCGTCAGGGCCTGGTGTTGAGCCCCAGTCGTGGCAGAGCAATGTTTAGAATCTCCTCGGCAGGAGTTCTAAGGCATTCCGTTGCAGTACGGCCGGTCGCATCGAGGTACTCCTGTACGATGCGCGTTCCAGCGGCGTAACCGGCGCCGGTAGGAAGACCGACAGGCGATGACCCAAAGAGTCGGGCACTCGCGTCGCCAAGCACCCACCCCGCAAAGTTCTGCATACCAGTGTTGTTGAGGCCTTCGCAGACGCGGCGAAGTACGTCATCGCTTTCTCGTGTCTGTTCAGAAACAAAGTGGGTGTAGCCTCGCAGGCCGCAGTAGCGGACAGCGAAAAGGTCGGCCAGACCTTCAGCCACGACGTGCTCTCCAACAGTCACGGTCATCGGATTCCATACAATCCCGCCGGGTGAATAGCGGAGGTTGTGATGTAACTCGTGTAACGCAATAGCTTCAAGCCGGTTGAGGATCACATCGGTGGGCCAGATGGTGATTGCGATGTAGCCGCTGATACCGCCGAAGGCTGAAAGCCCTTGCAATTCCTCCATAAAGTGCTGGTTGGTCGGGTCTCCCAACAGCAACAACACAGTGATGTCCGGTATCTCAAGGCCGGGGATTGCGGTAGCTAAATCTGTTGCACCTTGAATCAGTGCTTGCTTGATGCGGCCCCATGCATCGGCCTTTTCCAAGCTGTCTAGCGCATCGAGCATCCGCTGTTGCGGGGCCGCTGGGCTGAAGCCGAAGTTCTGAGCGTGAACTGCTACGAGGTCAGGCTCGCTAGGGCCGAAAGAGTACATGCCTGCTACAGGTTGCCACAACCGGCGGAGAGCATCGTTTCGTTGCTCCCGTGGACAATCCAGTAGAGCGCGCATTTCGACGCCGCTTTCGACCATCGTGATGTGTGTGCTATTCATGTTGAACCTTATGATCTGGGGCTTATGCCCACTCAGGGTTGTTGATATTCACTCCGCTGGTTACTGCGACAGCTTCAATAGCATCGGCAAGCCATCGGGCAAGGCCGGGTTGCCTGGCGTCGTAGTGATTAGTGAAACTCTTGACGGTGATGTAGCTACGTGAGATCAAATAATGCTTGGCCGGCGTGACAGGGAAAAACTCACCAAGTGCTTCGCGGTGCTTCTGAACTAGCATTGCTGCCTCATCGCTGGAGGCGGAAACGTTATTGCGCACGGCTTCGGCGCACTGTTCTTCAACGCTGTTGAACCTATCGTTACACGCTGCCCAATCAGCATGACTCCACTCGGCGGTCCGTTGTTGACTGACGCTCCAATCGTCAGTGTCGCCATAAGCGTCTTCAGCTTGTGAACGATATTCAACGAAGCGGGCTTCGCCTAGAATTTCTCCGATTTCGCTCAACGTTGGTTTCGTTGTGGCTGTTTCCTTGGCTATCAGCTTGTCGATCACGCTGAGCATCTCTTGAGTCTGCTGGATTTGAGACGTGAGAATTTCTCGTTGCCTCCGCAGATGTGCGATGTGTTCTGTGCCCGCCGCAAGTACGTCCTTGATGGTTGCAAGCTTCATTCCGGTGGCCCGATAGATCATGATCTGCTGGATCGTATCCAGGTCAGCGCGCGTATAGATCCTGTAGTTTGACCAGGTGCGCTCGGAAGGGCGGACAAGACCGAGGTCTTCCCAATGATGCAACGTACGCACCGTTATTTTGAACTGCCGGGCAACCTCCCCGACGGAGTAATGATCTTCATGGCTGTTCATGAACGTAATTCTGATGCCTGACGTTACGTGAGGGTCAACTCGGTCTTAGCGGTGGGCCAGGCGCGTGCTCGCTAGGAAGTTGCGTTGATGGGCGGGCTGGTAGGTCATGATGTCACCTTACAGAAGTGAGCTGTACCCGGCGAGGGGCCTACGACGCAGCCTCAGTCGGCCTGTTGCGGCGCGCTCCGACGGCAATCATGATGAGCCCGGCCGCGATCCACGCCGACTGCGCCCAGGGTCCGCTGACCGGCAGAGGTCAGCTGGAGAGCAAGCAGAACAGCCGAAGCCATGCCACCAAAGATGAGCGGCAGCAACGCTGAGTTCAGCCCCACGCCTTGAGGGTCCTCGGCGGTCATGGGTGCGACGTCGTTGACAGTGACTTCTTGCCCTTCGGCTTCCAGCTGGGTTGCCATCCCTTTGAAGGCGGCCGCATAGGGTGCACGCAAGTGAGCGCCTTCTTGATGTAACTGGGTGAAAACAATCAGGAATTTGTTGAATCAGAGAGGGTCTCGGAGGTTCGCGCGGACCGGCTGGCTCGCCTCGAACCTATCCTTAGGCGGGCGCGTGAAGCCGGGTTGATAGGGGACATTGACGCGATGCGATTCCTGGTTGGGATCGCTGCGGCAACCCGACCACTACCAGACTTCGTGGAGGGGCACATCCCAGATCTGCATGAGTGGCTCATCGACGTCTACTTGCGTGGGCTCCGGCCGTAAGGGTCTGGCGTTTATTCGTGCGGCTGTGGTGAAATAAAGCCAACATGGGCTTGCATCCATCGTTTTTTGAGTTTGAAAGGCTCCGTATGCGTCGCACCACAGCTGCTCTCTCCGCCCTGCTCATAAGCGTTGGCTTGGCCAGCTGCTCCCAGAACCAGGGCCAGAACGATGGGCAACAACAGGGGCAGAATCTGAGCGAACGGCTGATGCCGCAGCAGTCGCAAGACCAACAGCAGTCGCAACAGCCGGGGCAACAATCGGCACCGAGCCAGCAGTCGCCTGCGCCGAGCCCTTCCGTGCAACAGAATCAGCCAGGTGCTGGCGGCCTGAAACCTGACCTTTCGGAGCCGACCCCGCCGTCGGGCCCTTATGAAAAAGCTACGGTTCAGCATCCCGCGCGGAATGTGCCTATCCCGCAATTGGACCCGAATATTAGAAACGATAAAGCCGGGGTCAAGGAGGTCGTGAGGTACTTCATGGCTTCTCAGGAGTACATCAGGCAGACCGGTAACGCGAGGCCGCTAACTCAAGTGGCGCCGACAAGTTGCGCGGGATGCTGGGTGTATGCCAGCAGTGCGAACTATCTGACCTATTCGAAGGGCAGCTGGTATGTCGGTAAGGGCATCGAATATAAGGAAAGGACGTTACAGGTAAAGCCGCACCCCGACCGGCCGGGCCAGGTTGTCGCGACGTTCGATTTCTTTGAGAACGAGGTCACCCTCGTTGAGAATGGCAAACCGCAAGTGGTGGCGAGCCCGAGCACGTTCCGTTCCACCATGGTCCTGGAATACGACTTTTCTCTGGACAAATGGATTATTCGCGAGCTGGAGAACAGGCCGCGGTGACGTAAAACCCAGGAGTCAATCGGCATGACAGCCCCTGAACCCGCGCCAAAGTCGGTGACCGGGCGGATCTTGAGCATTCTGACGCTCTTCGAATCCGGGCAACGCTCCATTTCACTCACCGACATCGCTGCCCGCACCGGCTTGCCGCTGTCCACCGTGCACCGTTTGGTTGGAGAGCTCGTCGAATGGCGGTTCCTGGCCAAGAATGAGACCGGCCGCTATCAGCTTGGCATCCGGTTGTGGGCGCTCGCCCAAAACACCGGCCGTCAGCTTCGCGATGCAGCGAAACCTCTGTTGCAGGACTTGTTCTCCTTGACTGGGGAAACCACCCACCTCGCCATCCGTGAGGGCAACGAGGCTCTCTATATTGAGAGGCTCTACTCGACCAAACGGCTGGCTCGCGCAGCAAAAGTGGGCGGCTCTCTGCCGCTACACGCCACCGCCGTGGGTAAATGCATTCTGGCTTTTGAAGAGGACTGGGTCCGGGACTCGTACCTGCAGTTACCTTTGAAGGCTTTCACCCCCTTCACTGAAGTGAATCCGCACCGTCTAGCTGGCCAGTTGGTCAAGTTCCGCAAACAGGGCTATGCGACGGCGCACGAGGAAGTCACGATCGGCTCCAGTTCCATCGCTGTCCCCATTTTTCATACCGGCAGGCTCGGTGGTGCGTTGGGCCTAGTTGTCTACTCATCTCAGGCTCCGGACATGACAAAGTTCCTTCCGGCGATGCAAGCGATCTCCCGCAAGATCGAGAAAGCGACCGAGTTCATCCCGCTCGAATCCCTCCATGACGCTCATAAGGAGCCGTTGCCCGAGTCAGGAAACATGCAGGGCTAACAACCGGTTCAGCTTCCGGAAAGCCCCCGCAAGAATGTCACTTCCACTGAGTGGAAGTTTCTCCTCGCCGGTGGAGTGTGAGGCGGCTCACACTAGGTGGAGCAGTTATCCATCCATTGGTTTTCTGAGGAGTCGTTTTGACTGACACCACTTCCACGACCGGTTGCCCGTACGCCGCAGCTGTGTCCGGCGCGGACAAGGACTACCACGGCTACAAGCCGTTTGATCTGAAAGACCCGTTCGGCGCCTACGCTGAGCTACGCGAGGAAGCGCCGGTCATGTTCGATGACCGCGTGGGCCTCTACGTTGTGACCCGCTACGACGACGTGAAGGCCGTCTTTGACGACTGGGAGACGTTCTCTTCTGAGAACGCCCAGGCTCCTGTACGTAGGCGGGGCCCTCAGGCCACCAAGATCATGGAAGAAGGCGGCTTCACGGCCTACTCCGGGCTTTCGGCCCGTATCCCGCCGGAGCACACGCGTATTCGTTCGATTGTGCAGAAGGCTTTCACCCCACGCCGATACAAAGTGATGGAGCCATTCATCCGGCAGAACGTGGTGGATCTGCTTTCCGCAATGCTGGATAACCCGGATAACCAGGGCGACATCCTGCGGGATCTGGCCTACGACCTGCCGACCATCACCATCCTGACCCTAATTGGCGCGGACGTTGAGAAGATTGACGATTTCAAACGCTGGTCGGACTCACGGGCAGCGATGACATGGGGCGATTTGAGCGATGAAGAGCAGACCCCACACGCCCACAACTTGGTTGAGTACTGGCAGGAATGCCAGCGCCTGGTAGCTGAGGCCCACGCGAACGGTGGGGATAACCTCACGGCTGACTTGGTCAAGGCTCAAGACGAGGGCGCTGAGATCACCGACCACGAGATCGCGTCCGTTCTCTACTCGCTGCTGTTTGCCGGGCATGAGACCACAACCACGCTGATCTCTAACTGCATGCGTGTGCTGTTGAACCACCCGGAGGACTGGCAAGCACTGATCGATGACCCTAAGAAGATCCCGGGTGCCATCAACGAGGTCCTGCGTTACTCGGGTTCGATTGTCGCTTGGCGCCGTAAGGCACTCAAAGACACCGAAGTTGGCGGGGTAAAGATCCCTAAGGGTGGGGAACTGTTGCTGGTCATGGGTTCCGCGAACCGTGATGAGAGCCAGTTCGAGAACGGTGAAGAGTTCGATATCTCCCGCCCGAACGCCTCCGAACATTTGTCTTTCGGTTACGGCATCCACTATTGCCTCGGCCAGATGCTGGCCCGGCTGCAAACCAAGATCGCGTTGGAAGAGATCGTCAAGATCGCCCCGCATCTGCAGCTGGTGGCACCGGAAGAGATCACCTTCCGGGAGAACATTTCCTTCCGCGTCCCAGAGTCCGTTCCGGTGCGCTGGGCTAGCTAGGTTCTAGGAGTTTCAAACGATGAAATCTAACGAATTGATTCAGTTCTTTGATGGCGGCATCGAGCCTGAACTTGAGCAGCTAGGCGGTAAGGGTGCCTCCCTGGTTTCGATGACTGCGGCTGGTATGCCGGTCCCGCCAGGTTTTGTGGTGACATGCGCTCTGTTCGATGAGTTCATGGCCGCACACAATCTCCACGAGAAGGTTCGGGAAGCGCTCGAAGGTCTCAACCCGGACGCTGTGGACGAGGTCGAGGAGATCTCCAAGAAGGTTCGGGAGAAGATTCTGTCCGCTCCGGTCCCGCCAGCTTCCTCCGAGCTGACTCGCCAGGCCCACGAAGCGCTCATGGAGCGTTTTGAGGAGCCAGTCCCGGTCGCTGTGCGTTCTTCGGCGACCGCGGAAGACCTGCCGGATGCGTCCTTCGCTGGCCAGCAGGACACCTACCTGTGGCTGGAAGGCTTCGACACGGTTGGTGAGCATATCCGTAAGTGCTGGGCCAGCCTCTATACGGCGCGGGCTATCTTGTACCGCCTGAAAAACAACATCCCTGACGAGGGGCTGTCCATGGCGGTGGTCGTCCAGAAGATGGTCAACGCTAAGGTCTCCGGGGTCGCTATGACCCTTGATCCGGCCACCGGGGACCGCTCCAAGATCACCGTCGATTCCTCTTATGGTGTGGGCGAGATGGTGGTTTCCGGTCAGGTCACCCCGGACAACATCATGGTGGACAAGGTCACCATGGGGCTCGTTTCCGAGCATATTGGTGACAAGCACGCAGAGCTGGTCCCGGATGTAGCAGCTAAGACGCTGATTGAGAGGGAAGTGGACGCTGAACGCCGTGCGGTGCGTTCCTTGAACGATGAGGAACTCACCCAGGTGGCTGCCATGGCTAAGCGTGCAGAAAAGCATTACGGCTGCCCACAGGACATCGAATGGGCTCTAGATGCTGATCTCCCAGACGGGGAGAACCTGCTGTTGCTGCAGTCTCGCCCCGAGACTGTCCATTCCTCCAAGAAGCCTGCCGTGAAACCGGCCAGCACGGGTGGATACGCAGCGAACCTGACCGGTTCCCTCACTGGTGCCGCCGGCAACGGTGGCTCCTTCTCCCTGTCCTCTATCACCTCCGCTTTTATTAAGAACTAAGGAACGCATCATGGCGATGAAGTCTTTCCCTAAGCCGTCTGAACTACCAGTCCCTGAGGGGGCTAAAGGCTGGGAGAAAATCTATCCGTATTATCTGGTCTTCCAAGACAAGCTCAAGGACGAAGAGGATCAGAAGTTCTGGTTCTGCGATTCGCAGCACTGGCCTACCGTTTTCAAGCCGTTTGAGACTATCGGCGCTGAGTTCGCTGTGAAGTGCTTAGGCCAATACAACGCACGCCACTTGATGATCCCTACCGCTAAGGGCATCGAGTTCCGCGTGCACCTGGGGTACTTGTACATGTCTCCGATCCCGGTTCCTGAAGAAGAGATTGCTGAACGGGTTCCGGAGTTTGAAGCCCGCATCGGGCACTACTTCCAGAACTGGCAGCCGCTACTGGATCAGTGGCACACCAAGGTGCGCGACACCTTGAATGAGATGGAGTCGATCGAGTTCAAGCCGTTGCCGGACATGGTGCCGATGCAGGACATCCAGGACGGTGTGGGTAAAGACGGCTCGGAGCGGCTGCTGGAGGATTACGACCGCCTGATCCAGCTGGCTTACCAGAACTGGCAGTACCACTTTGAGTTCCTGAACCTGGGCTACATCGCTTACCTGGACTTCTTCAACTTCTGTAAGGAAGTGTTCCCGAACATCCCAGAGCAGAACATTGCCGTGATGGTTCAGGGCGAGGACATGGAGCTGTTCCGTCCGGATGATGAGCTGAAGCATCTGGCGGTCAAGGCTGTGGATCTGAATCTGCAGGAACACTTCACCAACACGGACGATGCGGAAGCAACTCTGGCCGCGATCGCCGCCGCTGAGGGTGGGGATCAGTGGCTGGCTCAGTGGGAAGAGGCGCAGGATCCGTGGTTCAACTTCACCACCGGTAACGGCTTCTACTGCCACGATAAGTACTGGCGCGACCATTTGGACATCCCGCTGGGCTTCATCGCTGACTACATCCACCGCTTGGAGCAGGGCCAGCAGATTCTGCGCCCGATGGCCGAGCTCGTTGCCGAGCGTGAGCGCATCATCAGCGAATACCAGGACTTGCTGGATGAAGAGACCGCAGCGATCTTCGATGCCAAGCGTTCCCTGGCAGCTACCGCGTACCCGTATGTGGAGAACCACAACTTCTACATCGAGCACTGGACCATGGGCATCTTCTGGCGCAAGGTCCGTGCCTTGTCTAAGGTCTTCGCAGACGCCGGTTTCTGGGCAGATGACGAGGACATGCTGTACCTATCCCGCACCGAGGTCCGCGACGCCCTGTTCGATCTGGTCAACTCGCACGGCATCGGCGCTAAGGCGATCGGTCCAGTGTACTGGCCGGACGTTATCGCCGAACGCAAGAGCACCGTGACCGCCTTGAAGAAGGCCCGCCCAGCGCCAGCGTTGAACACGCCACCGGAAGCAATCACCGAGCCGTTCACCCGCATGCTCTGGGGCATCACCACCGAACAGGTCCAGCAGTGGCTGGCAGGCGATGACGTCAACGAGTCTGGCCTGAAAGGCATGGCTGCGTCCCCAGGCACTGCGGAAGGCTACGCCCGCGTGATCATGGATGCCGATGAGATCGGTCAGGTCCAGCAGGGCGAGATCCTGGTGGCGCCGGTGACCGCCCCGAGCTGGGGTCCGATCTTCGGCAAGATCAAGGCCGCAGTGACCGACATCGGCGGCATGATGTCCCACGCTGCGATCGTGTGTCGCGAATACGCACTACCGGCGGTCACGGGCACAGGTTCGGCATCCACCACCATCCAGACGGGCCAGTACCTGCGCGTCAACGGCACCGCCGGCACCGTGGAAATCCTCGACGGACCGTCTGATGAGGGCGCCGAAGCCGAGTCAGCTACCGCGGAGGCAGCGCTCTCATGAGTGCCAACAACCCGCAAACCGCTCTGATCCCCGGGGCAGCCGGCGGCCTGGGCCGAGTCTTCGCACTCGGCTTCGCCGCTGCCGGCTACCGGGTGGTCTGCGCAGACCGCAACCTCGAAGGCGCACAAGAGACCGCGAACATGGTCAACACCGAACGCGGAGAAGACACCGCGCTCGCCGTCGCAGTTGATGTCACTGACGTGGACTCAACGGAGGCCTGCGCCGCTGCCGCCGCTGAATTCGCGCACGGCAGCATCGACGTTCTGATCAACAACGCGGCGATCTACGCGACCATCACCCGGACCCCGTTCGAGGACATCGACCCTGCGGAATGGGACCAGGTCATGGCGGTGAACCTCAAGGGGCCATGGCTAATGTCCAAGGCTTGCTCGCCGCACATGAAAGATGGCGCGCGCATCGTGAACCTGGCCTCAGCCACCGTGTATTCCGGTTCCGAACAGTGGGCCCACTATGTGGCATCCAAAGCCGGAGTCATCGGGCTCACTCGTGTTCTGGCTAAGGAATTGGGCCGGCGCAACATCCGCGTCAATGCGCTCGCTCCAGGCTTCACACTCACCGAGGCCTCGCTCGGACTCATGGAGGACGCCGCGAGCTACGGGGTGGACCGAGGCGCTTTGCGCCGGGCTTCCGAACCCGAAGACATGCTGGGTGCCGCCCTGTTCCTAGCCTCCGACCAATCCAGTTACGTCGCCGGGCAGACCCTGGTAGTCGACGGCGGCCGCCAATTCATCTAAAGACTTACTCCCACTGTTCTTATCTCAAGGAAGGACACCGCAATGAGCAACGTAGTTTTCACTGACGCTTCCGGCGTGGAACGCACCGCGACCGCTCAAGCCGGCGATTCAGTCATGCAGACCGCAAAACGCAACGGTATCCCCGGCATCACCGCCGAATGCGGCGGCGCGCTCTCGTGCGCGACCTGCCACGTATTCGTCGATGAACGCAGCCAAGACGCGTTCGAACCCATGGAAGAGCTGGAAGACGAAATGCTGTGGGGCACCTCCGAAGACCGGGAAGACAACTCCCGCCTCTCTTGCCAGCTACCTGCCGACGCCGCCGAGACCATCTACGTCACCACCCCGGCCACCCAGGTCTAGGCGTTAGCCGACCGCAAAGAATCTAGGACATACACATGAAAACGGATGTGCTGATCATCGGAGCCTCCCAGGCGGGGGTGCAGTTGGCCATTTCGCTACGCGAAGATGGCTTTACCGGCACCATCACCATGGTGGGCGAAGAAAACCACCGCCCCTACCAGCGCCCCGCGCTATCCAAAGAGTTCCTGGCCGGGGAAATCGAATCAGAGCAACTGATTTTCCGCAGCAATGACTTCTGGGATGAGCAACGCATCACCCTGCTCAAGAACACACGGATCACCGAAGTGGACGGCGCAGCCAAGACCGCCACGACCGATGCGGGAGAAGAGATCCACTACGGCCGGCTCGTTTTGGCTACAGGTGCACGCGCTCGCCGTTTGGCCGCGCCAGGGCTGGAATCCAACCCGGCAGGTGTGCACTACCTCCGCACCGCTGATGACGCTTTGGAATTGAAGGCTGTTGTGCCTGATGCTCAGAACGTCGTGGTGACCGGTGGCGGGTTCATCGGCCTGGAGGCAGCGTGTTCGCTGCACGGAATGGGTAAGGCAGTGACCGTGGTTGAGGCTGGGCCTCGTCTTGTGGGCCGGGCGGTTTCGGCTGAAGTCGCGGAGCTGTTCCTTGAAAAGCACCGTGAGCGTGGCCTTGATATCCGGTTGGAAACCGGGCTTGACTCCGTTGAAGTCGATGAGCAAACCAATAAGATCACCGCGGTGATCCTCAGCGACGGAAGCCGAATCCCGGCTGACCTGTTACTGGTCGGCATCGGAGTTATCCCCAACACCGAGCTTGCAGAACAGCTCGGATTGAAGGTAGACGACGGCATTGTGGTGGACGAATACGCCCGCACCTCTGACGGCCACACCTTGGCGGTGGGGGACTGCACCATCATGCCTAACCCGCTGCCGGACCACCTGAAAGCGCCGTCCGTGCACGGCACCCCGGCGAGCGACCAGGTGCGGATCGAGTCAGTCAACCACGCCATCGAACAGGCTAAGACCGCGTCCCAGACCGTTCTCGGCCGCCACGTCCGCTACGAATCAGTGCCGTGGTTCTGGTCCAACCAGGCAGATCTACGGCTACAGATCGCGGGTCTGAAAGACGGCTACACCGACACCGTGACGCGCTCGGTACCGGAGAAGAACAAACACACCGTGCTGTATTACCGCGACGGCAAGATACTGGCCGCCGACTGCATCAACGCGCCTCTAGATTTCATGGCTGTCCGGCAGGCCCTGACCGTAGGGAAGAACATTCCAGCGGATGAGGCCGCGGACCCGAACACCATGCTGAAGAAAGTGATTGGCTAAGGAGAGCCTCCATGACGTCCACGCAAGAAACCACCGCGGAAGCGGACCCGCGGGCCGAGGCCTTCGCGGCAGCCTACCCGGTCCGGCCTATCCCTACCGAGCAGCCCATCAACACTGACCCGATCTCCTGCCCGCTCAGCGCAGAAGCAGAGGCGGAGCTGGCTAAGTACAACCCGATCTGGGAAAGGATTGTCCCGGAATCCCGCACCCGCGGCAACGACATTCACTTGCCGATCTCGCTACGTTTCGCTCAACGCTTGTGCGACGCCTACCCGGAGGCGGACCGCGACCTGGTGATGATCTCGGTGATTCTGCACGACACCGGGTGGGCACATGTTGATGAGTCCCGTATCTTGTCCGAAGGTTTCGGCGACAACTGGCGTAAAGCGGCCATCCGCTTCGAGCACGAAGAACAGGGTTGCAACGTGGCCCAGCGAGTTCTGGGGGAGTTGGATTACTCGGAAGAGTTCATCGAGAAGGTTTGCGAGATCATCGATGGGCATGACACCCGCCCGGTCGCTTACAGCCTGGAAGATGCGTTGATGCGCGATTCCGACCGGTTGTGGCGCTTCGACCACGCGGGTATCTCGCTTGCGGCTTCCTGGTTTGGTCAGGACCCGGCCTGGTACACGGACCGTTTGACGGTCGAGATCATCCCGGAGTTACTCACCCAGGCTGGCTACGAGATGGGCACCACTGATTTGGCTCGCAGCAAGGAGCTACTGCAGACGGGGATTCTGCGATGAGCACTCTCAACCTGGAAAACAGTCCTCGCACGGTGCGGACTGAACTGGATATTCCATACCGGCATGTGGACACACACTTTATCGGTGGCCAGTGGGTTCAGGCGCACGCGAGCGAGCGTGCGGATGTGGTGGATCCTGCAACCGGTCAAGTGTGGGGTTCTGTCCCGCGAGGTAACGATGATGACCTGAACGCGGCCGTGGCCGCCGCGAAGGATGCGTTCGATGCCGGCGCTTGGTCCGGGCTTGAGGCCGCTGAACGCGCACAGTATCTGAACCGGATTGCGGATGAGATTGAAGCGCGGGCCGATATCTTGTCATGGACTAACTCGCTAGAGAACGGTTCCCCGGTCGCAGAGACTGCTGGTGCCGCGGCGAACGCGGCCGGTATTTTCCGGTATTTCGCGACCCTGGCGCACGTTATCGATGAGGAGGACGTGCGCCCAGCTCCTCGGGGTGGGTTTTCCTCGACCGTGAAGCGGGACCCGGTTGGGGTGTGCGCGTTGATCGCGCCGTGGAACTTCCCGATCAACCTGGTTGTTATCAAGCTGGCGCCAGCTTTGTTGGCTGGCTGCACTGTGGTTATCAAGCCCGCCTCGCCTACGCCGGTGTCTATCCGCATCGTCATGGATGCCATCGCAGCTGCAGGGGTGCCGGCCGGTATGGTGAATATGGTGACGGGGTCCGGCCAGATGGGCGACAAGCTGGTTCGGCATCCGGACGTGGCGAAGGTCGCGTTCACGGGGTCTACTCCAGTGGGCCGGAAGATCGCGGCGGCGTGTGGCGAGTTGTTGCGGCCAGTCACGCTTGAGTTGGGCGGTAAGTCTTCGGCTGTGATTCTGCCGGATGTTGATGTGGAGGTTCTGCGCGCTAACCTAGTGCGGTCCTGCCTGAGGAATACGGGGCAGACGTGCTACATTTCCACGCGGTTGATCGTTCCTACGTCACGGTACGAGGAGATCGTGCAACTAGTGGCTGAGGAGATCAGCGGGGCAGCCCAGGGGGATCCGTTGGCGGAGGCGACGGTGTTTGGGCCGTGCGCTACGGAGTCTCAATACAACACCGTGTTGGAGTACATCGATTCGGCTAAAGCCGAGGGTGCGCGATGCGTGACGGGCGGTGAGCCGGCCGACCTTGCTGGGGAGCTGGGGCAGGGTTTCTTTGTGAAACCAACCGTTTTCGCGGACGTCACACCGGACATGCGGATTGCACGGGAAGAGATTTTCGGCCCGGTGATCTCGATGATCAAGTACGACGACAGCTCGGGTGTTGAAGAGGCGATCGCGATTGCTAACAACACTGAGTTCGGTCTGGGCGGCATCGTTTTCACGGCCGACGAGGAGGCGGGCAGAGCGGTTGCCGAGAAGATCGACTCAGGGTCGGTTGGTGTGAACTTCTTCGCATCGAACCATGCGGCACCGTTCGGTGGCCGGCACGATTCCGGTATGGGTGTCGAGTACGGTCCGGAAGGGCTCCACGCATACCTGTCCTATAAATCGATCCACCACCGGTAAACCGCTATCCACGCAACAGTTCCGGGTGGACTGTACTCAGCGGAATTCAGAGGAAGCGCCGGTAGCTAGCAGTGCTAGCTACCGGCGCTTCCGCTGTTGCACTACGAGCGGGGCGGCGTTTTACCCGATCGGTTCTGGCATTGGCTTGACGGTGTATGCCAGGTCGATGCTGTCTCCAGTGTCCCGGTTGGTCATGACCACGCGCCATTTGTTGGCGAACTGGTTGACTTCACCGTTCATTGGGATGGTGCCGGAGATCAGGATGGTGCCTTCTTCGGCATCACCGCGCTCGGTGAGCTTTTCGATCCAGTATTTAGGTGGCAGAAGTTCAGCCAAAGTGCCGTTTTGAATCTGCTGCTCGCTCCCGTCGGAGTCGGTCACGAATGCTTCAAGCCGGATGGAATCGAGGTTTTCCTCAACGTCCTTCAAGCGCCACGCCTTCTTGCCCAACACATCCGGTGACGCGTTCTTGCTCCAGGCAACGCCGTGTTCTTCAAGCGCACGGTCCGTGTGATCGCATGCCACGGTGAGCAAGATGTCGTTAGCTGTAAAAATGATGGCCCATTCAGCCTCGCCGGAGGTCTTGTTGTGTTGAACGTCGACTAGCTCAGTCTGCTGCGCAAGATATGGCGACACCGGGTAAAGAGACGGAATGGTAGTTGGGGCGGGCACACCGAGCTCGGCCAGTTCATCGATGTGGGCCTGGACGTCTTCTTGATTGCGGCCAGCATAGCCAGCGTTGAGGAGCTTCTGGACAGTGATTGTTTCGGTTGATCCGTCAGGTAGTTCGAAGCTGAGCGTCGTCATTTTGGCGTGTCCTTTCGAGCGTTCTCACATGCGTCGCCGAGGTCAGGTTTTCAGAATGCATTCTTGTATACAACTTGTATATAATCAACGATACCTGTGATCTGCCTCACGAGTGAAAGGGTGTTCGAAGTGAGCTCGGCGCCTAGTTCGGCCAACGCAAAGCCGGAAGTTTCAAAGAAAGATTTATACAAAGCCTTTACCGCGAGTCTGAGCGGTACCACGCTTGAGTGGTACGACTTCGCGATCTATTCAGCGGCAGCGGCAATCGTATTTCCGCAACTGTTCTTCCCAACCGATGACCCAATGACCGGCGTCCTGCTGGCGTTCTCCACCTACGCGGTGGGCTACATTTCGCGTCCGGTTGGCGGTATCGTGTTTGGCCGCCTCGGGGACCGGGTCGGGCGCAAGAACATCCTGGTGTGGACGCTCATCTTGATCGGTATCGCGACTGTCCTCATCGGTCTTTTGCCAACCTACGCACAGATCGGTGTTATTGCGCCGATCATCCTGGTCTTGCTGCGATTCGCGCAAGGCGTTGGGGTAGGCGGCGAATGGGGCGGAGCCGTCTTGCTCTCCGGCGAATACGGAGAACCTGAACGCCGCGGCTTCTGGTCTTCCGCTGCACAGATTGGCCCTCCTGCGGGCAACCTGCTCGCTAACGGTGCCTTCGCGCTGCTCTCCCTGGCCCTCACGAACGATCAGTTCATGGCGTGGGGCTGGCGTGTAGCGTTCCTCGTGTCTGCAGTTCTGGTTGCTTTCGGTTTGTGGATTCGCCTCAAGCTGGAGGACACCCCGGTCTTCCGCGCCGTCGAGGAATCCGGTGACAAGCCAGAGAAGCCGATTACCGAGCTTCTGAAGTCCGAACCTAAACAGCTTCTTTCCGCGATCCTTTCGCGCATCGGCCCAGACGTCACCTACGCGTTGTTCACGGTATTCACACTCGCATACGGCACGTTGGTCTTGGATCTTGAACGCACGATGGTGCTCTCAGCGGTCATGATCGGTTCGGTTTTCCAGTTGGTGTGTATTCCACTGGCAGGGCACATCTCCGACAAGATCAATCGTCGCTGGGTTTATGGAGCATCAGCCGTAGCCGCGGCAGTGTGGGGATTCACCTTCTTCTTGTTGCTACACACCAACCCGACGTTCTGGATGTACGTTGGAATCCCGATCGGGCTGTTCTTCCACTCGTTCATGTACGGGCCGCAGGCTGCGTTTGTGATTGAGCAGTTCCATCCGCGTCTGCGTTACACTGGCGCGTCCCTCGCGTACACGATCGCAGGAGTATTGGGCGGAGCGATTGCGCCAGCAATGTTCACACTGTTGTTGGATAAGACCGGGACGTGGGTATTCGTGGCCGTATACCTTGCGGTTGCTTGCTCAATCACCATTATTGGTTTGGTGATGGGCCGCGACAACAATGTGGAAGAGGACTACGAATACCTCGAGTCCATCCATAAGACTCGTCCGGTCCTTGCCGCAGACTAACGAATAGGTGCGATTCCGCGGTCCGTGGTCTGACCTGTTACCAGGCGAATCTTTTGCCTTGTTCGATCTGGCTGAGGAGGATGTCCCGGGTGATTGTGATGTGGTCACGGACTGCGGTTACTGCGGCATCGGCGTCGCCGGCATCCAGCGCATCGAAGATAGCGTGGTGCTCCCGAAGAACCTGCTGGAAACGCCCTTCGTTCATGGTTGCGCTGATACCAAACCGTACGTGATTGACACGCAGTTTCTGATACATCTGGGACATCACCGCGTTGTCTGCGGCATTGACGAGGGCAGCATGGAAAGCCTGATCGACGGAGATGAACTCTTTGGGGCTCGCAGTGGCGATATCGAGGGCTTCTTGTTCCTCCAAGAGTGTTCTCATGGCGGAACGAGGAACTGTTCCAGCGGCGATGGTGGCGCGGGCGCAGTGCTCCTCGATAAGGAGCCGCATCGCGAACGTATCGCGAACATTCTTCGCCGTAGCTGGTGGGACGTAAGCGCCGCGGTGGGGAATGAGCTCGACTAACTCATCGGCGGCGAGCATGATGAGAGCCTCGCGAATGGGAGTTCGTGAAAGTCCTAAACGTTCCACCAAAGTTGCCTCGGTGAGAAACGTTCCCTGCACTGCAGGGTCAGTAAGGACAAGCTCCCGCAAGCGCTCATATGCGGCGATGCGGGCCGCAGGACCAACAAGTTTAGCCATAAATTCAACCCTAGCCTCTAGCTATTTAGTTGTTCATTGCGAAGCGACGTTTGTGTCGAAGAGCCACGGCGCGACATTCGGCAGAGGGCAGTGGGGTAGAGGAAGGAAGTTCAGTGAAGGTAGCAATCGCTCAGATCAATTCGAGCTCGGATAAGCAGAAGAACCTGGACCTGATTCAACATAACGTTGCGGACGCCGCTGAGAAGGGGGCGCGGCTGGTGGTGTTCCCGGAGGCGACGATGGTCCCGTTCGGGTCCAAACTGTCTGATTATGCGGAGGAGCTGGACGGCCCATTTGCTCAGCGTGTGCGTGAGCTGGCGGCTGAAGCTGGCGTGGTGGTAGCTATGGGAATGTTCCGCCCAGGTCAGGGCGGACGGGTCGTTAATACGTTGCTGGTCACGGGAGCCGATGGTGCAGGTGAACGTGTCGAAGCTCATTATGACAAGATCCACCTCTTTGATGCTTTCGGTCACAAGGAATCTGATGCTGTAGATCCGGGGGAAGATCTTGTTGCGGTGAACATCGACGGCGTCACCGTAGGTTTGACGATTTGCTATGACTTGCGGTTCCCGGCTCTGTACACCTCGCTGGCGCGAGCCGGCGCAGACGTCATTATCAGCTCAATCTCGTGGGGTTCAGGCGAAGGCAAGGTTGAGCAGCTTCAGCTGTTGGGCCGTGCGCGGGCCTTGGATGCGACGGCATTTGTGGTCGGGTGCGACCAGGCTGATACTGCAGTTACGGGCGCCGAGTCGTATGAAGGTTCACCGAACGGTGTGGGGCATTCGTTCGTGGTCGGACCGGATGGCAACATGATCGCTTCGGCAGGAAGTGGTGTTGAGCTTCTTGTGGTGGACCTTGACCTGGATGCTGTAGCGCCAGCGCGCGAAGAGTTGCCGGTGTTGCAGAACTCCCGCTTGGAAGGTGAGAACCGCGTCCGCGTGATGTGACTGACGCCTGCGCACTGTCGAAGCGGCGGCGCGATCGGCGCGTACGATCGTGCACATACGAAGCGAGAGAAAAGCGGATCCGATGGACGGGAAGACTCTGCAACAGCACGCCACAGACCGCACGCAGGAATTGCCCGGCACTGGGCTGACTCACCCGTTCGGCCCTGACTGGGACGTCTACAAGGCGCGCGGCAAGGTGTTCATGCTGCTCACCGATATTACCGGCGAGCCGATCGTGATTTTGAAGGCGGACCCCGCCGACAGCATGGCTCTGCGGCAAGCGCACGAGAGCATCACTCCCGGGTACCACATGAACAAGAAGCACTGGATCACCCTGCATCCCGGTGAGGACATCTCGAAACAGCTCATCGATGACCTGGTCACCGAGTCCTATCTGCTCGTCGTGGAAGGACTGCCGCGCGCGAAGCGTCCCGTGAACCCCGAGACATTCGGGAAGACCCCGCCGGAAACGGTCGCCCTTTTCAACCGTCGTTGATACCCCGTGCTAGACGTCAAGCAGGGCGGCGAAGCGGCCGGTGTCGGCTCCGTTCTCAAGCGATGTTGAGAATGATGTCTTTGTTCGCTCTCCACTCGATGATGCCCTCATCCATCGCTTTCGCGTCGATGCCACGCTCACGCAACCATACGGCGGCTTCCCGTGCGAATCTGCACAGTTCTCCCCGGCAGTACAGCACGACTTCGGAACCCGGCGGAATCTCGGTGTAGCGCTCCTCGATCTCGTCCAACGGAATCGATACAGCGCCGGGAAAGTGTGCTGTTTCGTACTCATCTGCCGGGCGCACATCAACTACGAACATGTCCGAGGTGACGGCAGCGGGGTCGATGGTGGGGCTTTGCGCTCGTGGCTCACCCATGTACGTCTGTAGTGTGGCTTGTAGCTTCGGGTTGTGCGCGAGCGCGACCCTCTTCGCAGCCGTGTAGAGCTCGGCCACGTCGTCACCGGCGAGTCGATAATAGATGCTGGTGCGTTGGCGACGAGTCAGCACAAGCCCGGCACGCTTCAGCGTCTGCAGATGTGCAGAGGTTGTTGTGATCGCCATGCCGGTCATGCGCGCGAGGTCTTCAACGGCATGCTCGTTCTGTGCCATAAGTTCAAGCAGTTCTAAGCGTCTGCCGTTGGCGACCGCTTTCATTACTTCGGCGAATACATCGAACACGTCGGCTCTGCTCAGCCCAGAGATATTCTCCTTTTTCATGGAATGAGGGTAACAGTTTCGTGGTGGGGAGCGGTGAGCTTCTGTCTCAGCGCTGTTTGTTCCGTGCCCAGAAGAGCACAGGGACCAGGACGATAGCGAGGATACCGCCGCCAATGGACAGCACCTGGTAGCTCGTGGCGTGCATGACGGCCCCAGATACCATCCCGCCGCCAGCGCCGGCGAGCGCCATGAGCACATCGATGGTGCCCTGTGTCTTGGGTCGATTCTGCGGCACTGTTGCATCGACCACGAGCGCTGTGCCTGCGACTAGACCGAAGTTCCATCCGAGGCCGAGCAGTATGAGCGCGAGGATCAACAGTCCGAGAGAATCGGCAGGAGCAAGTGTTGCCAGGAGCCCGGCGAACAGTAGTGTGACTCCGGAGGCGATCACCATCGGGGTGCGGCCGAGTTTATCAACGAGGGCGCCGGTGACTAGAGAGGGTAGCCACATCGCACCGATATGGAGTCCGATCACGAGACCAACCGCGCCAATTTCGTGGTTATGGGCTCGCATGTGCACCGGAGTCATCGTCATAATCGCGACCATGACGATATGCGTGAGCACCATCACCGTCGCGCCGACGTATGCGTTCACCCCGACTTTCGGTATTGTCGTGGCCTGATCAGCCTGGGCGGCTTGGGCTGTTTCGTGTTCGGCTATGTCTCGTGCAAGCAGGTAGGGGTCGGGCCGGAGGAACGCGAACAGGAAGATGCCAGCCGCGGTATAGGCAACCGCCGCTAGGATGAACGGACCCGCCAGAGTTGGCACACCTACTGTGTCAGCAAAAGCGCCCATTGGCTCGATGAGGTTCGGGCCGGCGACGGCGCCGATCGTGGTGGCTACCATCGCCATGCTCGCTCCGAACCCGCGCCTGTTGGGCAGTGCCAGGTCTGTGCCAGCATAGCGGGCTTGCAGGTTCGTCGCGGTGCCTGAGCCGTAGACAAACAATGCACCGAACAGTAGTGGGACGTTATCTGCGATTGCGGCGATCACGACGCCGAGAGCGCCGATCCCGCCGGCGATGAACCCGTAGGCCAAGCCCAATCGGCGACCGAATCTCTGTGTGGAGCGGCCCACAAGGTAGGCGGCGAGGGCAGAGCCCAGCGTGAACATGCCAGTTGGCAATCCGGAGAGGGCATCGGAGCCGAGCATGTCTTGAGCAAGCAGCGCCCCGACAGAGATACCAGCAGCCAGGCCAGCACCCCCAAGGATCTGGCTCAGGATTACAACTGTGAGTGTGCGTTTGTGCACGCGGGCGCGTTCGTGCTCACTGACCGGTGCGTCTAGTTTGGAATCGGTATTCATTCGTTCTCTTTCGCGAAGAGTGACGGGAGCGGTTGCATGGTCTTCGAGGACCACGATGTTTTGTCCCAGAAGAAGGAGCAATAGCAGTTCGTATTCCAATTATCCATGGAATATGACACTAT
Source organism: Arthrobacter sp. HMSC06H05 (assembly GCF_001807395.1). NCBI lineage: Bacteria > Bacillati > Actinomycetota > Actinomycetes > Micrococcales > Micrococcaceae > Arthrobacter > Arthrobacter sp. HMSC06H05. Next base: position 5,177 of record NZ_KV788974.1, on the reverse strand, counting down.
ACGACTTCTGTGCCGTACGCAAAAGGCAGGACTGCGAGTGGCACCCCATGCATAAAGCCGCCACGATCGCGGCCAATACCTTCGTGACAGTCGGCTGTCCATGGGCCAGTTGGAGGGGCAGTCGTTGAGAACGGCCGCCCGCAGGTGGTGGCGACGCTGATAACGTTCCGCTCCACGATGACCATGGAGTATAGCTTCTCTGCTAAGCGTCGGGTTGTTCGTACCCCCGAGAACAAGCAACTTTCACGCTAACCCTCGAGGTCTAGGCTTCATGTCTGCCCGGTACAGGTCGGTTCGGTGCGCTGATGCGGGTGTCGAACCGGGTGCTCGCCCATTTACGTTGGGTTGCGTTCAGCAGCTCGAAAATGTCGTTGCAGACGAAACCGCGTTTGCCCTTGCCAACGCTGCGCCGCTCTAGGACGCCGGCCTCAGCAAGGTATTCAAGGGCGTTTTGTGCCGAGGTGCCGCTGGTTCCGGTTAGATGAGCCGCCACATCGACGGTTAAAGCAGGCAACTTCGGCAGAACATCAAGCATCTTCCATACAGTTGAGTCGCTGCGCGGAATACGCGTGCCGGTCTGCTCGGCATGGGCCGCGACCATATCTCGGGCGTCACGTTCGAACTCGTCGAGCTCATCTCTGAGTTCAGAGGCGAGATCCACAGCGTCATCAGCGGCGGCGATGAACGTCCGCAGCCACGCGTTGATACCTTCGCTGACGCTGAGCTCGCGGACCGGTTCAGCATCTGATGCGAGTTCGGCGCCGTTCGGGATGCCACGGAACGCCATGAGCCCGGCAATGTATTCTTCGGAACGCGTCAGGAGCACCTGGCTGATCGGCAGGACGGAGCCTTCTGTGAGGCCGCCACGGACAAGCACGGTGTGGATGAGGGCACGACCGATGCGCCCATTACCGTCAGCGAAAGGGTGCAGAGTTTCGAACTGCGCATGAACCAGCCCGGCCTGGATCAGGGACCCCACGGCGGCGCCGTTCATGAACTCCACCAGGTCCTCAACCGCGGGAACTAGCGCGTCTTCGCTGGGCGGAATGAACTCGGCTTGGCCCGGGTGGAACTCGCTCCCGCCAACCCAGTTTTGTCTGTCACGAATGCCTGAGGCGCCCAGGTGGGGTAGCAGTTCTGTCTGTAGCGCTTCGATGTCGGCCCACGTGACATTTTCGGCTGTCCCGAGACGTTCAACGGCGCTGGTGAGGGCCGCGATGTTGGCGGCGACTTCTGCCGCTACTGATGGATGCCCCGCGTCGGGGGCGCCCTTCGTCCCGCGTTCTAGTTGTTTGAGCTCTTCAAACACGATGTTCTTCGGGTTAGAACGCAGTCCCTCTATGTAGGAGCTTGAGACTGCTTCGGTGCGCAGAAGGTGGCGGGACACGGCTTCGAGTTTGCCTGCGGCGTCGTGAAACTTCAGGTTTCGGATGCGACGTTCCACGCGACCGGCTTCGGCTGCTATTGCCGGGTCGATGCGCCACTCAGGTGTGGTGAGTGAGGACGGCTGATACGCCCAGTAGGTTCCGTGCCAACGGTCGCGTGGGCGCCGTGCATTGTCAGAGGGAGTCCATTCCTTAGCTGTCCACGACATAACCACTAGCCTTCCAGCAAGCGGGGTTTCTCTCAAGGATAATGCTTATCCTTTGGCAGATCCGTGTTCTACCCAAGGATAACGCTTATCCTTGGATGTCGCTCCGGCCTAGCCAAGGATTATCAAGATCCTTAAACAACAACGGTGCCGAGCGCCGTCACCTATGTGATCGGCTGCTCGGCACCGCTGTTGCGAACCAGAGCTGTTGTGAACCGGAACTGGCTCAGCAGAAACTAACTCACAGGCTCGCTACTGGGTCTGTCCCGTCCATGAACGCAATGAACCGGTCCTCCGGGAGCTGATCTGCGTCAGCCAGGTGTGCCAACACCTGTGCGACGAGTTCCCGGCTGGTCTCCGTGTTCTCCGGTACACCGCTGTTGGGATCGAAACGCTGCATACCGGCGGGCGCATCCTCATCGGTAAGGAGCCCCGGGCCAACGATCGCGTAGTCCAGGCTGGTGCCTTGCAGGTGCTCGTCGGTGGCACGCTTGGCCAGCACGTAATGGTGGAAGGGGTCTTCCTCATCGATGGGGTGCACGAACGAGGTCGCGAAGCTCACCATCAGGTAGCGCGGCTTGCTAGCGGCGCGGGTGGCCGCATCGATCGATGCGATCGCGGCGTCGCGGTCGATCGCGTAGGTCTGGTCGACACCGTTGCGGCCGCCGTTGCCTGCCGCCCAGATGACGACGTCTTTGTCGCGCAGCAGTTCATCCCACGCGGCGTCGTCGAAGTCGAGCATCTCGGCAATGCGAGGCCGCGCGCCGAGGGCTACGATGTCCGCCTCATACTCGGGCTTCCGGATGAGGGCCTCGACGTTGTGGCCGGCTTTGGTCAGCAACGGCAGGGTGCGTAGGGCAACTCGTCCGTGGCCGCCGATGACAAGGACATTCTTAGATGTACCCATGCCAACAACCCTACGCGCGGGGTCTGGAGCGGAGACCCGGTTGCAAGCCACCGCTTCGTATCGCCGCGAGCACGCGCCCCGCACTCTCGTCCCACCACCGCGCGCCCCACCACGTCGGCCGCCGCACGCTGGCATATCCTGTCAGAAAGCTTTCTTTTGGCTTCCATTCGCGTGCCTGGGTTTTGAGGGGTTGTTGTGGGTTCTTTGTCGCGTGAGGTTCAGCGGGATCGTTTGCACCGGACTATTTGGGAGGTAGCGAACGAGCTCCGCGGCGCGGTGGACGGCTGGGACTTCAAGAGCTATGTGCTCGGCATGCTGTTCTATCGCTTCATTTCGGAGAACCTCGCTACCTTCATCGAGAAGAACGAGGGCGAAGGGTTCAGCTACGCGGACCTCACTGATGAGCAGGCTGAACCGATCCGCCAAATGATGGTGGATGAGAAGGGCTTCTTCATCCTCCCGTCGCAGCTGTTCGTGAACGTGCGCAAGCGGGCGGCGCAGGATGAGAACCTGAACGAGACCCTGGAGAAGGTCTTCCAGAACATCGAGGGTTCGTCGGTGGGGCATGCGAGCGAGGACGACCTCAAGGGTCTGTTCGATGATCTTGATGTGAACTCGACCCGCTTGGGTAACACGGTGGAGCGCCGTAATGAGAAGCTGCGGAAGTTGCTCAACGCGATCGGTGAGCTGGACATGGGCGAGCAGCACGATGAGGGCATCGACATGTTCGGTGACGCTTACGAGTACCTGATGCAGATGTATGCCTCGCAGGCCGGTAAGTCGGGTGGTGAGTACTACACGCCGCAAGAGGTCAGTGAACTGTTGGCGCGCTTGACGGTGATTGGTAAGGACAGTGTGCAGCGTGTGTATGAAACTTTCATGTCACAACGGATACAAACGCGCGCCAACTACGATTTAGCCGCTTGACTGGTTCACTTCCAGCGAGCGAGGGTCATGGGCCGATCTTCCGGGAAACGAAGAGCTTGCGGTAATGGGGATCCCCGTCTTTACGCGGGTAATAGTGCCAGCCAATTCCTACCCAAAACTCGTCAGCGCCTTCGGAGAAAGCGATCAAGGGGTAACCTGCGTAGTGGCTGATCAGATGCCTTGCAAGCTCAGCCCCATAGTGCTGTCGGCGAAGGTCATGACGGATTTCAAAGAACCAGATCGGCTCTTCGCGAACGAGGGTGTAGTCGGGTGAGCGCGTCGGTGGCCGGGTAGGGGTCGAGGTCTCCCGGATGATGGAAGTTCTTCACGCTCGCCATCCCGAAAGACCTCGACGTGCTCCACTCTACTTTCGCGACCCCTGACCTGACCACGTTCTGCCGCCTGGATGAACTCGGACTCGAAGCGGTCGGCCAGCTGATCGAGCGGGACCGGGCGATGATCGAGTGTCGGCCGGTCGAGGTGGACCCCTGGTGTCGGAAGTGCGGGGCGGAGGGCGTGTCGCGGGACACGGTGACGCGTCGACTCGCGCATGAGCCGTTCGGGCATAGGCCGACAACGCTTCTGGTCCGGGTCCGCCGCTACCGGTGCGCGCACTGCCGACGGACGTGGCGGCAGGACATGACTCGCGCCGCCGCGCCACGAGCGAAGATCTCCCGCCTTGGCGTGGAGTGGGCGCTGCGGGGCATCGTCATCGACCACCTCACCGTGACCCGTGTCGCCGCGGGTCTCGGGGTTTCCTGGAGCGCCGCGAACACTGCGGTGCTCGCGGAGGGCAAGCGTCGACTCATCGACGATCCTGGTCGGTTCGACGGGGTCACCACGATCGGCGTCGACGAGCACGTCTGGCGGCACACCCGCCTCGGTGACAAGTACGTCACCGTGATCATCGACCTCACCCCGGCCCGCGACAAGACCGGCCCCGCGCGGCTGCTGGACATGGTCGAGGGTCGTTCGAAGGCGGTGTTCAAGCAATGGCTCGCGGCGCGCCCACCCGAGTGGAGCAAGCGGATCGAAGTCGTCGCGATGGACGGGGTCGCAGGCTTCAAGACGGCCGCCGCCGAAGAACTCCCCGACGCCGTCCCGGTCATGGACCCCTTCCACGTTGTCCGCCTCGCCGGCGACGCGTTGGACCAGTGCCGACGCCGAGTGCAGCAGGACACGGTCGGGCATCGCGGCCGCGCCGGTGACCCGCTCTACAAAGCGCGCCGCACCCTGCACACCGGCGCGGACCTGCTCACCGAGAAACAGACCGCCCGCCTGGAGGCTGTGTCCGCGATCGAAGAGCACATCGAAGTCGAAGCGACCTGGGGTATCTACCAGCGCATCGTCGCCGCCTACCGGGAACCCGACAAGAAGAAGGCCAAACAGATGATGCACGCCGCGTTCGATGCGATCACCACCGGCGTCCCCGCCGCGCTCGTAGAGATCCGCCGGCTCGGCCGCACCATGGGCCAGCGCGCCACCGACATCCTCGCGTTCTTCGACCGCCCCGGCACATCGAACGGGCCAACAGAGGCGATCAACGGCCGACTCGAACACCTCCGCGGCTCCGCGCTCGGCTTCAGGAACCTCACGAACTACGTCGCGCGCAACCTGCTCGAAGCCGGAGGCTTCAGACCCCACCTACACCCTCGTTCGTGAAGAGCCGAGAAACCCCTCGAGCTGCGTCTCTGCGTAGGCTCAACGTCTAGCTCAAGGGACCGTAGTGCCTCATGTCAAGTTGATCGCGTA
>NZ_KV788973.1:0-25214 GCF_001807395.1 Arthrobacter sp. HMSC06H05 | reverse complement strand
TACGCGATCAACTTGACATGAGGCACTACGTATGCCTTGTGGGCAAAAAGTCTGAGGAAACGCTGGGGTGCAACTGTGAATAAAAACGACACGCACGCATGACGGCCGCAACATTGCGAACCGTCTCAACATTCAAACTTGATCCGTCAATAACTCGCGCGCATAACTTTCAGCACCATAGAATGACGCGTGTTCCGGAGGCAGCCGGGCGCGAACCACGCGCATACTCCGGGATCTGACGCTTGCTGAGGAGACGCATGCGCACGCACACTTTCACCACTCAAGCTGGTGCCCCGATCTCACGTATGTGGATCATGATTCTGTGTTGGACCACGGTAGCCCTGGAAGGTTTCGACCTCGTAGCGCTCGGCGCCACAACCCCGATCCTCACGAATCCAGCGGCACCGCACGCCGGCCTCACCACCGAGGCAATGACGGTCGTCGCAACCGTCTCACTCGTCGGCGTTGGCGTCGGCGCGGTCGTGATCGGCCCGCTCACATACCGGTGGGGCCGCCGCCGCACCCTTTTGGCGTGCGTGGCCCTCTTCAGCATCTTCACGGTCGCTCTACCGCTTATGCCCGCGTGGCAACTCATCGCGCTCTTCCGCTTGATTGCAGGTGTCGGGCTCGGCGCGTCGATGCCGGTAGCGCTGACCCTCATGCAAGAGACCATGGCCAGCGGCCGCCGCGCCCACGCCTCCACCGTGACTATGACCGGCTACCACGCCGGCGCCGTCGCCGCCTCCCTCGTCGCGCTCGCCGTCGGGAACGCATGGGAATGGGTCTTCTACATCGGCGGTGCCCTCGGCTTCGTCGTGATACCGCTGATCTACCGTTACTTGCCGGACAGCCTCGACGCGGAACCGGTCGAAACTGGCGCCGATGCCAAGCCGGCGGCCGACACGAAGCCGGGGATCGGTGCCCTGTTCACTCACGGCCGGGCACGCTCGACGCTCGCGTTGTGGATCGCGTCCTTCATGGGCTTGCTGCTCGTGTACGGCCTGAACCAGTGGCTGCCTAAGATCATGGTTTCGGCAGGCTACCCGGTTGCGGATTCGCTCGTGATGCTGTTCGTGACCAACGTCGGTGCGGTCGTGGGCTTGTTGGTCGGTGGCGCAACCGCGGACCGCTTCGGTGTCCGCGGAACCAACGCCGTCTGGTTCTTGCTGGCCGCCCTGTTCTTGCTTTCGCTCGTGATCCGTTTCAACAGCGGGCTTGTACTTAACGGATTCTTGCTCGTCACGGGCATCTTCGTGTTCTCGGCCCAGGTGATGCTCTACGGGTTCGTCGGCTACGTCTACCCGGCGCATCTGGTGTCCACCGGCATGGGGTTGACCGCCGGGATCGGCCGCTTCGGCGCGATCATCGGCCCAGCCATCACCGGCTGGATGATCTCAACAGGCAACGGCTACCCGGGAGTCTTCATCTTCTATGCCGGTGCCGCGGTTGTTGCGATGATTGCGGTGCTGCTCATTAGGAAACCCGAACAACCCCGGGCTGGCTTGAACTCACGTGAGACAATAACGCGAGAGGATCCAGCGCAACAATAGCTGCGCATCGAAAGCACAGCGACAAGGGGTACGTCACAGTGTTCGTCAAGATCTGTGGGATCACCACAGCCGAAGACTCACGTCACGCAGTGAGATCCGGTGCGGACGCGGTCGGGATCGTCCACTACGAACCCAGCCCCCGCCACGCAGACCACGAACAATCCCTGCGCGTAGCCGATGCCGCACGCGAAACATTCGCTGAGCACCAACGCCCGGCGCACATCGTGCTGGTTGTTTTCGACACCCCAGCGGTCGCGGCGGCGTGGGACGCGATCGAGATCGGCGCGAACGTGCTGCAACTCCACGGCAACTACAGTTCCAAGGATGTTGCGGCTGCTCGCGACGTTTTCGATAAAGCCCCCGAACTGGGTGCGGAATATGCGCCGCGGCAAGTGTGGTGGGCGACCTCCCTCAAACACCATCCCGAGGTGACCAGCGGGGACAGCGGCGAAGACGTCTTGCTGATCGATGCGGCCGTGCCCGGTTCGGGGAGCACATGGGACTTGGCGGCCCTTGAGAACGCGCGGCTGGTTGAACCGTGGCTTCTAGCGGGGGGACTCAACGCCCAGAACGTGGCCCAAGCCATCACTGATGCGCAGCCATGGGGCGTGGATGTGTCCTCCGGCGTGGAATCGGAACGCGGCATCAAGTCGATGAACAAGATCGCCGAGTTCATCCACAACGCCAAGACCGCCCACGCCCGCCTCAACGCAGGCTTCCACGCCGCCCACGCGCCCGAGCACGACGCCGATGACGCGGAGGGCCGCTCATGAGGCCCCGCCGCACCGCGCCTGAGGCCCCACCGAAATCCGCGGTGGTTGTCGACAAGGTCTCTAAGAGTTATGGGGTGGGGGACGCCCGTGCGAAGGCCCTCGACGACGTTTCTTTCGAGGTGAGCCCGGGCGAGCTCGTGATGATTACGGGGCCTTCGGGGTCCGGTAAGTCCTCGATCCTGTCCTTGATGGGCGGGCTGCAGCGCCCGGATTCTGGCCGCATCCACATCGCTGGCACTAACCTATTTGGCTTGACCCGCACGCAGGCGGCACGCTTGCGGCGCAGGGCGATCGGTTTCGTGTTCCAGGACCACAACCTCATCGACATTCTCACAGCGGCAGAGAACGTCGCGTTGCCGCTCGAATTGGATGGTGTGCGGCCGCGTGCCGCGCGGGTTGCCGCGCTGGAAACACTCGATGCGGTGGGGCTTAAAGACGCCGCAGACCGGTGGGTCATGGAGTTACCTGCCGGGTATCAGCAACGGGTCGCTATTGCGCGCGCGATCGTCGGTGAGAAGTACGTGGTCCTCGCGGATGAGCCGACCGGTGCGCTCGATCAGGCGGCCGGCCTTGAAACGATGAAGCTGTTGCGTTTGCAAGCGGACGCGGGCTCGGCGGTGATTGTGGTGACGCACGAGCCTGAGACCCTGCCGTGGGGTGACCGGGTCATCGAACTGAGCGACGGCAAGATCGTTTCTGACGCGACGGTCGCGGCACGTTCCGCTGAAGCGTTGCTGAAACTCGAAACGGGCGCTATCAACCTTGATGCTCCGCTGGGTGGGGCCGAGTGAAACACAGAGCGTCCGGCCCGTTGACGGAACCCAACCCGCGGCACAGTTTCCGTTACACGCCGTGGCGGTTGGCGATGCGCATCATCCGCACCAATCCGATGCGGCACGGGATCATCGCATTGATCGTCGCTGTTCCCGTGTTCCTTGTGGGCACCATCGGGACCCTGTTTTATTCCTCGGGTAAGCCTTCTCCGACTGAGTATGCCAACCGGTTGCTGACCGGTTTCGATGGGGTCCTCATCGACCCATCGGATCCCACGTTCAGCCTCGCGCAGTCCATGACGAGCAACAGCACCGCCGGCAACAGCGGCGCTGATTCGGCCGCGGGCGCATCGGGTCCCGCCGCAACGGATTCGGGCGTCACAGACTCCGGGGCAGCGGGCTCTGAGGAAGATCCGGCGTCCACATTCCCAGCACCTGCTAACCCGAACATCCGGTTGGATGTGCAGAAGCTCGCGGATATGGGCATCGACGTGGGGCAGGCCGATCACGAGGCCGGCCAGCACACGCTGTGCGGGAAGCCGCCGTGTGAGCTCGGTAGGGTCATCCCGCCGGGCGTGTCCGTGACGACCGTTGAGACGGTCACGGTGGATTTGCTGGGGTTGGGCCAGCATTCGACGGTCCAGACCGTGATCGCGGACTTCAACAACCCTAAACTCACCGGCGAGGACGCCCGTTTCACTCTGTTGAACGGCAAGGTAGCTGACTCGGGTGCGGATGAGGTCATGGTGACCCCGCAACTGGCGAGGCTTTTGGAGCAGGCGCGTGAGCGTGCCGAGGCGCGCGGTAAGAGCACCACGTCCGCAGGTCAGGTGGGGATCCTCGGTCCGGGCGGTACCGGCCAGGACGGGACGTATCAGACGTTCAAGATCACCGGCGAGGTTGTGGACAATACGGAGGGCTGGCCGCAGCTGTCTAATATTTTGCGGCTGGAACCGAATTCGGAGCCGATCCTGTTTGTTCAGGAAGGTAGCCCGATCGCGAAGCAGCTTTCCGGTAAGGGTACCCAGCGCCTGTATTTGAGCGGTGATGTGCCGGATACGTACGCGCAGTTCCTCGCTTTTGATCGCGCGGGTGTTCCGGCTTTGTTCCGCCCCGTCGTGGATGAGTACGGGCATGCGACGAACAAGAAAACCATCGACCTTCTCTACCCGTTCACGAGCATGTCGGACACGGACCGCGCTTTGCCGGTGGGGATCTTGGCGATTGTCGCCTTCGGTGAGGCGATCCTGTTGAGCGGTTTCGCGTTGACGATCTCCGCCCGCCGGCAGGGTGCGTTGCTTCGCAAGCTGTCCACGATGGGCGCTGAGCCTGCCGTGTTGCGTCGCGTGGTGCTTTTGGTGGGCCTCACGTGTGGCGCTGCGGGCTCGTTGCTGGGTGGCGCGCTGGGCGCGCTCGCGGGACGGATCTGGATCGGTTTGGCACAGGCCCGGCACGTTCCAACGTACGGGCTGCACATTCCGTGGGAGGCCATCTTCTTCGCGGCGGCGTTGGCTTTGTTGGCGGCGTGGGTGACCTCGTGGTGGGTTGGTGTGCGGGCTTCGCGCCGCGCACTTGATGTGGCTCCGGCCGTCGAGGTTGAGACGGTGCATCCGGTGCGTTCGATGTATCAGTGGGTCGGCTGGACGCTTGTGACCATCGGCCTGATCGGTTCGATCGCGTTGACGATTCACGGGATGTCGATCGAGACGGAAGAGCAGCTCAAGACCGCGCAGGCTCTGCTGGGTGGGGGCCAGGTACTGGCGTTGTTCTTCATGCTCGCTGGCGTCATGTTTTTGCTTCCGCTGGTGGCGAGCTCCTTCTCTAAGTGGGACCGATATTTGCCGTTCGCGCTGCGTTTCTCGGTGCGTGACATCAGCCGCCGCCGAGGGCGTTCGGTACCCGTTTTGGCTGTGGTTGTTTCGATCACGGTGGTGGGCGTGTACGGGATCATGTTGCTTGCGGTGACCAAGGCATCGCTGGTTGCGCCGTCGGCGGACGCTCTGGCTCCGGATGAACGTACCGGCTGGATCGCGGTGGATGACCGCACGACGTTGGAACGTAAGGCGCTCACTCAAGGCCAGATTGAGGACCGTGAGATCACGGTTGAGGAATTGGCCGCTAACGAGGGCATCTATGCTGGTGGCGCGGCCGGTGTCCACACCAAGATCGCTGAAATCATGCAGATCCCTGGCGCTCCGCAGGCTGAACGAGGCTGGGAGGTTTATCAGCCGATGCCTACCTGCGCCACGCAGTTCTCGAGCTCGTGTACTGAGCTGTACCCGATGTATCCGGTGGGTAGCTTATGCAGTTTGCCGGTCCCTACGAACACGACGTTGGAAGGCCGGGTGGATGCTTTGTCGAACGAGATAGCCAAGCTGACCCGGCAACAGAAGACTAAGTGTGGTGGTGCGGCCTCCGGGGTGATCCCTGAGATTGACCTGCAATATCCGACGCAGACGGTTGTGGTGGTGGACCCTGAACGCCCAGAGACGATGCCGAGTTCGCTGTGGGGCGAAGACGAGGACGCCGAGCGGGCGTTGAGGGAGGGGCAAGCGTTGGTCTTTGACCCTCAATACCTCGCCGCTGACGGTACCGTACGGTTGGGTGAGTTCAGCATGAACCCGGCCGATGAGGGCATCAGCATCGGTAAGGGCGCTGACCCCGACGTCGGCGTCAGTTCGCTCAATGTTCGGTGGCCGCTGTGGGCTCCGTTGACTGAGCGGCGCTTGCAGGCCGAGGTGTATCAGCCGACAAGCATGGGTGCACACCCGATTGTTGTGGTTCCGTCCACAGCGCTTGAGGGGACCAAGCAGCGGATGGGCTTAGGTGGCTTGCTGGTCAAGTTCAATGAGCCGATCACGGACTCACAGACGCAACTAGTCAACGAGGAACTGACGACCTCGAACCTGCAGATGGATACGAACGCGAACCTGGAGCCGGTCGCTGACCCGTTCACGTGGCCGGTCACAGGTGGTGCGGCACTCATGATCATCACGGTCGCATCCTTGGCGGCAGGGATCGGGATCACCGACGCCCGCCGTGAACAACTCTTGGTCATGGTCATGGGGGCCACGGGTTCACTACGCCGCAGGTTCTCCGCGATTCAAGCGTTCGTGCTCTCGACCCTGGGGGTGGTGCTCGGTATAGCGGTGGCGCTGCCTCCCTTGATCGGCTACGGCCTCGTTGACCTCTACACGTTCACGTGGATCCCGTGGACGCAACTGGTCGCCTTGTTGCTCGCGGTTCCCGTGGGGTCCACGCTGGTCGCGTGGGTCATGGTCCCACGGTTGCCGCTACAACACGTCTAAACGCCTGACGTTAGGGGCGTGGTGGGGCGGGTGCTAGCCGCTTGACGTTACGGGCGTGGCGGGCGCGGTGGCTGGCCACCCAGCGAGCCGGCGTCAGGAGCGCCAGCATCGGGAGAACCTGCGTTCGGTGTGGATAGGTCAGAGGCCTTCGGCGCGCCCTTGCCTGCGTCCCCTCGCGCATCTGGTCCCGCATCCTTGCGCGCGGTGTCCTTCACCGAGCCCTTAGCCGCATCGTTCCGCGCCGCATCGTTGTTGGTCGCGACGGTCTTCTGTTCGGCCTTCTTCCCTGCACCGTTCTTCTCAGCCTCAGCGTTGCGCACGGAACCGGCCTTGCCGTCAGCGTCCTTACGTTCCGCATCCTTCGTGTCAGCGGATGGCTTAGCGGAGGTGGAGAGTTCGGCGGCTTGGGTCATCGACGGAACACTGCCGTCGGCAGGCAAGAGGTTTCCGGAACGCAGGATCAGCGGGCCGAACAGTGTGAACATGACAACGCCGATCAGGCCGGCCCACGGAAGAATCGCGGGCAGCGCGAACCACAACAGAACAGGGATCAGGATCAGCAAGCCACCGAAGAGCCAGTGGATCCGCATACCGTACAAGGTCGCATCGGGGAGAGCAGCGGCGGCCCAGCCAACCATCGCGGCAGCGAAGAACGCTTCCGGGATTTTCGTGGCCATCGCCATCGCGGCCAAAACACACACCACGGGGATCGCGGCGTTAGCGAGCGCGAGCCCACGCAACGGGTTCTCGCTAGGAAGCCACGCAGGGCCACCCAAGAGCTTCAGCAGCGCCCACGTGATCGGCTGAGCCACCACGGCGCCAACCAGCAACGCGATCTGGCCAGTGATAGGGGAGCCCCACTGGAACAAGGCGGCGGCAACACCCCACCACGCAGCCAAAACGAGGAAAGAAATACCGCCTCCGCGCATCACGGCGCGGGCCTGCCGCTGCGCGGGTTCTAACGTGAAAGCACCCGTGTGAGTGGGTTTTGTGGGGAGAGCTTGTTCCTTGATCATGTCTCCAACCTACCGCGTGGGATGATGGAGACACCATGAGCACTTCCAAGAAACCCTCGCAGAAGCATCCGCAGTCCGCTCCATCCAAGCGTCAGCGTCCGCAGGTTCGACCAACTGCGGAGGGCTGGAAGCAGCCGATGGGCCCCGACGGCCGCCCGACACTCCAGTTCGCGCAACGGCCACGTGTCAAGCAGCCGCCGCAACATCTTGCCGACATGACGCTTGCCGAGCGGCAAGAGAAGATGAAGGAACTTGGCCTGCCGGCGTTCCGAGCCAAGCAGATTTCCACACACTACTTCCAGCACTACACGGATCAGACGGAAGAGATGACGGACCTTCCGAAGGATAAGCGTGAAGCAATCGGGGAGGCGTTCTTCCCGCCGTTATTGACCGAGGTCCGCAGGCTCGTGACGGATGACGGGGCGACCATCAAGTTCTTGTGGCGGCTCTTCGACGGCGCCCTCGTTGAGTCCGTGTTGATGCGGTACCCGAACCGCATCACGCTGTGCATCTCATCCCAGTGCGGGTGCGGCATGAACTGCCCTTTCTGTGCGACGGGCCAGAACGGGCTGACCCGCAACATGTCTACCGCCGAGATCATCGATCAGATCGTGAAAGCCAACCGCGTGATCGCTGAGGGTGGGCTCGGTAAGATCCGCGGCGACGACCAGCCGCCAGCCCGCGTGAACAACATCGTCTTCATGGGGATGGGGGAGCCGCTGGCTAACTATAAGCGCGTCATGAACGCGGTGCACCGCATGATCGCCGATGCGCCGGAAGGGCTCGGGATGTCCGCCCGCGGCATCACGATTTCCACCGTGGGTTTGGAGCCGGGCATCCGTAAGCTCGCCGCAGAGAACCTGCAGGTGCGTTTCGCGTTGTCCCTGCACGCCCCAGACGATGACTTGCGTGATGACCTGATCCCGGTGAACTCCCGCTGGAAGGTCGATGAGGTCCTGGACGCGGCCTACAACTATTTCGAGACCACGGGCCGCCGCGTTTCGATCGAATACGCGTTGATCAAAGACATGAACGATCACGGCTGGCGTGCCGACCTGCTCGCCAAGAAGCTCAACGAGCGCGGCCGCGGCTGGGCGCACGTGAACCCGATCCCGCTCAACCCCACCCCAGGCTCGATCTGGACATCCTCAACAAAGGAAGTCACCCGCGAATTCATCCAGCGCCTCGAGGCCGCCGGAATCCCGACCACGTTGCGCGACACCCGCGGCAAAGAGATCGACGGCGCATGCGGCCAGCTCGCCGCCGCTGAGTAACGCTGCGCTGAGTAGCGCTGTGCTCGGGTAGTTGCCTGGGCGCCACCGTGGGTCACCGTGCAGCGCCTGCGGAATAGCGGGCCCCGCGTCCCGGTTGTATAGCGGGAGACGATGTATCGATCACGTAAGGAGCCAACCCATGGCGACGTTCGAATTGACTGGCGAGAAGTTCCAGGAGACGGTTCAGGCTGAAGGCATCACGATCGTCGATTTCTGGGCTGAATGGTGCGGGCCGTGCAAGCAGTTCGCCCCGATCTTCGAGGCCACGTCTGAGAAGCACCCGGATGTTCGTTTCGCGAAGGTAGACACTGAGGCCGAACAAGGCCTGGCTGCAGCCGCTCAGATCACGTCGATCCCAACGCTCATGGTGTTCCGTGACGGGATCCTCGTATTCCGTCAGGCAGGCGCACTGCCAGCTGCAGCGCTGGAGGACATCCTGGGGCAGGTCAAGGAACTCGACATGGACGAGGTGCGGCGCAAGATCGCCGAAGAGGAAGCCCAAGCTGACTCCGCAGAGTAGATCTAGAGTAGATCTGCCTTGTAGCGGGTTGAGCGGCGCCGTGCGCGCGAGCGCCCCGCGATCCCCGGTTTAGAAACCTCGAGCTTAGAAACCCAGGCTTAAATGACGAAGGCCCCGGCCGATTCTTTCGGCTGGGGCCTTCTGCGTCATCACTCGCACCCTTGAGGTGTCTACGACACTACCCGCATATCCTGGTGAGATCCTTGAGCACTCCAGGGTAAACCTGTAAAAGTACCTGTGAGAATCCTGGGAGTCGATGCTTTCGGGGTCTGAAACCTAGTCAGGCGCCTGCCAGCACCAGCCCAGGCGCCCCGCAGCGTTGGGTTAGACGCGTTGCGATACCCAGTCGACCAGTTGGTCCGCTAGGCCGGTGTAGGTCTGTGGGGTCAGGTTCAGGAGGCGTTCTTCCGCATCGGCGCTCAGGCCGAGGCTCTTGACGAATTCGCGCATGCGTTCGCCGTCTACGCGGTGGCCGCGGGTGAGGTCTTTGAGGCGTTCGTATGGGTTGTCCATGCCTTCGACCCCCGCGATCGCTTCGGCGCGCATCACGGTCTGTACTGCTTCGCCGAGGACTTCCCAGTTCTCATCGAGGTCAGCGGCGATCACGTCCACTGCGGTGTCGAGGCGTTCGAGGCCCTTGGACACGTTGCTGATGGCAAGTAGCGAGTGGCCGATTGCGGTGCCGATGTTGCGTTGGCTCGAGGAGTCTGTCAGGTCGCGCTGCCAGCGGGACTGCACGAGTGTTGAGGCAAGCGTGTTGAGCAGCCCGTTGGAGATTTCGAGGTTGGCTTCTGCGTTCTCGAAGCGGATCGGGTTGATCTTGTGCGGCATCGTGGAGGAACCGGTTGCGCCTTCAACGGGGATCTGCTGGAAGAACCGGATGGAGATGTAGCTCCAGATGTCGGTGCAGAGGTTGTGCAGAATCTGGTTGAAGCGTGCGATGTCGGAGTACAGTTCCGCTTGCCAGTCGTGGTTTTCGATCTGGGTTGTGAGCGGGTTCCAGCTCAGCCCGAGGCCTTCGACGAAGCCGCGGGAGATGGACTGCCAGTCCACTGCTGGTGCGGCGGCGAGGTGTGCCGCGTAGGTTCCGGTGGCGCCGTTGATTTTGCCGAGGTATTCGGTGTTCTGGATGCGGCGCAGCTGGCGGGCGAGGCGGTAGGCGAAGACCGCGATCTCCTTGCCGAGGGTGGACGGGGTGGCTGGCTGGCCGTGGGTGCGTGAGAGCATCGGCGTTTCTCGGTCAGCTTCTGCCATCTCGGACAGCTGGTTCACCAGGTCCCACGCGGCTGGCAGCCAGACGTCTTGGATCGCGTCGCGGATGCCGAGCGCGTAGGAGAGGTTGTTGATGTCTTCTGAGGTGCATGCGAAGTGCACGAGCGCTTTGAGGTGTTCTAGGCCGAGGGCTTCCAGGCGGCGGCCGATGTAGTATTCGACGGCTTTGACGTCGTGTACGGTGACGGCTTCGATTTCTGCGAGTTCAGTAACGGAATCGGTGTTGAAGTCGGTCACGATGGCGCGCAGGCCGGACTTCTGTTCGTCCGTGAGTGGTTTGAGGCCGGGTAGGACGCTGTTTTCGCACAGGTAGATGAACCATTCGACTTCTACGTGGATGCGGTTGCGGTTCAGTGCGGCCTCGGACAAGTGGTCGATGAGGCCGGCGACTGCGGAACGGTAGCGGCCGTCGAGGGAGCCGAGGGCGAGTGCGGATTCGGACAAGGAAACACGAGAGGCAGACATGCCCCTATTGTCCCATGACTCGCCCTAGCGCGGGGTTTCGTTGCCCACAAGCGCCTCAAGCAGAGCATCTTATCCACAAGCCCTCCCGGGGGAGGGTGCAGGTTTCTACCGTTGAGGAAACGCTACGAAAACGGAAGGAGGCCGTGATGCATGCGTTGAACGATCTGCGTATCAGCGTTGAGTGTTATATCCACATGTTGTATGGCATGGAGTCTGATGTCACAGCGGCTCATGCGGCTGTGAATCGGTGTCAGATTCCGGATTGGAAAGGGAAAGCTAAGCACCGCTACGAATCGGCACGAGATGAGGCATCGCTCATCATGCACGGTGCTGGAGCGTCCTTGAAGGATGTGCAGGCTTGTGCAGCGGCAGCTTTAGCGGCCATCAACGAGCAGCGCATCAGGTTGGGAATCGGGCTAGACCTGACGGGGGTGCAGTGACGGTGGTTGTGGCGAGTGGTTTGACCGTGGGTAATGGCCCCGGTGGTAACGACGCAGGCGGCAACGGTGCCGGTAGGGACCACGGGATGCAGGTGTTTGGCGGTGGTCACTCGATAGAGGTTGTGAGCGGTTCACTCAAACTAGCTGCCGGCGAGATGCGAGCCTATCAACCAGATTGGGGGCGTTTGAGCAGGGCGTGCTCAGACGTGCCGGAGGGGAAAGGCCTGCAGGGGGACGAGTATCTTGAGATCTTTCGCGCGTTGCAACAGGTTAGAGAGGCGGCACGCAAGGCTTCTGAACAGATGATGCATTCCTCTGCTAGCGTCGACAAACTTGAACAGAGCCTGAGTCGCGCGGCAGAGAATTATGAGCAAGCTGAATCGCAGAACCTGTCCACGATCGGGTACGCGGATACGGACGCATCAGTGGGGGCTGTCATCAATATGATGCAGGCGATGCCGGAGTGGAGAGAGGAAATGGCGTTGCTAGCTTTCGCCATTTACTCACCCGGGTTGCTCGGCATGAAGCTGCGAAACGAAATGAATGCGGCTGAGATGAAAAAAGTCGGTGCTAGGACTGTCAGAACTCTGTTCTCCGTGTTGTTCGATTTCGCCCCGAACATTGTGGTGGCAGGAAAAGAAGAGGTATCAACTATGCGTACGGATGCTACGAAACTCACCACATGGATTGAACACCAACAACTGGCAGGGGAAGGCCACGGTTCCATTATGGTGAGTAAAGCTGTGACTTCGTCCGGGGAACACAGGTGGATTGTCACGATTCCAGGAACCAACATGTCCGGGGGCTCAACGTGGGGATTGCGACGTATGGCTCAAGCATTCGACAACAACACCGACGACGTGCGCAACGCAGTCGAAGCAGCCCTCAAAGAAGCTGGCGCGAAGCCGGGGGACGGCGTGTATCTGAATGGCCATTCGCAAGGTGGGACGCATTCCTTGAACCTGGCGCACGACCAAGAGTTCAAAGAACAGTACAAGCTCAAAGGAACGTTTACGGCGGGCGCCCCTCACGGGGATGACGATCCGCCAACGGGTGCGCCGCAATTGATGCTGATCGACCCTGATGATGCGATTCCAGCACTCGGGGCAACTGCCCCGCTCAAAGTTTCACCGAATCGCGTTGCCGTGTTCTCTAAGAGTAGGGATCGGGTCGCATCCAGCAAACCTGACTTGCTCGGTTCAGACCACGGCTCCCATAACTATCTCGACCATGCCCGGGTGGCCGATGGAGTCCAAGACACCGCACTCTCGGACATTAAGAAGCAGATGGAACTCGATGATCTGAAGATCACCGAAACCTACCGCTTCAAAACCTCCAACGGCTCAAAGGTTCGATTACCTCCTTTAATCCCGCCACCCACAGTCTTGCGGCCGCTCCGTATACGCTTCTGAACCGGGTGCAGGTCAGGCTCCCAGGCGGAGCGCGCGCATCGTCAAACCGATGAGTGCGGACACGATCGAGACGATGAGCGCACCCAGGATGCCGTCCCAGAAGAACGAGTCAATCGAGAACACGATCAGGCCCGTGAGGTTGGAAAGCCACGCCGTGAGCTCAAACAACAGCGCGTTGACCACGAGCGCGAAAAGACCCAACGTCAAGCAATAGAGCGGAATCGAAATAATCCGAATGAACTTCCCCAAAGCCGCGTTGACAACACCGAACAACGCTCCCGCGAAAAGATAGGAGGCCATCACAGAACCCGAATGATCCGAACCATTAACAGGGCCGATGTGGATACCGCTGACGATAGAAGCCGCCGCAGCAAGCGCAAGCGCGTTGACGATAGCACTAATCAAGAGACGCATAGATACAGCATCCCACGCTGCCCTCAACAGATCCTCAACCCCGAGTATGAATCGAGGCAAAATTCAAGCGAAACTCATAGACGAGCTGGCATCGCCACGAGAAGAAAGCGACGCATCATACGAAGCAGGCCGGATACGAACAGCAATGTGTCCAGCCTCACAAACTTAAGGTGCGCGAACGTCCGTAGAAGGAATACCCTAGCGATATGTCTGAAAACGCCGCAACCCCCGCACCGCGCCCCGTGATCGGCCGCCTACCCGCATATAAAGCGGGCAAACCGCCCGTGGTGATCCCGGGACTTCAGCCCTATAAGCTCTCCTCCAACGAGAACCCGGGCACCCCGGTCCCCTCCGTAGCCCACGCCATCAAGGCTTATGAGGACTACAACCGCTACCCGGACCCGCTCTCCACCAAGCTACGCAACCGGCTCGCAGAACACTTCGACATCCCAGCCGAGGACATCGTCACCGGAACCGGATCGCTTGGCGCTCTGACCCAAATCATCAACGCCTTCGCCGGAACCAACGAAGACGGCACAGGGGACGAAGTCATCTACCCGTGGCGATCCTTCGAGGCGTACCCGATCATCGTGGAAACCGCAGGCGCCACCTCGGTGCAGGTTCCCCTGACCGAAGACCACCGCATCGACCTCGATGCGATGGTGGAGGCCGTCACGGAAAACACATCCGTCATGATCCTCTGCACCCCCAACAACCCGACCGGCCCCGTGCTGCGCACCGCCGAAGTCGAAGACCTACTGAGCAAGGTCCCAACCAACGTCCTCGTCGTGATCGATGAGGCCTACCTCGAATACCTGCGCGACGATGAAGCCGTCAACGGGCTTGAGCTATACCGCAAGCACCCCAACGTGGTCGCGCTCCGCACCTTCTCCAAAGCGCACTCGCTTGCCAACCTGCGCGTCGGATACTCGGTATCCCAGCCGCACATCACCCAATACCTGCGCAAGGTCGCAGTACCTTTCGGTGTCTCCTCCGTGGCAGAAGCCGCCGCAGTCGCCTCGCTCGATGCGATTGACGAAGTGCTCGAACGCGTCGAAGAGACCGTGCAGGAACGCAATAAGGTCGTCGCTGCGCTGACGGAGCAAGGTTGGAAGATCCCAGAGACCCACGCGAACTTCGTTTGGCTCCCACTCGGTGAACGCGCCACACAGTTCGCAGAAGCCGCCGGGCAGAAGGCCCTCTCGGTTCGTGCCTTTGAAGGCGAAGGCGTACGCGTCTCGATCGGAGAACCCGAAGCAAATGCACGCTTTATCGAGCTGTGCGCGGAATTCATCGAAGGCAACGCAGGGTTGAAAGATGACAGCTCGGCAAGCAACTAACCCCTGAATATTCCAGTTTCGGAATAGCTAGGGTTGCAAAGTAAATAGCGCATCGGGCCGCAGAATCTCGCGATTTCTGCGGCCCGATGCGCTTTCTTTAACGTCCCGGAGGCATGTAGGCTCACAAAGAGTAGATAACCAGAAAACATCCATTCCAGAAGTGGAATATAAATGATCGTGGCGCGGACACAGCTTCTAGAAACACTCAGCTGATCCCGTTCACGTGAGGAGCGGCATGAAGGTCACCCCTGCGAACAGCGGGCCAGATTCTCGCCAGCTAATGCAACAGGTTCTGAACTTTGAACCCGTGCAGATGTTGGATGCAGAAGGCCGGCGGATCGCCAACCCTGATTGGGACCACTGGGTCACAGACCTCACGGTCGAGGACTATCAGGAGTTCTATCGCGACATGGTCATCGCCCGCCGCGTGGATCAGGAAGGCTCGATCCTGCAGCGCCAAGGCGAGCTTGTGTTGTGGGTCCCGTTGCAGGGACAAGAGGCTGCACAGATAGGGGCGATCAGCGCCGCACGCGCCAGCGACTTCGTTTTCCCGACGTACCGCGAACACGCCATGGCACTGGCACGCGATGTGAGCATCCGGGATCTCTTCCAGCTTTTCCGCGGCGAAGGCCACTCCGGCTGGGACCCACAAGCCCATCATTTCCAGGTCTATACCCTCGTGCTCGCCGCACAGACCCTGCACGCGACCGGTTACGCGATGGGTATTCAACGTGACCAGAGCGGCTGGGATCCGGCGAAGCTCGCTCAAGACGGTGAGGCCGTCATCGCGTGCTTCGGCGACGGCTCCTCATCTGAGGGTGACGTTCACGAATCCATGGTTTTCGCGGCAAGCAACCAGTCGCCCGTCGTGTTCTTTTGCCAAAACAACCGGTGGGCTATCTCGGTCCCGTTCGAAACCCAGTCCAGGGTGCCGCTCGCGCAACGTGCCGCAGGCTACGGCTTCCCGAGCATTCGCGTTGACGGTAACGATGTGCTTGCGGTGTATGCGGTGACTCACTGGGCGCTCGAGCACGCCCGTAGCGGCCACGGTCCGGTGCTGATCGAGGCTGAAACCTACCGGCTCGGCGCGCACACCACCGCTGATGACCCGACCAAATACCGCGGCCGGCCAGAGGAAGAGAGCTGGGCTCCGCGCGATCCGCTCGTGCGTGCGCGCACGTTCCTCAAAGAGTGCGGGGTCGAGGACTCCTTCTTCGACGAGGTCGAGCAGCAAGCAGCAGCCCGCGCGGCCGAAGTCCGCGAAGCCGTCATGAGCCTCGGTGGCGCCACACTGGATGAACAGTTCGACCACGTCTATGCGCACCCACACCCGCTCGTGGAGCAAGAGCGGGCCGAACATCGGGCGTTCATGGACTCTTTTGAAGACAGCGAGTTTGAAGCCGCCGAGCAACCTGACAGCAACAACCGAGCAGGCCATGGGAAGGGGGAGCGAGCGTGAGCACGCAACGCATGACTATCGCTGGCGCGATCAACGCAGGCCTGCGCCGCATCCTCGAAACTAATCCGCGCTCACTGTTGATTGGCGAGGACATCGGCAAACTCGGCGGCGTGTACCGCGTGACGGACGGGCTGCAGGAAGACTTCGGTGAAGACCGGGTTGTGGATTCCCCGCTCGCAGAATCAGGCATCATCGGAACCAGCATCGGTATGGCGATGCGCGGCTACCGACCGCTGGCTGAGATCCAATTCGATGGCTTCATTTTCCCGGCGTTCAACCAGATCACAACCCAGCTGTCCAAGATGTATGCCCGTACACGCGGCAAAGTCACGCTCCCGGTGGTGATCCGTGTTCCGTATGGTGGCGGGATCGGCTCGGTTGAGCACCACTCCGAATCCCCGGAAGCGCTCTTCGCTCACACTGCCGGCATCCGCATCATGACGCCCTCTTCGCCGCATGATGCGTACTGGATGATCCAGGAAGCGTGTGAGCTGGATGACCCGGTGATCTTCTTTGAGCCGAAGCGCCGGTATTGGTTGCGCGGCGAGGTCGACACCCAGAACCGTGAGGCCGCCCCGGACCAGGCGATGGTTGTGCGGGAAGGCACGGATGCGACCCTGCTCGCGTGGGGGCCTGTGGTCCCGACCGCGCTTGCCGCGGCGGCTGCGTTAGAGACGGAAGACCTCGATATCGAGGTGATCGACCTGCGTTCCCTGAACCCGATCGATTTCGACGCGATCGAGGCCTCAGTCGCGAAAACCGGCAGGCTCGTCATTGCTCATGAAGCACCAACCTTCCAAGGGCTTGGCGCGGAGATCGCGGCACGCATCGGGCACCGCTGTTTCTATGCGTTGGAGGCGCCGATCGAACGGGTGGGCGGCTATCACATGCCGTATCCGCCGTCGCGGGTAGAGGCGGACTACCTGCCGAATATCGACCGGATCGTTGATGCGTTGGACCGCACGTTCGAACACTAGGCGCTTTGGAAGGACTTTGGGATGACTACGTTTAATTTGCCTGACGTGGGCGAGGGCCTCACCGAGGCTGACATCGTCGAATGGAAGGTTGCGGTGGGCGATGAGGTCGCGCTGAACCAGCCTTTCGTTGAGATTGAAACCGCGAAATCGCTGGTTGAATTGCCATGCCCGTTCGAGGGGACGGTGACGCGCCTGCACGCCGATGTTGGTGAGGTGGTTGAGGTGGGGCAGCCGCTGATCGACATCGCCCGGCCAGGTGAAGAAACAACCGACGACGCGGGCGACGGCTCGGTATCTGCCGCCGGTTCCGGTGCCGGTAAGGACGGCGCGGTTGGTGAGGCGGCGGCCGGTCCGGGCCCGTTGGTGGGTTCAGGTCCGGTTGCGGATAAAGCGACGTTGCGGTCGCGTCGCAGGCGCGCCCCGCAGCATGCGGGCGAGCGGCGCGCGGGTGAGCGTGGTGTGGAGTATGGTGGTCCGGCTGCGCGTGCGCAACGTTCGCTCCCTGGTTCGGTGGGTGTTCCGGCGCTTGCGAAGCCTCCGGTGCGTAAGTTGGCGCGTGATTTGGGCGTGGATTTGCGTGATGTTCCGGCGACCGGCCCGCGAGGTGAGGTGACACGCGAAGACCTGGCGTCTTTCGCGGATAAGCGTCTGGGCACCTACCGGAGCTCGGCCCCGGCTGCCTCGAGTGAGGTTCCGCGGGGAGCTGTTGCCGCATCGTTCGGTGCTGGCATGCACAACGGAGTGTCTGCGGAGCCTCCGGCGGGCGAGGTCACGGTGGTTCCGGTGCGTGGGGTGCGTAAGGCAACGGCGGAGGCGATGGTCCGTTCTGCGTTTTCGGCACCGCATGTGTCGCTATTCGTGGATGTGGATGCGACCCGCACCATGGAGTTTGTGCGCAGGCTGAAGGCTTCCCGCGATTTCGAGGGCGTCAAGGTCACCCCGCTTCTGGTGGTCGCGAAGGCCGTGATGTGGGCGGCGCAACGCAACCCGGAGATCAATTCGACGTGGGTTGAGACGGAGAGCGGCGCTGAGATTCACCAGAAGGGCTACATCAACCTCGGTATTGCAGCATCGACGGACCGCGGTTTGATTGTCCCGAACATCAAGAACGCTGACGAGCTCAGCCTTAAGGAGCTTGCGATCGCGTTGAATGACCTGGCGTTGAACGCCCGCGACGGCAAGACCCAGCCGGCGGATATGCGGGACGGCACGATCTCGATCACGAACGTCGGAACGCTCGGGATCGATACGGGTACGCCGATCATCAACCCACCAGAGGCTGGGATTGTTGCGTTCGGTACGGTGCGGGAACGCCCGTGGGTGGTCGATGGCGCGGTGGTTCCGCGGTACGTCACCACGGTGGGTGGCTCGTTTGATCACCGGATTGTTGACGGGGACAAGTGCGCGGTGTTCTTGGCGGACATCGCCGCGATCCTCGAGGAACCCGCGCTACTGCTGGACTGACCGGCGCGGGCGGTCGCGCCACCCCGCCTAGCTCGCATCGCCAGCCTCACACGGCCGCGCCCTCCCGCTTCACACAGTCGTCGACCGATGTGTATCTAGCGTTGTTTTGTCATCATGGCGGTTGGGTGTTCCGGCCGCCGGTTTGTCCTTATAGGGTTGAGGTATGCCCATCCGTAATATTCGTGCTGCTGCTCTTCCTGCCAAACTTTCGAGGTCTTGGCTGCTCGTTAATGCTTTGAAGCCTGAGATTTTTGGCAAGGCGTTGGCGTCTGAGACTGATTCGGTGATTTTCGATATGGAGGCGCCGATCCCTGAGGATCAGAAGGAGGAGGCGCGGCAGAACGTTGTTGAGGCGTTGCATGCGGGGATGAGTGGTTGGGTTCGTGTGAACCCGATTCGGTCTGATTTTTGGGCTGATGATTTGAAGGCGTTGCAGGGTGCCCCTGGTTTGCGTGGGGTGATGCTTGCGGAGACTGAGAAGCCTGAGCAGGTGGCGTTGACTGCGATGCGGTTGGCGGCCGGTACTCCGGTGTTGGCTTTGATTGAGTCGGCGTTGGGTATTGAGAATGCCACTGAGATCGCGTCTGCGCCGGGTACGTTCCGGTTGGCTTTTGGTGTGAATGATTTCCGTAAGGATACGGGTGCTGGTGGGGATCCATTGGCGTTGTCGTATGCGCGGGGGAAGCTGGTGGTGGCTTCGCGTGTGGGGCGGTTGCCTGGCCCGATTGATGGCCCTTCGGTTCCGGCTGCGGATGATGCTGAGGTCACTGAGGATTGCGCGGTGACGTCGAAGATGGGTATGACGGGCAAGCTGGTTTTGAATGTTGATCAGGTTGAGCGTGTGAATGCTGGTCTTTCGCCGAGCGAGGATGAGTTGAAGTGGGCTCATGAGTTGTTGGATCAGCATGCGGAGGGTGCGCCGATGACTGATGGTTCGTATTTGCCTCGTTTGAAGCGTGCGCAGAAGATTGCGCAGCTCGCTGATTCGTATGGGTTGTGGAACGCCTGATGTCTACGACGTATACGTATGTTGCTTGCCGGGATGAGGGCAGCATTGAGGCTTATGTTTTGGATGATGCTGAGGGCCGGCTGAACCGTTTCGCGGTGGTTGAGGGCCTTGAGGATGTCGCGATGTTGGCGATGGATCATCGCCGCGGGATCTTGTATGCCGGGCAAGGTGGGGCCTCGCATGAGCATCCGTTGTTGTGGGTTTTTACGGTGGTTGCTGGTGGCCGGTTGGTGTTGCGGGGGACTGCGCATTTGCCGTGTTCGGCGGCGTATTTGGAGTTTGATCCGACGTCTGGGGATGAGCATCCGGCGGTTGCTGGTTCTGTGGGCCGGGATGGTTTGTTGGGGGCGAGCTATTTCGGGGATGCGGTGTTCCGTGTCATGTTGGATTCGCAGGGTTTGCCTCAGGAGGGTCAGCCGGCGTGGATTGATGATGCGTCGGGCCGTGGAATGCGTTGTGTGGTTCCGTCTCCGGATGGCCGGCACGTGTATGCGACGAGTTTGGTTGATGACCGGGTTGTGATTTATCGGCGGGGTGTGACTGGTGAACCGCCGTTGGTGCGTTCCGGGACGGTGAAAGCCCCTGCGGGTTCTGGTCCGCGGCATGTGATGGTTCACCCGGAGGGTACGCATGTTGCGTTGTTGACTGAGCTCAGTGGTGAGATTTTGACGTTCCACCGGGATGCGGAGACGGGTGAGTTGGCTGAGTTCGCGAGGGTCCGGGTGGATGAGCCTGAGGATGAGCTCGCGCCGGGTTACGTCCGTGGTGAGGGCTGCGGTCCTTTACACATCGACGGCGATGAGCACAGCGAGGCTGATGACCAGGGTGCCGGCCTGCCGGAGCGTCCGATGTGGGCGGCCGGTCTGATGCATGCCCGCGACGCTAACTATATTTTGGCTACGGAGCGCACCACGAGTGCGTTGACGGTGTTCGATACGGGTTCGCAGCCGCGCCGTAGGGCGCGCACGCGCACGGAGGAGCGGCCGCGTGCTGCTGCGGTGGCGCCGGGCTGTGAGCTGGTTTTGGTGGCTGGTGAATTGTCGGGCCATATCAGCGTGTATCGGATCACGGAACACGGGATTTTGAACCCTACGCAGCGGGTCGTGACGGGGGCTCGCCCTGCGGCGTTCGAGTTCTATAGGAAGTGACTACCGAGCGGTAGATATTACTTCAAGTTGGGTGGTGCTTGTTGCATCCTTGATACCCTCGATAGGGTCAAACACTCCGGGTTGGTGTGTTGCGACCTTTGCGTTTCCGCCAACCTTTAAGGGTGTATCCCTTATCTGAGGTGGAAGATACGTGAAAGAATTCATCATTGACCGTTGGGGGCAGATCCTCTTCGCGGCGTATCAACACATGTCGCTGGTGGTGCAGTGTCTGATACTTGCGACCGTCATCGCTGTCTTGCTGGCGGTTTTGACAGCACGCATTCCATGGCTGGCTAACTTCGCGATGGGTCTGAGCTCGGTCGGACTGACCATCCCGTCTTTCGCGCTGATTGCGTTGATGATTGGTCCGTTCGGTTTCGGCCCTACGCCGGCGATTGTGGTTGTTACGTTTTTTGCTGTTTTGCCGATTCTGCGTAACGCGATTGTGGGGTTGGCGGAGATCCCTGCGGAGACGCGCGAGGCAGCCCGTGGGATTGGTATGAGCCGGATCCGTTCCCTGGCGACGGTTGAGTTGCCGCTCGCGTGGCCGGTGATCATGTCTGGTATCCGTGTTTCCGGCCAGATGGTCATGGGTGTGGCCGCGGTGGCTGCTTATGTTTTGGGTCCTGGTTTCGGGACGTTTATTTTCGATGGTTTGGCTCGCCTTGGCGGGGCTAATGCGTTGAACTCGGTGGTCGTTGCTGTGGTGGGCGTGATCATCTTGGCTCTCATTCTTGACTTGATTCTTTTGGGCGTCTCTCGCCTCACTATCCGGAAGGGTATCCGTGTCTGATAATTCTGTTGCAACCCAGTCGGCTGACTCTCTCGAGCCGAGTTCTGAGGGGACTGAGGCGTCTCGTCATGGTGCCCGGATCTATTTGGAGGATGTGACCAAGCGGTATCCGGGGACCTCGACCCCGGCGGTCGGTGGTTTGACGATGGAGATCCCCGCCGGCTCGATTGTTGCGTTGGTGGGCCCTTCGGGTTGCGGTAAGACCACGACGTTGAAGATGATGAACCGGCTGATCGAGCCGTCTGAGGGCAAGATCTTCATCAACCAAGAGGACATCACCGGGATGAACGGTGATAAGTTGCGCCGCAAGATCGGTTATGTGATCCAGGCTGGCGGCTTGTTTCCACACATGACGGTTGAGAAGAACATCGCTTTGGTTCCGAAGATGCTCGGCTGGGATAAGAAGCGCATCAGCGAACGTGTTGATGAGTTGCTTGAGCTGGTTTCTTTGGATCCGAAGGTGTATCGGAAGCGTTATCCTAAGGAGCTTTCGGGTGGTCAGCAGCAGCGTGTGGGTGTGGCTCGCGCGCTGGCGGCTGATCCGCCGGTGCTGCTGATGGATGAGCCGTTCGGTGCGGTGGATCCGATTACGCGCCAGCGGTTGCAGGATGAGCTGCTTTCGATCCATGAGGAGCTGGGCAAGACTATCGTGATCGTGACCCACGATTTCGAGGAAGCGATGAAGTTGGGTGACTGGATCGCTGTGTTCGATGTGGGCGCCCAGTTGGTTCGGTATGACTCGCCTGAGGCGATCTTGGCTCGGCCTGCCAACGAGTTCGTTGAAGGTTTCATCGGGGCTGGCGCGGGTATCAAGCAGTTGTCGCTTTCGCGTGTGCGTGAAGTGGATTTGTTTGAACCGACGGTGGCTCGCCCTGGCGAGAAGGCTTCGGATGTTTTGTCGCGCGTCCAGGCGGCAGGGCATCGGAGGGCGGTCGTGGTTGATTCGCGTGAGCGTCCAATCCAGTGGCCTACCCGTCGTGACTTGTCTCGTATGGAGGTCATCTCGGATCAGGTGGTCGATGACCTTCCGGTGATCGGCATGGACGCCACGCTCAATGACGCGTTGGATGCGATGCTTGTAGCAACCACGGGTCATGCGATTGTTGCGGGCCGCCGTGGCGCACTCCGGGGTGTTGTGGACATCGAGTCCGTGACGGCGTGGATTGGTCAGGCACGCAAGCTGGCCGATGATCGCAACGCGCCAGTGGGTATGAACTCGGGCGCGATCCCGGCGGTCGCGACGCAGTCGGATGCCAACCGTGAAGGCGACACCCCGATGCCGGAAGCCGATGCCCCAGCCGTAGCCCAAGCGTCGGCCGAAACCCAGACCCCGGAAGGGACTGAGGCGCAAGCGAAGCCCGATGCGGGTGGCGCTGGTGAGGAAGGTCGCCTGTGACGAGCCAAACTACTGCGAAGAAACCGAAAGTCACCTCGCACAACTGGCTGGGTTTAGGCATCCAGTTGCTGGTGTTGTTGGGTCTGATCGGGGCGGTCTTCATCTATCTGGCGGCAGCTGAGTTGAGCCCCACCGCCGCATCGACATTGTCTCCGAAGAGCCTGGCTGAACTGACTGTTCAGCACATCGAGCTCACGGTGGTTTCCACGCTGATCGTTTTGGTGATCGCGATCCCGCTGGGCGTACTGCTGACCCGCAAGCCGCTGCGTTTCCTGACCGGCCCCGTGATCGCGGTGGCGAACATCGGCCAGGCCGCGCCTGCCATCGGGCTTGTGGTGTTGCTGGCTATGTGGATGGACTTCGGGTTCTGGTCCGCGGTGGTAGCACTCGTGGTGTACGCGGTGCTTCCGGTGCTGCGGAACACGATGGTGGGCCTGGATGGCGTGGATCGGCGCCTCATTGAGGCAGGCCGCGGCATGGGCATGTCCTCTCTTTCGGTCCTGTTCCGTGTTGAGCTGCCGCTCGCGGTCCCGGTGATGCTCGCCGGTATCCGTACCGCGTTGGTTCTGCTGGTTGGTACAGCAACGCTGGCGACCTTCGTCGACGGCGGCGGTTTGGGGCTGCTCATCACCACGGGCGTGAACCTGTCACAGACCACCGTTGTTGTGGTGGGTGCAGTCCTGGTTGCGCTGCTGGCGTTGGTAATCGACTGGGTCGGGCGCGTGGTCGAGCACGTCGCCCGCCCTAAAGGCTTGTGAGGTGGCTTTCGTGAAAAAGAAACTGAATGGTCTCCGCCGCTCGCGCATCATGGCGATGACCGCGCTCGCCGCGGTGGGGCTCGCGTTGAGCTCGTGCGGGCTGCAGTCATCGGCGGCTTTCGTGAAGGATCCGGGCCCTGGAAGCCTTGAACAGGTCGATGGCGCGGAGGGTCAGGAGATCGTGGTGACCTCCAAGAACTTCACGGAGCAGCAGATTGTGGGCAAGATCGCGGTGCTGACAGCGAAGGCCTCGGGCTTTGACGTCAAGGACCTTACGAACGTTCCGGGTTCTGTGCCAGCGCGTAAGCTCATGGAGCAGCACAAGGCGGACGTCATGTTCGATTACACGGGAACCGTGTGGCTGTCCTATCTGGGTGGCGAGGAAGGTATTCCGGACCCTCAGAAGCAGTGGCAGGCGGTGGCCGAGGCGGACCGCGAGAACGGCATCACGTGGGGCAAGCCCGGCGAGCTGAACAACACGTACGCGATCGCCTACAGCGCGGATGCGGCCAAGAAGCTCGGGGATGCGAAGACACTTTCCGATGTCGGCAAGCTCCCGGCCGAGGACCGCACGTTCTGTGTTGAGGCGGAGTTCAATTCCCGTGCCGATGGTTTCAAACCGTTGCTTGCCCACTACCAGATGGATCTGGGTAAAGCGGACGGCGTTCCGGCTTCCAACGTGTCCGTGATGGATACGGGCGCCATCTATGAGGCGACCGCCCGTGGGACGTGCAACTTCGGTGAGGTCTTCGCAACGGATGGCCGCATCAAGTCGCTGAACCTGACGGTCCTGGAGGACGATAAGAAGTATTTCCCGTCCTATGAGATCGCTCCGTTGTATAACGCCGAGTTCATCAAGAAGTATCCACAGCTTGAGAAGAACTACGAGAAGATCACAGAGAAAATGAACAACGAAACCTTCCAGGAGCTCAACCTCAAGGTCGACGTCGATGGCCAAGACCCATCGGATGTGGCCTATGAATGGATGGTCGAAGAAGGGTTCATTAGCGAGAAATAGTCTCGTCTCGTACGCAGAAAGGGCTGGCACCGGGTGGGGGGTGCCAGCCCGTTTTCGTGTATTGTCTCGCCATTGTTACGGCGAAGTGCCGAGGCTCTTAGTGCTGATTTTCCGGGAAAGTTTTGTGTTCCGGGTGCAGTTCGGTGTGGGGAGCACTGACCAGGTGGAGTAGCTCGTGGATGCGTGGGTCGGTGAGTGACCAGCGGCGGTGGCGGCCATCCCGGCGAGGGAGGACGAGGCCTGAGTCTTCGAGTCGTCGCAAGGCTTGTGTCGTTGCGTTCGGCGTGATCCCGGCGGCCTCGGCGAGTTCGGTGACGTTCGCTGAGACAGTCGCGGCTCCGCTGAGTTTTGGCCGGGGCCGGATTCGGCCGCGCGCTAAAGTCCTCAATGAGCGAGCCCTCATCTTATAGGAGCGTGTGGGACTAGAGCGCGAACTTCTGGGCCGGAAGCCACATGAGGTTTCCGATGGTCAGCTTCAATGCGCGCTTGTGGTTCGTGGGCTGGTCCGGCCTGTGCGGTATTTATTCGCGGATGAGCCGACCTCTGCATTGGATTCTCGCACTGCCTCTCGAGTGTGGGACGTGATCGGGGACGTAGTGGCCGAGGATCAAGCGGCGGCCGCGATCGTTTCGCAT
>NZ_KV788972.1:13378-65652 GCF_001807395.1 Arthrobacter sp. HMSC06H05 | reverse complement strand
TCGAGAAGGTTTTTTCATGATGCCTCTTTAGTTTGGTAAGTAATCCGCATCACCTGGTGGTGATGCAGATCACGCTACCGCTGGGCCTCAAAGGAAACCAGAGTTAGTCAGCAAGAATCGTGAAAACTATAGTTAATCAAAGCCAATTCTAAAATAGCTTAGATTCATAACGCCTAAAGATGTTGCTAGTCGGACAGGGCCATCGAATAACTAGCTGTCTGAGTTGCCTTGGTCGGTATGGTTTTTGCGTCGGAACTGTTCCTCGTATGGATTCTCCCGCGTCTCAAAGAACGGGGATTCCTCCAGGTGCAGGCCCGCCTCTTTATCGCGTCGATCACCGCGCATCAGCCACACGATGAACGTCGCGAAAATCGCGATCAAAACCAGAACGCCCACAGCCCCCAAAATCACCGGCAGCCACGTCGGCTGGCTATCGGTGACCGGTCCATCGTAATGGGTGGGATTGAACGGCAACCACACAGAAGGGAGCAACACAGTAGGCGCGATCATGGCCTTTCACCGCCATCGGAATCCTCAACGTCGCCTGGCTGGCCGTTGCCTGGCTGGTTGCTACCTGGCTGGCCGTCGTCGCGCTGACCAGGGCCTGAACTATCACGGTCAGGGTTAACAGCTCCGGCGTTGCCGCGCTGGCGGTCACGTTCGGCGGCCTGCTCGCGCTCACGCAACGCGGCCTCACGCGCTTCAAGTTCCTTCTCGCGGCGCAACGCATCCTGCCGCATCTTCTTGCGGTCACGCTCAAGGTTCAACCGTTCAAGGAAAGCCGCATCATCATCCGGGCCCTGCCCGCGAGGAGTAGGCGCCGGCGCGGTCTTATCTGAGCCCAACGTCAACCACAGCACCGCTCCAACCACTGGCAACACGATGATCGCAGCGATCCACACACCCTTCGGTAACGAACGCACACGATGCTGAGGCGTGCCGATCGCGTTGAACAACGCGTACAGAATGAAAACAAGAACCAGCGGAACGATGAAGACGAGCCAACGCATACCGTCCATTCTAGTTTGCGCCCAGTACGGGCACCCCGCTGCTCACCTATAGACTAGAGCGGTGAAGGTTTTTTGGATGGGTCTGATCCGCGCCGTCATCCTGATCGGCGTCTCGATGCTCGTGTACTATTTTTTCGCGTTCAACCGCTGGCCGGTCGGTGGGGCGATCGCGTCCGTAGTGGTAGGCGCGGTCTTCTCGTTCGCCGTGACGTTCCTCTTCATGAACAAAGCACAAGCTGAAGCGAGCCAACAATTCCGCCGCGCACTCAACCGGCGCAAAGCCGAAACCAAAACCGCCGGTGTAGCGCCTGAGGCGGACGCAGCAAGCGACGAACACGTTGAAGATGCATACCTCGACGCCCAAGAAGACGACGGCGTGCGGGACAGCGACGGTGAAGAAGACGACGGCGTGCCAGAGAGCGCATCCCGCCAGAACAAGGCCGACACCACTGACCTCGCAGACCGCTGAACTACACGTATAAACAGCCTTAAACTGCGCGGCCGCGGCATCAACTCCT
Organism: Arthrobacter sp. HMSC06H05; assembly: GCF_001807395.1. NCBI lineage: Bacteria > Bacillati > Actinomycetota > Actinomycetes > Micrococcales > Micrococcaceae > Arthrobacter > Arthrobacter sp. HMSC06H05. The sequence continues at coordinate 64,124 of NZ_KV788972.1, read as the reverse complement.
CGTTGATCCGCGGCCGTCGCCGTATCCAGCGGTTAGGCCATCAAAAGCTTATGCAACACGAGCGCAAGCGAGAACAGCACAGCGAAAACCACCTGGATCAGGCTCGTTTTAGCCAACGCAGGGATGAGGTCGCGGCGGTCTTCGGCAGTCAGGACCGCCGCACATGGCTTGAACGCAACCACGAACGTCAATAACACCACAAAGAACCACACGTTTGTGACAAACCCGAGTGCCACCGGCCCCACGATCGAAACAACGATCATCAGAACATAGACCAACCGCGCAAGACGATCCCCAAGACGCACCGCCAACGTCCGCTTCCCGGCAACACGGTCAGTCGGTAGGTCGCGGATGTTGTTGACCATCAGCAAGGCGGTCGCGATCAACCCAACCGAAATCGCGCCAAGCCAGGAATGCCCAGACAAATACCCCAACTGGGTGTAGGTTGTCCCGACGGTTGCTACGAGCCCAAAGAAAATGAAAACGAAAAGCTCGCCCAAACCCAGGTAGCCATACGGGTTCTTACCACCCGTATAACCCCACGCGGCCGCGATCGCGAGCGCCCCCACGATCAACAAAACCCACGTCTGTGTCATCCACACAAGCCCCAGGCCCGCCAGGGCCGCGAGCCCGAAGCATAGGAACGAGGCGTACTTGACCGCCCGCGGGCTCGCCGCACCAGACCCGGTGAGCCGGAACGGACCCACACGCTCGCTATCGGTGCCGCGCACGCCATCGGAATAGTCGTTGGCGTAATTCACACCGATCTGTAGCAGCAGCGAGACCATCAGGGCAAGCAACGCCGGAATCCACTTGACCGTACCCGAAGCCGCGAAACCAGCCGCGACACCCACCAGCACCGGTGAAACAGCCATCGGCAACGTCCGGAGGCGGGCGCCAGAGATCCATTGTGAGGCAGTGGCCACGAAGAACGAGGTCCTTTCGATAGGAGAGCGGGCGGACATACCCGCCCGCTAGCTAGACTAGCGCGCTTAAACGCGAAACAGCGGTTTGACGGTCCGGTTTGTGATTACTTAACCGCGGGACCGCATCAGTCTGGATCACGACGCGGGGCACAGCAACCGCTGAAACCTGCCGCCTCACAACCGTTGCGATCTCGTCCTCGGTTGCATTCCCGGAATAGATGAGCCCTACTGTTTGCCCCCACTCAGGATGGGGGACCGGAACCACGATGGCTTCACGAACCGACGGCATCGACTCGATCGCCGCGAGAATCCGAGCCGCAGACACCTTAACGCCGCCAGTGTTGATGACGTCATCGACCCGGCCGCGGATCTGGAGCGTTCCATCAGGTAGCAACGTGCCGCGGTCATCCGTGACATACCAACGCATCGGCCGCGTTTGCATTAGCCGGGCATCGGGGGAGTAGGTCACGAAATGCTGTTCGGTACGTTCAGGGTCCCCGATATACCCCGTGGCGACCTGCGGTCCACCAAGGCTCACCCGGCCCGCGGAATCGATCGAGATTGAAACACCCGGCAACGGCTTTCCGTCATACACGCATCCACCGCAGGTTTCTGCCGAACCGTACGTCAAAACGACCGGGACGCCCAACTCGCGTGCCCTTTGGAGCGTGGCCGGCGGGGTAGCGCCTCCACCCACCAGAACCGCTGTGTAGCGTTTGAGCGCCTCTACGCCCTGGGGTGATTCCAACAAGCGCCTCAGCTGGGTAGGTACGAGCGATGTCAACAGCGGCGGGTGCGAGGAAGAGGCGTTCGCGCCTGCTGAGCCTGTCGCTTGCGGGTGTGCCGGTTGGGAGCGCGCGGTTTGGGCAAGCCTTTCTGTCGCTTCGGCGAACGCCTCAACCGTGAAGCGCGAACGCAGGTCCATCGTCACCAGCGCGGTGCCTGCGAGTATGGCACGCGAAGCCACTGCAAGCCCAGCAACATAATGCAAAGGCAGAGCAAGCAACCAATGGCCTGAGCCGATCCGCTGAGAAGTCGCGGCAGCCGAAGCCTTGAGTGCCTCAGCGCCTAAACCGGTGCGCTTCGGCATCCCGGTAGAGCCCGATGTGCGGATCACCGCCGCCGTACCCTCCGGCGCATCTTCCGGATGCTCGACCACGAACGGGATACCGGCTTCCGTGCTTGTGCCAGCGGTGCCGGTAATGGAGCCAGCGGGCGCCTCAACGATCTCGACCGCAGGCCCAGTACCATCCAGCGCGGCGGCGAGCCTTGCACGCACATCCGCTACAGCATCTGCGAACGCATGCCCCGCATCGTCAGGCAAGACAGACACCGGATCAGAAATAGTACGGGTGAGCCGACCAGTCCGGGTCACGCTTCTCAAGGAACGCGTCCCGGCCCTCAACGGCCTCATCCGTCATATAGGCAAGGCGCGTGGCCTCGCCAGCGAAAACCTGCTGACCCGCGATGCCGTCATCGACCGCGTTGAACGCGAACTTCAACATGCGAATTGCCTGCGGGGACTGCCGCGCAATATCCGCGGCATACTCCAACGCGACCTTCTCAAGCTCGGCATGCGGAACCGCCGCGTTCACCGCGCCGGCATCCACCATGTCTTGAGCCGAATACTCGCGAGCCAAGAAGAAAATCTCGCGCGCCTTCTTCTGCCCAATCTGGCGCGCCAACAACGCCGAACCATAACCGGCATCAAACGAACCAACAGTGGCATCCGTCTGTTTGAACTTACCGTGCTCAGCCGAGGCGATCGTCAAATCCGCAACCACATGCAACGAATGACCCCCACCAGCAGCCCAGCCGTTGACGACCGCGATCACGACCTTCGGCATCGTGCGGATCAGACGCTGAACCTCAAGAATATGCAGGCGGCCTGCGCGCGCAGGGTCGATCGTCTCCCGCGTCTCACCCGCGGCATAACGGTAACCATCACGGCCGCGAATACGCTGATCCCCACCCGAGCAGAACGAATGGCCACCGTCCTTAGGCGACGGGCCGTTACCCGTGAGCAGCACGGTCCCTACATCGCCTGTCATCCGAGCGTGATCCAACGCCCGGTACAACTCATCAACTGTCCCCGGACGGAACGCGTTACGCACCTCAGGACGGTCAAACGCAATCCGGACCGCACCCAGATCACGCACAATGCCGCCCTCGGCATCCCGCTCAACCTGGCGGTGATACGTGATGTCCTGGAAATCGAAACCCTCAACAACACGCCACGCGTTCGGGTCGAAAACGTCAGAAACCTTCTCAGGCAAAACGGAATCTTGATCAGTCACACGCCCAGTCTAGTTGACACAACACACAGCCGCCGGGCGCGCAGAAAAGCCGCAGAGGCTAGACTGTGACCCCAGACTGCAGTAGCGCCCACCACGCGAACCCGAAGATAGCGAGGTGATACGTGACCATCACAGCCACCGAGTTCGTTTGATCCCGGCTCACAAACTGCTTCCACCCCAGCAGTGCATCCGATACATAGAACAAAAGGGCCGCCCCGATAACCCACCAGCCACCAGGCTGACGAACATGCAGGGAAGCCGCCATAACCATCACTGAAATCAACACGATATAGAACGTGACCACCAGGCCCAGCCGGTCACGATGCGCGGCCCGAATCAACCGAATCCCCACAGCTAGGAAGCCAGCCACCACCACTACCGCGGCAACCCCCAGGCCAGTCCAGCCGCCCTCGGGGATCCCCGGGACAGAGTTCTGCTGAACCGGCCCAGCCCACGCACGCCACGCCAACGTCACCGCCAAAACGGTCTGCGCCCCCGCGAACGCCAACGCACCATACATGAAACGCCCGCGGTCCAACAGCAAAAGATCGCCCAGCAACGCGAAACACAGCGCACCCGCCACAAACGTTGCCGCCCACGCCGGATGCGGACGAGCCAACCCCGTCAACACCACGCTCGCCGTCAGCAACGCAGGAACCGAGGCCTTCGTGACCCAACGCCACGTATCATCAGTACGCGGAGTCAGAATCCAGTCCACAACCGCGACAACCCCGGCAAGGACGAAACAGACAATGGCTATAAGCGACATTCAGAACGCTCCTAGACGTCCAAAACGAACAGGCTCGACGTCGCGCTAGCCAGCAGCGTCCCGTCTTCTGCAAATAGCTTGCCAGTAGTCACCGCAACCGAGCGGCCAGACTTCTCCACCTCACCCACAACACGTAACACACCCGAGGCCAACGTGATAGGCCGAAGCATCCGCACATGCAGATCCATCGTCGTGAAAGCGTGCCCCGGTCGGGATACCGTATCCGCGGCCAGGCCGCACGCGTTATCCAAAAGACTCGAAATGAAACCGCCGTGCCCCGAACCGATCTTGTTCAGAAACTCTGGCTTCATCTGGCATGTCAGCTCCACTGCGCCCTCGCGGGCATCCACCAAACGCACCCCCAACAACTGGTTATACGGGGCCGGCTCGATATCACCATTGATCTGAGTGTGCAACACCTCAAGACCCGAACGAGTGATATGGAGATCGCGGTGTTTGGAATCTTCTAAAGCCATGAAACCTAGTTTAGGCGGCGCAGAGGCCTAGCTATTTCTCGGTGAACTACTACTCCTCGGCAGGGCATGGCTCAGCGACGGTTCACTGCTCCTCGACGAACTCCGGCTCCTCCACCGTTGCGTTGTCCGAGCGGTTACGCGCCAAACGGTCAACGATCATCGCGATGGCGCCATCGCCGGTCACATTCGCTGCCGTACCGAAGGAATCCAGCGCGATGTAGGTAGCGAACATCAACCCGATCTGGGCCTCGTTGAAGCCCAACATCGAACCCAACAAACCGGATGCGGCAGCGATCGCGCCACCGGGAACACCCGGGGCGGCGATCATCATGACACCCAACATCAAAACGAACGGCAAATACTGCCCGAACCCGGTGTCCACACCCGAAAGCATCATGACAGCCAACGAGAACAGAACGATCTTCACCATCGAACCCGAAAGGTGGATCGTTGCACACAACGGGATCACAAAGTTACGCACCGGATCCGAAATCTTGTTCTTCTTAGCGGCTTCAATCGTGACCGGAATCGAGGCGGCACTCGAAGCCGTACCCAAAGCCGTCACATACGCCGACCGCATATTCCACAGCGAACGCAGCGGGCTGCGCCCCGCAACAGCACCAGCGATCAGATACTGAAGAACCAGGACCGCCAACGTCAAAACTAACGCGACCAAAGCAACCAGCAAGAAGTTTCTGACCACATCGCCCACAGCACCCGAAAGGGTCAGGTCCATGAAAATACCGAAAATGAACAACGGGAGACCAGGGATGATGATGTTGCGGATCAGCTTGTCCACAATCTTGCGGAAATCAATCGCCGCATCGAGCAAAGCATTCGACTTGATCGCCGTGAGCCCCAAACCCAGAATGAACGCCAAAACCAGCGCGGGCAAAACCTCAATAGCTGGCGGTAGCACGATCTCCGGAACCACCGGCTCCTCGGAAGCCTGCTGAACAATCGCGAAATAAGGGTTGATGTCCGCGCTCGCCTCACCGATCCTTGGGGCATCACCGCCCAAGAATAACGGGAACACCGAATGAGCCACCGCATAAGCCAACAAACCGGCAGCGATCGTGGAACCATAAGCGATCCCCGCCGTCATCCCCAAAAGCTTGCCCGCGCCACGACCCAACTCAGCGATCGCCGGTAACACCAGGCCCAGAATGATCAGAGGGATCGCGAACGTCAGAATCCCCGAAAACAGCGAGTTATACGTCATGAAAACCCGGGCAAGCCAGCCCGGCATAATCGAGGCCCGCTCAGCCCCCTCACCATAGGTCGGTAACGAAAACGCGATGCTAGCCGCAATAGCGAGCAACACCCACACCAGCAAAGGGATTCGACGCAACACAGACATGATTCCTTCTAACAATTGGAGCAACGAGCCGCCTGCGGTCAGCCTACTCACAATGATGCCGAATAGTCACAGATCTCCCACTGCGCCGCGGCTCGTGAAACACTTGAAGAAAACACCCATGACACCGTGGCAGTGAATCCTCTACCCAAGGTGTGAACCCTCTACTAAAGGAGAACCATGACTGAAGCGATGCTGGTGGGCGGCGTACGTACTCCCGTTGGACGCTACGGAGGCGCACTGTCCTCTGTCCGTCCCGACGATATGGCAGCCCTCGTTATCAAAGAAGCCATCGAGCGTGCAGGCATCGACCCAGAAGTAGTCGACGAAGTCATCCTCGGCAACGCCAACGGTGCAGGCGAAGAAAACCGCAACGTAGCCCGCATGGCATGGCTGCTCAACGGCTATCCAGACTCCGTGCCAGGCATCACCGTCAACCGCCTGTGCGCATCGGGCATGTCCGCGATCGCGATGGCAACCCAGATGATCAAAGCCGGCGACGCCGACATCGTGGTTGCAGGTGGCGTTGAATCGATGTCGCGCGCCCCATGGGTCATGGAGAAACCAGCCAAGGCTTTCGCAACCCCAGGCAAGGTCCACGACACCTCGATCGGCTGGCGCTTCCCGAACCCTAAGTTCCTCTCCGGTGAACTCTCCCGCGACGGCAAATTCACCTACTCCATGCCAGAAACCGCGGAAGAAGTTGCACGCCAGTACAACATCTCCCGCGAAGACGCCGACGTGTTCGCCGCCGCATCCCACGAAAAAGCGCTCGCCGCAATCGAAGCCGGCCGATTCAAGGACGAAATCGTCCCGGTCTCCGTATTCGACCGCAAGGGCAATGAAACCGTCGTGGACACCGACGAAGGCCCACGCCCAGGCTCGACCCCAGAGGTGCTCGCCAAGCTGCGCCCAGTCGTCAAGGGCGGGGAAGTAGTGACCGCAGGTAACGCCTCGAGCCTCAACGACGGGGCATCCGCGATCATCGTCGCCTCCGAAGAAGCCATCAAGAAATACGGCCTCAAGGCACGCGCACGCGTCGTATCCAACGCCGCCGCCGGCCTCGCGCCGGAAATTATGGGCATGGGCCCAGTCCCATCCACCCGCAAGGCACTCAAAAAAGCCGGCCTTGAGATTTCCGACCTTAAAGCAGTCGAAATCAACGAAGCCTTCGCAAGCCAGTCGCTGGCCTCGATCCGTGAACTCGGCCTCGATCCAGAGATCGTCAACCGCGACGGCGGCGCGATCGCACTCGGCCACCCCCTCGGATCCTCCGGCGCGCGCATCGTCATCACCCTCCTGGGGCGCATGGACCGCGAACTCGGCGAAACCGAAGGCCGCAAACTCGGCCTAGCAACCCTGTGCATCGGCGTAGGCCAGGGGCAAGCGATCATCGTGGAGGCCGTCTAAACCATGAGCTTCGACGCAACGGGCTTCACGGCCCTTGAGATCACCGAAAGCGAAGACCGCGTTGTAGCACGCATGAATCGCCCAGAGGTTCTCAACGCGATCGACCAAACCATGGTCGACGAGTTCCATACCCTGTGCGGATACCTCGAACGCACCCCGAAGATCCTCATCATCACCGGGGTAGAAGCCAACGAAGAAACCGGCCAGAGGGGTATCTTCGCATCCGGTGCCGACATCGCCCAGCTACGCGAACGCCGCCGCGAAGACGCCCTCGCCGGCATCAACTCGCAGATCTTCTCCCGCATCCACCGGCTCCCGATGCCAGTGATCGCAGCGATCGACGGTTTCGCACTCGGCGGCGGCGCCGAACTCGCCTACGCGGCCGACTTCCGCATCGCGACCCCTAAAGTCAAGATGGGGCAGCCAGAAACCAACCTCGGCATCACCGCGGCGGCGGGTGCGCTGTGGCGGCTCAAAGAACTCGTGGGCGAACCAACCGCGCTCGAGCTGATCCTCGCAGGCCGCATCCTCAACGCAGAGGAAGCGCTCGAGCTCAAGCTCGTGACCGAACTCCACGAACCATCCGAACTCATGGCTGGCGCCCACGCGCTCGCCGACCGCATCGGAAAGCAAGACCCGCTCGCGGTCCGGATCTCCAAGCGCGTGTTCACGATGCCGCGGGACGCCCACCCTGCCGTCGATGAGCTCGCCCAAGCGATCCTGTTCGAATCCCAAGCGAAGTTCGACCGCATGCAAGCGTTCCTTGATCGCAAGAAGAAGTAGACCGCAAAAGAAGTAGAAGGTTGCAACGTAGATGAGCGATTTTCCAGCACAAGTTGGTGTGATCGGTGGCGGCCGTATGGGGGCCGGCATCGCGCATGGTTTCTTGACCTCCGGCAGCGAGGTCATCGTCATCGAAGCGAATGACGATGCGGCCAAGGCAGCAACTGAACGCGTCGCTACCTCGGTCCAGAAGTCGATCGACCGCGGCCTGGACGGCAGCGTTGATGACTGGATGGCTAAGTTCAGCGTCTCCACGGACAAGGCTGACCTTGCAGGCCGCGAGCTCGTCGTCGAGGCCGTTCCGGAGATCTGGGATCTGAAGGTCCAGACCCTCCAGGAGGCTGAGAAGAACATGGACGAGACCGCGGTTTTGGCCTCGAACACGTCCTCGCTCTCGATCGACGGGCTCGCTAAGGAACTGGTCCGCCCAGGCCGTTTCCTGGGCCTGCACTTCTTCAACCCCGTTCCAGCGTCCAAGCTGATCGAGGTTGTTGTAGGCCAGCAGACTGACGAAGAGCTCGTGGACGCGGCACGCGGCTGGACCGAAGGGCTCGGCAAGACCGCGGTTGTGGTCAAGGACGCCCCAGGTTTTGCGTCCTCGCGCCTCGGTGTCGCCTTAGCGCTCGAAGCGATGCGCATGGTCGAGGCCGGCGTGGCATCCGCCGAGGACATCGACAACGCGATGGTGCTCGGCTACGGGCACGCATCCGGCCCGCTCAAGACCACCGACATCGTGGGCCTGGACGTGCGGCTTGGTATCGCCGAATACCTCGAAGAAACCCTAGGCGAGCGTTTCGCTCCGCCGCAGATCATGCGTGACATGGTTGAGCGCGGTGAACTCGGCATGAAGTCCGGCAAGGGCTTCTACGACTGGGGCAAGAAATAAACGAACGCTCTCGGCTGGCACGTGAGGCACGTGTTAGCTACTAACTGATCAACGATGCGGGTCCGGTAGTAACCGGGCCCGCATCGTTGATTAACGGCGCTGTGACGGTGCGTTTGCGCCGCCAAAGAAGTTTCGCCTTGTGAGTGATCTGCGACTCATGCGCTGGTAGTCTGGTAAGGAAAACTGACCGATCGTTCAGGAAAGGGATGTTGCATCCTTATGAGCACTTCCACGGTGACCGACGTTCTGCCAAGTTACGCGTGCGACGAATGGTGGACCCCGGCTGCTGAAGCCAAAGCAACCCCGGTATATGATGCATCGACCGGTGAGGCTATTGGCTCCGTCTCCGCAGAGGGCCTCGACCTTGAAGCCATGATCAACCATGCCCGCACAGTGGGGCAGAAGAACCTCTCCGAGCTGACGCTGCACGAACGTGCACTGATTCTGAAGCAGCTCGCCCAGTACCTTCAGGCCAACCGTGAAGAAATGGACCGCCTGAACCTCACGACGGGTGCCACCGCTCGTGACGGCATGATCGATATCGACGGCGGTATCGGTACGCTCTACACGTTCTCATCCAAAGGCCGCCGCGAGCTCCCGAACTCGAACGTGATCGAAGAAGGCCCCGTCGAGGTCCTCTCGCGTGACGGCTCCTTCCTTGGTACCCACATCATGCAGGCCCTGCCGGGCGTGGTGGTGCAGATCAACGCGTTCAACTTCCCGGTGTGGGGCTTCCTTGAGAAGTTCGCTCCGGCCTTCGTTGCGGGCATGCCGACCATCGTGAAGCCAGCAACCCCGTCGGCTCAGCTGACCGTTGAGGTCGTGCGCCAGATGATCAACTCTGGCCTGCTCCCGAAGGGCTCGCTCCAGCTCATCACGGGATCGGCACGCACCGTGATCGATCACCTCGACTACCGCGACATCGTCGCGTTCACGGGCTCGGCCAGCACCGCCCACGCGTTGCGTGAACACCCGAATGTGACCCGCGGCGGCGTCCGCTTCACCGCGGAAACTGACTCGCTCAACGCAGCGATCCTCGGCACTGACGCGACCGAAGGCTCCCCTGAGTTTGAGGCTTTCGTCAAGGCCGTTGCCGTTGAGATGACCGCTAAGGCCGGCCAGAAGTGCACCGCTGTACGCCGCATCTTCGTTCCGAAGGGCCTCAAGGGCGCAGTTGTGAAGGCGCTTGGCGCTGAGCTGGATAAGCGCGGCAAGGTCGGCGATCCGCGCGTTGAGGAAACCCGCATGGGTGCCCTGGTTTCGATGGATCAGCTCAAGGACGTCCGTGGCGCGGTCCAGAAGCTCATCGACGCCGGCGCGAAGGTCGCCTACGGAACCCCGGAAAGCGCTGACGATGCGTTGGTTGCCGAAGGCGGCAAGGTTGAGGACGGCGCGTTCATGTCGCCAGTCATCCTCGACTTCGAGGACGCCGAGACCCCTGAGCTCCACTCGGTTGAGGCTTTCGGCCCGGTCTCCTCGATCGCCGAATACGAAGACGCAGCTTCCGCGGTACGTTTGGCCGCGATGGGCGAGGGCTCCCTGGTCGCGACCGTGTGCTCGAACGACCCGGAGATCGTCGCCGAGGTTTCCAAGGGCATCGCTGGCCACCACGGCCGTGTGCACGTGCTCAACCGTGACACGATGAAGACCTCGACCGGCCACGGCTCTCCGGTTCCACACTTGATCCACGGCGGCCCGGGCCGCGCTGGTGGCGGCGAAGAGCTCGGTGGCGTGCGCGCTATCAAGCACCACATGTCCCGCACCGCACTGCAGGGATCCCCAGACATGCTGACCGCCGTGACCGGCGTGTGGCACACCGGGGCGGAACAGCGCCTGGCTGGCGACCCAGAGTTCGGCGGCTCGGACAAGTACCGCCACCCATTCCGCATCCCGCTCAACGAACTTCGTGTGGGGGATGGCTTCGCATCCGGTCTGCGTAAGGCAACCCGCCAGGAGATCACCGACTTCGCGAACACGACCGGTGACACCTTCTACGCGCACACCAACGACGAGGCAGCGGAAGCCAACCCGTTCTTCCCGGGCATCGTCGCTCACGGCTACCTCTTGGTCTCTTGGGCGGCGGGCCTGTTCGTGGAGCCTAAGCCGGGCCCAGTGCTGGCTAACTACGGCCTCGAGAACCTCCGCTTCATCACCCCGGTGGGCATCGATGACTCGGTGCGTGTGACCCTGACCGCCAAGCGCATCACCCCACGCGTGACCGACGAATACGGCGAGGTCGCATGGGATGCCGTGCTACACAACCAGAACGGTGACATCGTGGCAACCTACGATGTGCTGACCCTGGTCGAGAAGGAAAACACGACCTATAAAGACTGGAAGTAACCTTCCATAGACACACGTAAGGGGCGTGCCAGCCAGCTAGCTGGCACGCCCCTTCAACGTTCAAGTCCGCTTAGTAGGCACCGTGGCTTTGCCGCTTAGTAGGCGCGACGGCTTCGCCGCTTAGTAAGCCTTGTGGCGCTGCGGGACCTTGAGGTGGATCAGCGCGAACTGCCCGCCTTCAACGGTTTCCACGGCGTTCTTGACGGCCTCTGGGAGCTGGTCGTTGGTTTCAACGAGGAACCCCTTACCGCCGAAAGCATCCGCCATTTTCGCGAAGTTCGGGTTCTTCAACTGGGTACCGGATACACGCTCTGGGTATTGGCGTTCCTGGTGGGTGCGGATGGTGCCGTATTCGGCGTTGTCCATCACCACCACGAGGATCGCGGCGTTGTACTGGGCGGCAGTTGCGAGCTCTTGGCCGTTCATGAGGAACTCGCCGTCACCTGCGATGGTCACGACGAAACGCTCTGGTTTATCCAGTTTGGCGGCCACCGCGGACGGGATCGAATACCCCATCGAGCCGTTGCGTGCGGAGATCATCGCGGTATAGAACTCGGTAGGGAAGTAGCGGTGCGCCCAGTTGGTGTGCTCGCCAGCGCCGAGGGTCACCATAGCGTTCTCCGGCAGTGCAGGGACCAGGTGCGCCATGAGGGCATCCATCGTGGCTTGTTCGTTGCGGGTCGAGGCCTCTGGAAGGGTAGCGAACTTCTCTTGTTCGCCGCGCATGCGCTGGGTGAACGCCTTCCATTCAGGCTTCACATCCAGATCCATGCGGACGAGGTCGCGCACGAACGTGTCTGGCTTAGCGACGATCTGGTGGGTCACTGGGCCGGAGCGGCCGCGCAGCGACGGGTCGATTGAGACGATGAAGTTCTTCTGCTCCCAATTCTGGCGGATGTTGAACCCGTCAGTGATGACGTCGCCCGGCACGGTTCCGACGAACACGAGCAGGTCGGTCTCTTCGAGGAGGTCATAGGTGGGGCGTGGACGTCCGTAGCCGATCGGGCCAACATAGGACGGGGAAGAGAACGGCACGAGGCCTTCGCAGCGCCATTCAGCGGCCGCTGCGAGCTGGTGGTCTTCAAGCCATGCGGTGAAGGTCTTAGCGCCTTCCTCGCTCCAGTCGTTACCGCCGAACACGAACAGCGGCTTCTCCGATTCCAGCAGCGCGGACTTCAGCGACTTCCAGTCCTCAACCGTCATACCTCCGGTTGCCACCGGGATCGGTGGGTGCACCGGAACGGAGACTTTCTCGCGGATCACGTCTTCCGGAAGACCAACGACGACCGGGCCGGGTCGGCCAGAAACCGCGGCGAACATCGCCTCGGCTACGATCTCCGAGGCACGCTCCGGGTGGTCGAGGACCATGACGCGCTTGGCGCCGGTACCGAACCACGCCTTAGGGTCGAATTCCTGGAACGCTTCGCGGTCCCGGTGCTGGAACGGGATCAAACCAACGAACAATACGAGCGGGGTCGAGTCCTGCCATGCGGTATGCAGGCCGACGTGTGCGTTAGCTGCGCCCGGCCCGCGGGTCACCATCGCGACACCGGGGACCTGGTTGAGCTTGCCTTCCGCCTCAGCCATGTAGGTTGCCCCACCCTCGTGGCGGCACACGATGCTTTCGATGCCGGAGTTGTAGAGCCCGTCGAGCACATCGAGGTAGCTTTCACCCGGGACCACGTAGGTGCGTTCTACACCGTGGGCCTTGAGCGATTCGACGATGAGGTGGCCAGCAGATTGCTCAACTGCCTGCGGCTTGGACATAGAGACCTCCCACTAGGTGTTCCTGCCACCGGCCCACATGGCACAGGTGGTTCTTGCGTTACAGACACTTTTGCAGGTTTTGAGGCAAAAAGGTGAAATCGTGTCTTGTGTGACGAGGTTTAACTTGTAGAGATTTCTAATCGTGCAATAAATATTGCCAACAAGCCGCGCTACAGGAACAAGCTAGGTCGTGAGAGCAGGCCATGCTGCAGAGACCGACTAGCGGCGAAGGCCGCTTTAGTCTTCGTCGTCTTCGTCTTCCGGCTGCGGGAGGGGTTCTGGGGTTGGGCGGAACCACATGAGCCACGCATAGATCGCGCTGATGGTCACCAAGACCATACCGAACAGTTGGCTCAGCAGCGGCTGCGGCCCACCGGTCAGGTGTGGCAGCAGTGCGGAGGCCACGGTCATGCCGATGCCGCCGATCGCGGTGAGCGACCACGCCCATCGTGATCCGAAAGCGACACCGAGCAAGCCCGCCATGATGAGGGCGTTGAGACCAAAGTTCAGCCACGCGATGTGCATGGTTTCGGAGAAGATCAGTTGCGGATAGGCAAGGTCTGGGCCGAACTGCAGAAGCGCTACCACGCCCGTGTAGATGAGCAGCATGATCGCGCCCATAATCGAGAAGTTCGCGACCGGTACCGAGCGGGTGAACTTACCTGCCAGCGGATGCTTAGCCCACAAAGCAAGACCCACCGCGCCAACGGCGAACAGCGGCACCGCGCCGAGCAAGAGCATCCAGTTGGCGCTACCCGGGTAGAGGGCCACCGAGATGAAACCGAAGAACGTTCCGAGCATGCTGAACCACCAACCGAGTTCGTTGCGGTGAGCAAGCATGAGGTTGCCGATCGCGACGAAGACGAGGAAACCGATGTTCAGCAGGGTCAAGTTGGAGGACACGCTACCGGCGGGCGCGCCGGAAAGCTCAGAAATCAGGTGATCCACAAGGGTCCATTCTATCGAGTGGGCTATTGCAGGGTTGGACGGGAGGTTTCGAGGCCTTCGAATAGCAGTGAGATAACGCCGCGTTTGGCGCTTTCGGTGGACATCGAGTCATCCACACGCAGCCATTCCACGAGCGAGTTGATGGTACCGAACATGTAGCGGGCAACGTTGCCGGGGTTCAGGTCGCCTCGGATGCTGCCTTCGGCGATGGCTTGCTCGACGATGGTTGCGGTGAGCCGGTCGAGCTTGCGGCGGCGCTGCATCGCTGCGACTTCGATCTCGGAATTGCCGCGCAACCGTAGCAGGAGCAGGACGTAGGGGCGGCGCTCGATGAGGACCTCGATGGTTTCGGCCATGAGCGCTCGCAGCGTCGCTAGCGCTGTGGGTTCGGGGTTGGCCAGATGCTGCTGGAACGCTTCTTCGAGCGGATCGAGCGCGGCGTCGAGGGCTTGGCGGAGGATGTCGAGTTTGGATGGCACGTGGTGGTAGATCGCTGACTTGGAGATGCCGAGCCGTTCGGCGAGCATCCCCATGCTGGTTGCGTCGTAGCCGTGTTTGGTGAACATGTCGACGCATATGCGCAGCACCGTTGCGGTGTCGTAGCCGGGGCGTCCGCGGCGCGCGCCGGTTCCCGCCGCTGGCTCTGAAGGGAGTTCGGAGCGGGGGTCAGAGCGGGGGTCAGTTCCGGGGGTGCTCGTCATATGTGTGCTGTCCTTGATCTTTAGCCCGTGTGGGTGGTAGCCGTGGGCTTTAAGCGTGTTGGGGTGGCTTCCGTCGTTGGAACGGAAGCCACCCCTCCTCTGTGACCTACCTTAGCGGGTAGGGCAGGGTTTTACTGGTTGCGCAGGTCGTAGATGCGCTTGAGCTTACCCATCGAACGTTCCAGGGTGGCTGGATCGACGACGTCGATGCGGCAGGAAGACCCGATGTGGATCTTGATGAGCCGCTGCAGTTCCTTGCCGGCTTCCTCGGCGCGGTCGCTCGTACAGTCGTCGCGGCGTTCGACCTTGACGGTGAGTTCGTCCATGCGCTTTGGTCGGGTGATCTCGAGCTGGAAGTGAGGGGAGAGGCCCTCGACCTTGAAGATGAGCTCTTCGATCTGGGACGGGAACAGGTTCACACCGCGCAGGATGATCATGTCGTCGGAGCGGCCGGAGATGCGGCCGATGCGGCGGTGGCCTTCGCGTGCGGTACCCGGCAGCAGACGTGTGAGGTCGTGCGTGCGGTAGCGGATGACCGGGAGGGCCTCCTTGGTGAGGGTCGTGAAGACGAGTTCGCCTTCTTCGCCGTCTGCGAGCTGGCGGCGCTCATCGAATGGGTCGATGATTTCTGGGGCGAAGTGGTCTTCCCAAATGTGGGAGCCGTCCTGCAGTTCGTAGTTTTCGCCGGCGACGCCTGGGCCCATGACTTCGGAGAGGCCGTAGATGTCGGATGCCTTGAGATCGAACATGTCCTCAAGCTCGTCGCGCATTTCCTGGGTCCACGGCTCAGCGCCGAGGATCGCGTAGCGCAGCGAGGTTTTGCGTGGGTCGAGGCCCTTCTTCTGCATCGCGTCACCGATGGTCAGCAGGTAGGTTGGGGTCGATGCGATCGCGTCTGGCTTGAAGTCTTCGATCAGGGTGATCTGCTTGTCGGTCTGGCCGCCAGACATAGGGATGACGGTTGCGCCGACCGCTTCGATCGCGGCGTGTGCGCCGAGGCCGCCGGTGAACAGGCCATAGCCGTAGGCGTTGTGGACCTTCATGCCTGGGCGGACACCAGCCATACGGAAGCAGCGTGCACCCAGGCGTGCCCACGTGTCGAGGTCGTTCTTGGTGTAGCCGACCACGGTTGCTCGGCCGGTGGTTCCGGAGGAGGCGTGGATGCGGGAGACTTGCTCCATCGGTACAGCGAACATACCGAACGGGTAGGTGATGCGGAGGTCTTCCTTGGTTGTGTACGGGAACTTCGCGAGGTCGGACAGTTCCTTGAAGTCGTCAGGGTGTACGCCCTGGTCATCGAACTTCTTGGTGTACAGCGGAACGTTTTCGTACGCGTACTTGAGGATCTTGGCGGTGCGTTCGGTCTGGAGTTCGCGGATCTGATCCGCGCTCATTTTCTCTTCTGGGTCCAGCTGACCCTGATCGGAGAGAGCGATCTTTGACATGGTGTCCTCCTGGCGGGGAGATAGGGGCGTCTTCTAGGTCTGTAAAAGTCTGTGGTGGGGCGGGCTGGCGCGGGTTGGTTAGCGCACGGTTGGTGGGGCTGCGTTGATGGTGCGGGAGCGGCCCCGGAACTCGAGGATGGTTTCGGTTGAACCGTCGGCACGCTGTTGGGTCACGGTGATGTCGTAGAGCCCGGAGCGGCCGGCTTGGTTCACGACGCGGGCGACGGCTCGCAGCGGGAGGTCGGGTAAGCCTGGCTTGAGGAAGTTCACGTCAACACCCTGGGCGACGGTGTAGCTGGTTTCGGAGCCTGCTGGTTCGTTGCAGGCCATAGCGAACGCGACGTCGGCGAAGGTGAAGAGCATTCCGCCTTGAACGATGCCGAAACCGTTGAGCATCTCTTTGCGGGGCGTCATCTCGACTTCTGCGTAGCCGGGCCCAACTTTGATTGGCTCGATCCCCATCCAGTGGGTGCAGTGATCGAATTCGAGGATCTTGTGGTGCTTAGCCAGACGCGAGCCGAGCTCGGTGTTCGTTTCTGTCATCGACGCACTCTTTCACATCGGTATACATTCAAGCGCTGGTTCGGCAACGCTGGATGTTGGATCGGTGTACGGAATCGGTGTGCGCCGGCGGGCGGCGCGTAGGCTATCCCGGCCGTGTTCGGGGTGGGTTTAAGGCAAGCTCATTCATCCAGCCTGAACGAACGGTCGGTTATTCGATCTTAAGACTGGCCCGGCAACGTGTCAAAAATCACGTTGCCGGGCCAGACATATATCAGCGGGCTGAGCTCACTTGGCGCGCATCGTGCCTATTGCGTGATGCCGATCGCGCTGAGCATGAACGCGTACTCCCACGAACGGTCCTTCCACAGCTCGTAACGCCCGGAGGCCCCACCGTGTCCACCGTGCATTTCACACGTGAATAGCACTGGCTTGTCGGAGGTCGTGTGCTCGCGCAAACGCTGAACCCACTTGGCTGGCTCAACGTAGAGAACGCGCGTGTCATGCAGCGATGTGCGGGCCGCGATGAGCGGGTAGTCCTGCTTCGTAATGTTCTCGTAAGGGGAGTAGCCGAGCATGTAGCGGTAGACCTCTTCGTCCTCGATCGGGTTGCCCCACTCTTCCCATTCGAGTGCTGAAAGAGGAAGGTCTGGGTCCAGGATCGAGGTCAGCGGGTCAACGAACGGAACCGCTGCCAAGACCGCCTGGTAGAGCTCCGGCGCCTGGTTCAGCACAGCCCCCATGAGTAGGCCGCCCGCCGAACCGCCGAATGCGGCGATGCGCTTTGGATCAGCCCATCCGGCCTCGATGAGCCAGCGGGTCGCGTCCACGAAGTCATTGAAGGAGTTCTCCTTCTTGAGCTTCTTGCCATCGAGGTACCAGTGCCGGCCGCGCTCGCCGCCGCCGCGGATGTGCGCGGTCACGAACACGACGCCGCGGTCCAACAGGCTCGGGACCATGTAGCCGAAGCGGGGGTCGTTCGAGATTTCGTAGGAGCCGTAGCCGTACACGATCGTCGGAGCCGTGCCGTCAGCTTTCACATCGCGGCGCCGCAAGACCGTGAGCGGGATCTGCTCGCCATCGCGGGCGGTGGCCCACTCGCGGGTCGCAACATAGTCTTCCGGTGAGTAGTTGTTGACCGGCCCGGTGTGCAGAAGCCGGCATTCGCGAGTGGCTGGGTCCGCATCGTAGGTCTGATTTGGGGTGGTGTCGCTTGCCTTCTGCAAGCGGATCACGGGTGCTTCGAAGCTGTTCGAGCTCGCTTCGACCGCAACCGGGGCATCGCCCGCGTCTTCAATAAGCGGCTCCCAGAACTCCAGCTCTGTACCAGAGGCGAGAGCTTCATCGCTGAGCGCGGTCAGCGGGAAGATGCGGATGCGTGGGGTCGTCTCAGCGCGGACCGAAAGCACAGCGTGGGTGCTGGTTGTTTCTAGACTGTTGAGCTTGGTCTCGGGGTGCTCGGCGATCACCGGACGCCACGTGGAGCGGTCCGTGACCGTTGCGAGGTCCGCGATGTCGAGGCGGCCGTTCGGAGCCTCCGCATCGTGGAGGATGAGGGCCTGGCGGCGGCCATCGACCGTCACCGGGGCCACGCTGTTGAGGATGCGCTCTTCGCGTGAAACCAGAAGACGCGGCTCGGTTCCAGCCTCCATGCCTTCCCAGATCCAGGTCTCAGCGTATTCGGAGTTACCGGCTACGATCACGAGGTCCTGCTCATCATCGCTCGGTGCCGCACCGAGCCACATCTGGGCGTCATCCTCTTGATACAAGACCGTGTCTTCGGCCGTATCCGTGCCGATCGTGTGGACCTTGATCTGGTGCGGGCGCCACGTCTCATCCACCACCGTGTAGACGATGCGTTGCCCGTCCGGGGTGAAAACCGGCTCATAGAACGCGCCCTCGATGCGGTCGGCAAGCAACTGCCCCGTCGTGAGGTCCTTAACAAACACAGTAAAGCGTTCATCGCCTGTGAAGTCCGCGGCATAAACCAGCTTGGTGCCGTCGAGGGACACATCGAGCCCGCCAAGCGCGAAGAACGTGTGGCCTTCGGCGAGCGCGTTGCCGTCCACGAGGATCTCTTCGCCCTCGACTGGCTCGCCTGGCTTGAGGGCTGGCGGAGTCCAGTCCGCGGCTAGGTTCCCGGTGTCCGCGGCCTTGACGCGTGCGTGGATCGGATACGCCGATCCCTCAACCGTCCGAGCGTAGTACCACCAGCCGCGCGAACGCTTCGGGACCGCAACATCCGTCTGTACGACGCGTGCCGCGATCTCTTCATAGATTGCGTCTCGCAGAGGCTTCTGCGCAGCGGTGACGGCATCGGCGTATGCGTTCTCAGCCTCGAGATGCTCGATGACCTTAGGGTCTTCCGAGTTCCGCAACCATTCGTATTCATCCGTGCGAGTATGGCCGTGATGCGTGACCGAAACGGGCCGCTTCTCAGCTACAGGTGGCTGCGAAGCGCTTTCCGTTGCAGCGGTGGCTTCCGGCGCGGTGGTGGCTTCCGGCGTAGAAGATTCAGAATTCGTAGTCATAGGACTTATCTAATAAAGAAGCCCTCGCAAGCGTCAACCAACTCCGCTCACGGCATAGCGCGCGGCTACACGAGAGTCAGGAGACCCACGATGCATGAAGCCGAGAGCGCAACCACGCCCACAGCCCCGCCGATGAGTGCACGCTTGCGCCGCCGCCTACCCTGCGCGGCGTGCGCGCGGGCGGCAACGACCGCATCGGGCGCTGGGCCCTTCAACCGCGGGGCGCGGGCGAAGACCTTATCCAGGTCCTCGCGCAACTGGCCATGGAAGGCCTCCGGAGAGCACACAACAGGCCGCATCGCAGCATCGAACCACGTATGCGGGCCAGACTCATCCTCGATCACAGCACCCGGGAGTTTGATGGACAAACCGTGCAACGACTCAACCTCAGACGTACTGCCGGGCTCCATGCGGGCCACCGCGAACGTGTCCTCGCCGATGGTCGCGAGCACATCCGTGTCCCATCCCCGGTATTCAGTAGGGAACTCGTCGATGTGCAGCGGCGGCACAATCCACTCTAAAGACCCGACCCGCCACTCTAAAGACCTGACCCAGTCCCGGCCTTCCGGGGCAGTGGTGCTACTGAACGGCAGATGGACGGTCTTGCGAGCCATCCCCACAACCTTCGCAACAGCATCCGCGTTGACTACTGGCTCAAACGGCCGCGAACTGAACGCCCGCTCAGGTGAGAAAGGCGGGCCGGAGAACGCACCGCGCTCGCCGGCGGCTGCGGTGGCCCCGGTGTGCCCGGCTTCGGCGGCCCCGGTGTGCACGGCTGCGGCTTCGGCGGCTAGGTCCTCGGATGGATTCGCGAAGGCGTGCTCAAGCAGTGCGGCGCGTTCCGCATCCGCTACCGGGGCGGGCGTGAGTGCGGTGACGCCGAGGGTGTCGCCGAGCGCGGTGAGTTCGAATTCGGCCTGGCCCGTGGCCTGTTGTGCTAGATGGGCGTTGAGCTGGGTGCGGATCACGTGGGCGGCGGCGAACCCGGTCTCGGAGTGGGGTAGTAGCGCTGTGAATGCTACCTTCGTGGGTTTCATCGCGAATAGCCCTGCCCGCTGGAGGTTTCCAGAAGTGCTAGTCGTACTGGATCCGCCGCGCAAAACCGACCCCGTAGCCGCATCATCTGCATGGGTGGTGGCGGGGCTGCTGAGGCTCACGAGGTTGTGCTCCTCGGGCGCATCGTGTCCCGTGAACGTGCACAGGCGAGCGACGCCGGGGCCGAAAAGTTCGGTCACCACGGAGGTTGACGGGGCGGTGCCCCGTTGCGGTTCGACGACCGGGAGGGCCTGCACCGTCCATTCCGTGAAGCCCGTGCGGATCGTTGCATCGGCGACCCAGTGCTGCGGGCAATGATGCGTGAGCGAGACCTGCTGAAGGGTAGCCTCGGTTGCGGCCTCGACCTCAGCATCTCCGGAAGCTAACCGAACGAGCCGTGCCCAAGCTGTCTCCACCTCCGATGCTGGCCCCGTGAAAGAGACGCGGTTATGCGTCGCGTGCACATCGACGTGCACATCGACCTGCGCATCGGCCTTGCCGGCAATGCACCAGGAGGCAATCGCGATCAAATTGTTGCAAAGCGAATCTTGCTCCTGGACCCGATAATGCGCAGAACCACGAGCGAACCACACGGAAGCTTGAATATTACGAGGCTCGATGACGCAAGAATTGCTAGCAGGCGTTAAGAGCCACCCTCCATGCAGTGCTGCATCCCACGGATTTCCTGGCATCGGACCTCTTCTCTCGAGCCTCAATACGGTGTCAAATCGACCGACAATGGACGGCTAGAAAACCGGTATAACCATCATCTCAAGTGGATTGAGAGCCTCAGAGCCGCTAGGCTTGCATCCTTGTGACCTTCCTCACCCACGGGTGAATGCCGTTGGTTCGTCATCGCCTCGGGTGTAGGGCCGCCGCGCTTTAGCGACGGATCGAACTTGAGACAAAAGAAACGGACCCGATATGAGTTACTCGCACTCTTATGCAACCGGGGCACAGAGTCAGGAAGGCAAGCTCCCGCTGACGCGGATGACCATCTGGGCGATGCTTGTCGCTCTAGTAGCAGCCATCCTGGTGCCAGCCGCAACAGCTCGCGCCGCCACTGGACTCCAGCCATCGGCAACCGTGCCGGCCACCGCATCGCCTGCTGAAAAACAAGGCGAAGACTCCGTGGAAGGCAAGACCTTCACGATTGCAACCGACACCACCTTCGCGCCATTCGTGTTCCGCGAACCAGGAACCGGCGAGATGATCGGTATCGACATGGAGCTGCTGGATGCGATCGCTCAAGACCAAGGCTTCAAAGTCAATCTCAAATCGCTTGGTTTCCAGGCCGCGGTCTCATCTCTGACCTCCGGCCAGGCCGACGGCGTCATCGCCGGTATGGGTGTCACGGACGAACGTAAGAAGATCTTCGACTTCTCGGATGCTTACTACGAGTCCGGCTCTGTGATGGCGATCAATGAAGACGATGACGAAACCAAGGGGTATGAAGACCTCAAAGGTAAGACCGTTGTCGCCAAGGGCGGCTCCGAAGGTGAACGCGCCGCCAAGAAGCTCGCTAAAGAATACGGCTTCAAAATCAAGCCTCTCGACCAGTCCGCCGCGATGGTCCAGTCCGTCAAGAACGGCTCCGCAGTAGGTGTCTTCGATGACGACCCGGTGCTGCGTTACGGCATCACCCAGGGCTCCGGCCTGAAAATCGTGACCCCAAAGATCCCAGGCGGCGACTACGCTTTCGCGGTCAAGAAAGGTCAGAATCAGGACCTGCTGAAGGCCTTCAACCGCGGCCTTGCCAACCTCAAGGCTTCTGGCGAATACCAGAAGATCATGAGCAAGTACCTCGACCCACAGGAAGCTGAAAACGCCGGCAACATCATCGGCCTGCTCAAGCAGTCCTGGCCAGCGCTTCAGAAGGGCCTCATCAACACCCTGGTCATCACCGGCGTCTCGTTTGTGATCGCGATGGTGCTGGGCCTCATCTTCGGGTTCATGCGCATCTCCGGCAGTATCGTGCTACGCGGCATCGCACGCGCCTACGTCGCGATCTTCCGCGGAACCCCGCTGCTTGTGTGGGCGTTCCTGTTCTACTTCGGTGTGCCACAGCTCTTCGACGTCAAGGGCGACGTCTTCGTTGCCGGTGTCGCAACGCTGGCCCTCAACGCGGGCGCCTACCTCACAGAGATTGTTCGCGGTGGCCTCCAAGCCGTGGACCCAGGCCAGATGGAAGCTGCGCGTTCCCTCGGCATGGGATGGGGTAAGTCGATGCGCCGGGTCGTAGTCCCGCAGGCAGTCAAGATCTCGACCCCATCGATCATCAACCAGTTCGTGATCACGCTCAAAGACTCCTCGCTGCTACTGACCATCGGTTTCGCAGAACTGCTCTACCAGGCGCAACAGATCTACGCAGCGAACTACCGCGTGACCGAAACCCTCATCATCGTCGGCATTATGTACTTTGTGGTCATCACCATCCTCACGTGGATTGCTGACCTCGTGGATAAGAAGGTGAACAAGTGAGTACCCAATCACACGGCAATGAAGCAACCGAGAAAAAAGTAGACGAGGCAGCCGCGCAGGATGCAGCGGCACAGGATGCGGCGGCGGAGGCAGCCGCGCTGGAGCCAACTGTGTCCGATGCGGCGGCCGAAACCGTCATCGAGGTCACCGACCTGCGCAAAGCCTTCGGCAAGAACGAAGTGCTTAAGGGGATGAACCTCAACGTCAAGCGCGGCGAAGTCATCTCGATGATCGGCCCATCGGGTTCCGGTAAGTCCACGTTCCTGCGTTGCCTCAACCGGCTTGAGGAAACCACGGGCGGGACCGTCAAGGTGCTCGGTCGAGACATCACCAGCCCCAAGGTCAACATCAACAAGGTTCGTCAGAACATCGGTATGGTGTTCCAGCACTTCAACCTGTTCCCGAACATGACAGTTGAAGAGAACGTGATGCTCGCCCCGGTTGAGCTGGGACGAGTGAATAAGCAGGAGGGTCGCAAAAAAGCCGCGGCACTGCTTGAGCGCGTAGGGCTTGGGGACAAAGCGAAGGCCCGCCCGCAGGAACTCTCCGGTGGCCAGAAGCAGCGCGTAGCGATCGCCCGCGCGCTCGCTATGGAACCGCAGATCATGTTGTTCGACGAAGCGACCAGCGCACTCGACCCTGAAATGGTCGGGGAAGTGCTCCAGGTGATCCGCGAACTCGCGCAAGAAGGCATGACCATGATCCTGGTGACCCACGAGATGGGCTTCGCCCGCGAAGTCTCCGACCGCGTGCTCTTCCTCTCCGACGGCGTCATTTGCGAAGAAGGCCCGCCAGAGGAGCTGTTCGGTAACCCGCAACAGGAACGCACCCAGAGCTTCCTCGCCAAGGTCCTCTAACAAGGTCCGCGACAAGCGGCCCACATGACGATGCGGTGGCCGGCACACCTAGCGTGTGCCGGCCACCGCATCGTTGTTTATAAGGCCACCGCATGGTTTACAAGGCCCACGCTAGGCGGCGATTATTAACAGTGTTAGCACCGCCTGAGCACAGCGAAATAACTTGCCTTGTGAGAGTGCTATCACATATCCTGAACGAACGGTCAGTAAATCTAACTGGCCCCTCATACCCTTATTCATCGGAAGCAGGAGCTGATCATGAGCACCACCGTGACCGAGCAAACCGGCCAGGACTTTGATCCGCAAGCCGAGTTTGAGGCCCTGATCGCACAAGACGGACGTGTAGAACCGCGCGACTGGATGCCCGAGGCCTACCGCAAGACGCTGGTGCGCCAGATCTCCCAGCACGCACACTCCGAAATCATCGGGATGCAGCCTGAAGGCAACTGGATTACCCGCGCACCAAGCCTCAAGCGCAAATCCATCCTGATCGCCAAGGTCCAGGACGAAGCCGGCCACGGCCTCTACCTGTACTCGGCAGCAGAAACCCTCGGTACTCCACGCGATGAGCTCGTTGAGCAGTTGCTCGACGGCACCGCGAAGTACTCCTCGATCTTCAACTATCCAGCCAAGTACTGGGGCGACATCGGCGCTATCGGCTGGCTCGTGGACGGCGCGGCGATCGCCAACCAGGTTCCACTGTGCCGCTGCTCCTACGCTCCATACGGCCGCGCGATGGTCCGCGTCTGCAAGGAAGAGTCCTTCCACCAGCGCCAGGGCTTCGAAGCCCTGCTTGCGCTCGCCCGCGGAACCGAAGAGCAGAAGCAGATGGCCCAGGACGCCATCAACCGCTTCTACGAGCCAGCACTGTGCATGTTCGGCCCACCAGATGCTGACTCGAAGCACTCCAAGCAGTCCATGGCCTGGAACATCAAGCGCTTCTCCAACGACGACCTGCGCCAGCGCTTCGTCGGCATGATCGCAGAACAGGTCAAGTTCCTGGGCCTAACCCTGCCAGACCCAGACCTGCACTACGACGAAGAAGCCGGCAAGTGGATCCACAAGGAACTCAACTGGGACGAGTTCTGGCGCGTCGTTAAGGGCGGTGGCCCAGCTAACGCCCAGCGCCTCGAGCACCGTCGCCAGGCACACGAGAACGGGGCCTGGGTACGTGAGGCCGCCGCAGCATACGCACGTAAGCAGCAGGAAAAAGTGAGGAAGGCAGCCTGATGAGCGCAGAGAACCCAACGAACGCAACCGGCGCATCGCTCGCAGACACCAACGAATGGCCTCTCTGGGAGGTCTTCGTCCGTTCGTCACGTGGCCTCTCCCACGTGCACGCCGGATCCCTGCACGCACCGGATGCCGATATGGCGGTCCGCAACGCACGCGACCTCTACACCCGCCGCAACGAAGGCGTATCCCTGTGGGTTGTTCAGTCCGACGACATCATTGCCTCGGACCCGCAGGACAAGGGCGCGTTCTTTGAATCGCCAAAGGGCAAGGACTACCGCCACGCCATGTACTACACCGAGTCTGAAGGGGTGAAGCACCTGTGAAGTCTGAGGAACTCGATGAGCAACTGGCTGGCTACGGCGACTCCGTCGCCTCCGCTACTCGCGTCACCCCAGGCCACGCTCTGCGCCCGGAAGACATCGCGTTCAAGGAAGCCCCAAGCTCCGAAGACGTCGCCGAATACGCGCTCTGGCTTGGCGATGATGCGCTTATCCTCTCGCAACGCCTGCAGAAGTGGGTCTCCAACGCCCCAGAAATGGAAGAGGACATCGCCCTAGCCAACATCGCGTTGGACCTGTTGGGCCATGCCCGCTCCTTCCTGACCTTCGCAGGTAAGTTCTGGGACAAGGACGAAGACGAGCTCGCATACTTCCGTGACGAAGACGACTTCCGTAACCTCGTCATGGTTGAACAACCCAACGGTCACTTCGGCGTGACCATCGCACGCCAGCTGCTGTTCTCGGTCTACCTTGAACTGCTGTACTCGCGGCTGGTGAACTCCGAAGACGAGCTGATCGCGGCGATCGCTGATAAGTCCCTGCGCGAAGTCCAGTACCACGTGGACCACGCCCAACAGTGGACCCTGCGCCTTGGCCTGGGAACCGAAGAATCACACGAGAAAATGGTCCACGCGTTCCGCGTACTGTGGCCACACGTCGAAGAGATCTTCATCGACCATCCACTGCAGGAACGCCTCGCCGAAAAGGGCATCGCCGTACTGCCATCAACCCTCCGCGAAGAGTGGGACACCCGTATCAAGGCCGTCCTCGAAGAAGCCTCGCTCGAGGTCCCAGAGGAGCCCGGTGCCCTGGTTGACGGCCGTTCCGGCAACCACTCTGAACACTTGGGCTACATCCTGATGGAAATGCAGGTGTTGGCCCGCCGACACCCAGGAGTTAAGTGGTGACAACTGATCGACGTAGCGCGCCGGCAACCGAGCAAGACACGGTAGCCGACAAGGACACGCTCTGGAACATCGCATCCAGCGTGAACGACCCGGAAATCCCGGTGCTCAGCATCCATGACCTCGGTATCCTGCGTGACGTTGAGCTCGACGGCGACACCGCCGTCGTGACCATCACGCCAACCTACTCCGGTTGCCCGGCCATGGATACGATCGCCGATGACCTGCGCCTCGCGTTCCGCGAAGCAGGCTATGCCGGCGCGCGCGTCGAACTCACGCTGAGCCCAGCGTGGACCACCGACTGGATGACCGAAGAAGGCAAGAAGAAACTCGCTGAATACGGTATCGCTCCACCAGCCGGGTTATCGAAAGATGGCGGCAAAGTGATGCTCGGGCTGAGCGTCAAATGCCCACGCTGCCACTCACTGAACACCCGCGAACTTACTCGTTTTGCTTCGACGGCATGCAAGGCGCTGTACCAGTGCAATGACTGCCACGAACCGTTCGACTACTTCAAGGTGCACTGACATGACTGAAGCTGCTTCCACTACACGTAAACGTGCCCGTTTTCATACGCTCAAGGTTTCTGAGATCCGCCGCCTGACGGCCAACGCTGTTGAAGTCACCTTCGATGTTCCAGAGGAAATCGCAGATGAGTTCGACTACGCGCCCGGCCAGTATGTAGCGTTGCGCGCCATGGTCCCGTCCTATGACGGCACCCCCGTCGAGCTGCGCCGCTCCTACTCGATCTCCCAGGCCCCTGTGCGCGGGGAGATCAAGGTGGGTATCAAGAAGGACCAGGGCGGCCTGTTCTCTACGTGGGCCAACGAAACACTGGCTGTGGGTGACGAAATTGACGTCATGAGCCCGCAGGGTACGTTCGTGTCCAAGAAGGATCTGGTCCGTCCAGGCGAGGCCCAGCACCTTGTAGCGATCGCGGCGGGCTCCGGCATCACCCCTGTGATGGCTATTACCCGCTCGGTTTTGGAAGCAGACGACCGTTCCCAGGTTGACCTCGTGTACGCGAACCGTTCCTCCTCAGACGTGATGTTCGTTGAGGAACTGGCTGACCTGAAGGATAAATACCCGTCCCGCCTGGCGGTGCACCACGTGCTCTCCCGTGAACAGAGGATCTCGCCGCTACTGACCGGCCGCCTGGACCAGGAGAAGCTTGAACTGCTGCTCAACAAGGTTCTGCGCACCGACTTGGCAGACGAGTGGTTCTTGTGCGGCCCGATGGAACTGGTTCAGATGGTCCGCGACAACCTCGCAGAGCAGGGAGTCGAGGCCGAACGCGTCCGCTTCGAACTGTTCACGACCGGCCAGGTGGGCGACCCAACCGGCCAGCACGGCAAGCCAGTCAAGATCGAAGAAGGCGAGCCGACCCGTGAGATCGAGTTCCAGGTCGACGGCCTCAAAGGCACCGTGGAATCGCCGATCGAAGCGCGCGAAACGATCCTCAACGCGGCACTGCGTGCCCGCCCGGACGTCCCGTTCGCTTGCTCGGGTGGCGTGTGCGGTACGTGCCGCGCCAAGCTTGTCAGCGGCAACGTGGACATGGCCGAGAACTACGCGCTTGAACAAGACGAACTGGATGCCGGCTACATCCTGACCTGCCAGTCCGTCCCAACGACCGATAAGGTCGCCGTCGACTTCGACGCCTAATCAACCTAGACGGCCCGCCCACCCGGCGGGCCGTCCGCTTTCCACCCGTGTTTTCATAACCGAAAGGTCCACTACACGACATGTCGATGATTCGCACCGAGAGCAACCAGCAAGGTGTTCTCGAGATTGTTCTGGATGCCCCGAAGAAGCTGAACTCGATCGACGAGGCCGGTCTTGAAGAACTCAAGACCACGCTCGCCTCGGTCTCCGAGCAGGTCAGCTCCGGTTCGGTGCAGGCCGTGATCCTTCGCGGTGAGGGCCGCGCGTTCTGCGCAGGCCGCGACATTTCCCAGGTTGATCCGCTCAAAGACGACGTCAACCACTACCTGGGTGAGCTCACCGCCCCAGTCATGGACGCGATCCACGAGCTACAGGTCCCGACGTTCGCCGTCGTCACAGGCGCATGCCTCGGTGTTGGCTTGGGACTCGCGGCATCCTGCGACGTCGTCTACGTCGCTGAGGACGCGAAAATCGGTTCCCCGTTCGCTAACCTCGGTGCCTTGCTTGATTCGGGCGGCCACCACTTGTTCGTGACTCGCTTGGGCACGCATCGTGCCCTGGACCTGATCTACACGGGCGAGCTGATCTCCGGTGAGCAGGCCGTGCGCGAAGGCTTGTTCTCCCGGTCCTTGCCGGCCGATGAGGTGCTCGAATTCACGCGCAAGACCGCCGGGCGTGTGGCCCGGGGTGCGCTGGATTCCTACCGTGCATCCAAGCAGCTCGTGTTCCAGATCCGGGACGAAGACCTCGGCTTCAACGCATCCGTTGCCGAAGAGGCCCGCTTGCAGGAAGTTCTGCGCACCACCGATAACTACCAGGAAGGCTTCAAATCCTTCCAGGAGAAACGCAAGCCGGAGTTCAAGCCGACGCCGCCACGCGAGAGCTGGTAGCCAGCAAGGACGCTAGCTAGATACTTCGAGGCTCTGGCCGGAGCATGAGCTCTGGCCAGAGCCTCGGCGTTTAGCAGCGCCGGTGTTAGCCGCTGGTTGCGTCCGGGTCGGTTTCGTCCCAGTGGCGTTGGCTTGCCTCCAAGATGAGCTCGATGGCGCCCAACACCTGCTGCGCTTGTTCAGCGGTGAGGCTCGCGGCTACTTCAGCGGCCCATTCCGCTTGGGCGGCTTGCGCGGCTTGAACCGCGGCGCGGCCTTTCTTGGTTGGCGCCAAGAGAGAAGCGCGGGCGTGCTTAGGGTTGGTGCGGTAGGCCGCCAGCCCTAGCTTGACCGCATCGTCGGCTACGCGCTGGACGGACTGGCGCGTGAGCCCGAGCACCCGGGCGATCTGAGAGACAGTCGCTGGGGTCTGGGCCGCGGCGGAGATCACCTGCCAGCGGGCGGGAGTGAGGTCATTGTGGGAGGCCACAACCTCGGCGGAATACACGAACTCGGAGTGCGCTTGAGAGACAGCAGAAATGAGCGCCCCGAAATCTTCAGGGTTCATAGGCTGAGTGGTCATGTGGCGGGAGTCTCGGGTTCGTGGTCTTCGAAGATCAAGTGGGTTTGGGTGTCCATGACCTCAGGCATCGGCTGGAGCACCTCGAAAATAAATCGCCGCAGCGCCTCGTTATCGGCCGCGCGCACCAGAAGCATCACATCGAACGTTCCGCCCACGAGGGCCACATGGTGGACCTCCGGGATCTGGCGGAGCTGCTCTTGCAGGGTGCGCCACGAATGCTGACGCAACTTGAGGGATACGTAAGCGGAAGAGCGCAGACCCATCGCGGCATGGTTCACGGTTGCCGTATACCCGGTGATCACGCCGCGTTCACGCAGGCCTGCGATCCGTTGATACGCGTGCGCCCGTGAGATGTGCACATTGCTTGCGATAGCGGAAACCGAGGCCCGACCGTCTTTGAGCAGTTCGGAGACGATAGCTGCATCCACCGCGTCTAAAGCGGGAGCAAACGCTGGGTTTTTAGCCACTGCACACAGCTCCTTGAAGCACTAGACAAAATGACAACAACCGCCAAGTTGCGTAGACAAATTTCTGAGCACGCACTGCGGAGCGACAAATCCTCTGATCATTTTCGCACACATGGCGACGAAAAGCTCAAGCAGGCATCATATAGACCATGACTGATCATGTGAGCCAAACCACAAGCTCGGGGGCTGAGGTGACTCAGCCGCTCGATGAAACGCGCGTAGGGGACTCGGTCTCCCGCGCATCGGACTCCTTCGGTATTTCCGTTGAAGACTACCTTTTGCCCACGCGCGGCCGCGTCCAGATGGTGGACGAGCAGGGGCGGTTGCGCCCGGTAGAGGAACAAGGGATCGCCCCGGGCCACGAATACCCACTGCCGGATGGTGCCCGGTTGCTTGACGCGTATGAAAAGCTCGTCATCGGCCGCCGCATCAACGATCAGAACGCGGCCCTTGTGCGGCAGGGCCGGATGGCGGTCTATCCTTCCAGCCACGGCCAGGAAGCGTGCCAGGTTGCAGTCGCGGTAGCCCTTGAGGAGCGCGACTGGCTGTTCCCGACCTACCGTGACACGGTCGCCGTGATTTCTCGCGGCGTTGTCCCGGAGGAAGTCATGACGGGCTTCCGCGGTGAATGGCATCAGGGCTATAACCCGTATGACCACAACACCGCTGTTCAGTCCACCCCTCTCACAACCCAGCTGCTGCACGCCGTGGGTGTTGCTCACGCGGCACGCATGCGAGGTGAAGACACGGTCGTGATCGCGCTGTGCGGTGACGGCGCGACCTCGGAAGGTGATTTCCACGAGGCGCTGAACTTCGCGGCCGTGTACAACCTGCCTGTGATCTTCTTTGTCCAGAACAACGGTTACGCGATCTCGGTTCCGCTCTCACAACAGTCCGTAGCGCCGTCGCTTGCCCACAAGGCTGTCGGTTATGGCATGGCAGGGGAACGCGTGGACGGCAATGACCTCGCCGCTGTTTTGGCTGTGCTGGACCGTGCCGTCACGATCGCCCGCGAAGGCTCCGGCCCGCTGCTGATCGAGGCGGAGACCTACCGCATGCAGGCGCACACCAACGCCGATGATGACACGCGCTACCGCGAATCAGACGAGGTCCAGGAGTGGCTAGCGAAAGACCCCGTGGTCCGTATGGAAGCGTACCTGCGTAACGAGGGCCTGCTCGATGACGAAAAAGCCGAGCAGATCAAGGCTCACGCCGAGCAGGTAGCCAAAGAGCTTCGCGACGCGATGAACCGCGAGATCACACCTGACCCGAAGGATCTCTTCACATACGTCTACGTTGAGCAGACCCCACAGCTCGCCGAGCAAGCCGCAATGCTCGCCGAAGAGCTGGAACGTGACTCTGCTTCCCAGGAAGGTGAGGCCAAGTGAGCCCCAAGCAAATGTCCCCTGAGGAAAAGCAGGCGGAATTCGGTGGTGTAGCGGATTCGGTGCGTGGCAAGGACGAGCCGGCGGTCCCGCCAGCCCGCGACCCGCGCCCGGCTGGCCCCACATCGTTCGCAGCGGCCTTGAACACCGCGCTCGCTGATGCGATGGAAGCAGACGATGCGGTGCTGATGTTCGGTGAAGACGTCGGTAAGCTCGGCGGCGTTTTCCGCATTACCGATGGCCTGCAGGAGCGTTTCGGCAATAAACGCTGCTTTGACACACCGCTAGCTGAATCCGGCATTGCCGGTATGGCGGTGGGCATGGCGATGAACGGTATGCGCCCAGTGATCGAGATGCAGTTCGACGCGTTCGCATACC
The DNA here is from genome assembly GCF_001807395.1 of Arthrobacter sp. HMSC06H05. Lineage (NCBI taxonomy): Bacteria > Bacillati > Actinomycetota > Actinomycetes > Micrococcales > Micrococcaceae > Arthrobacter > Arthrobacter sp. HMSC06H05. The sequence goes on along the minus strand of NZ_KV788972.1, from coordinate 32,845 downwards.
CGGCACTCGAGCAGATTCTGAGCCACATCGCGAAGATGCACAACCGTACCCGCGGCCACGTGCGCCTGCCGCTGGTCATCCGCGTACCGCACGCAGGTGGCGTGGGTGGTGTAGAGCACCACTGCGACTCCTCGGAGTCCCTGTATGCGCACACACCGGGTTTGAAGGTTTTCATCCCGTCCGGTGTTGAAGACGCCTACCTCATGTTGCGTGAGGCGATCGACTCGGATGACCCAGTGGTGTTCTTCGAACCGAAGAAGCTCTACTTCGGCCGTGAACAAGCCGACCTAGAGGCCCTCAAGAAGGAATACGAAACGAAGAAAGCAGAGCGCCGCAACGGGACCGCGCGCGTGCTACGCGAAGGTAAGGACGCGACCATCGTGACCTACGGCGCTTCCGTTTCAACCGCGATGAAGGCCGCGGAAGCAGCCGTTGAGGAGGGCTTCGACCTCGAAGTCATCGACGTGCGCACCATCGTTCCCTACGACGACGCAACCGTGGACGCGTCGGTCCGTAAGACAGGCCGTGCGCTGGTGGTCGCTGAAACACCGGGCTTCGCATCGATCGCATCCGAACTTGTGGCGCGCATCCAGGAGCGGAACTTCTTCTCGCTCGCCTCGCCAGTCAAGCGCGTCACGGGCTTCGACATCCCGTTCCCATCACCGATGCTGGAGAAATATCAGCTGCCAAGCGTAGACCGCATCCTTGATGCCGTCGATGAGATGACGTGGGAGGACTAATGGCACAGACGTTCACTCTCCCGGACCTCGGGGAAGGACTCACCGAAGCTGACCTGGTGGCCTGGCACGTCGCCGAAGGCGACACGGTCGAGATCGACCAGATTGTCGCCGAAGTCGAGACAGCTAAATCCGTTGTTGAGATCCCGTGCCCGTTCGAAGGCACAGTCCTGAAACTCTATGGAGAACCTGGCGAGACGATGGTCGTGGGCGATTCGCTCATCACCGTAGGCGAGCAGGGTGAAACCACGGACGGCGGCGCTGATGACGACGGCGTCGGTTCTAGTAGCGGCGGCGCTGATGACGGCGCGGCTTCCGGCGTTGAGGTGTTGCGTGAAGGCGCGCAGTCCTACCGCGAAGAAGAACGCGCCGGAACGGGTTCCGGCAACGTCCTGATCGGTTACGGAACGAGCGAAGACGAAGGTGGCGCTCGCCGTCGCCGTCGCGGCCGCCACCGTGCCGAGGTTCCGGTTGCTACGAGCCAGAGCTCGGCATCTGTGAGTCAGGACTCGGTGCCTGTCAACCAAAGCTCGGCTCCGGCACAGGACCACAGCGAGCCGCAACGCCAGGCAACACAGCTTGAGCAACAGTCGGAGCAGCGTGAGCAGGTGGCGCCGCGAGTCATCAACCCGCTGGTGCGTAAGTTGGCTCGCGACAACGGCGTGGACATCGCCGCGCTGGAAGGCTCTGGGGCCGACGGTCTGATCATGCGCGCAGACGTTCAGGCAGCGATCGACGGCGGGGCACAGTCCGCACCTGGCGCGCAGTCCGCACCGCACACATCGGGCGCTATCCTGGGCGCCGCTGTACCGAGCAACGAAAAGGCACCGGCCGCATCGGAGGGTGCTGGCGCCGGCGAGGTCGATGCGCGTACCGGTTTGACGGTCGAGTCCCGCACCCCGATGACCGGGGTCCGGAAGGTTGTTGCGGAGACGATGTCGCGTTCGCGCCGTGAGATTCCGGAAGCGACCGTGTGGGTCGATGTGGACGCAACCGAGCTGCTTGAGTGGCGCAAGAAGCTCAAACCGAACGCGGAAGGCCGCGTCCCGGGTGTGCTCTCGCTGATCGGGCGTTTCGTCACGGCTGGGTTGATGCAGGTTCCAGAACTCAACGCCCGCATCGATGAGGCGGAAGACGGCACCTCGGAGATCGTTCGTTTCAAGGGCGTGAACCTGGGTATCGCTGCGCAGACGGACCGTGGGCTTGTGGTGCCAGCGGTGGCTGATGCGCAGAAGCTTTCGGCACGCGAACTGGATGCCGCGATCGGTGAGCTGGTCGCGACCGCGCGCGATGGCAAGTGCACCCCGAACGAGTTGATGCGTGGCACGTTCACCCTCAACAACTACGGCGTGTTCAACGTGGACGGTTCCGCGGCGATCATCAACCATCCGCAGGTCGCGATCATGGGCCTGGGTCGAATCAAGGAGCGCCCGTGGGTAGTTGACGGTGAGATCACGGTCCGCTCGATCATGGAGCTAACCCTGGCATTTGACCACCGCGTATGCGATGGCGGTGCCGCGAGCGCGTTCCTCCGCTACGTTGCCGACGCGATTGAGAACCCGGCGGAGGCACTGGCAAGCCTCTAGCCGCTACGGTGCTTGAGTATCGAAGAGACGACTGCGGGTCCTGACACCTCACGTGTCAGGACCCGCAGTTTTACAGGGCCCGCAGTTTTATGTGTGAGCGTACTGCCGCCTTCAGCGGGCAGTGCGGGCGGGCATCGCGAGCCGTTCGATAACACCGAAGAGTGCGAGCGCGGTGCCTACGATGAGGCCCACCGCGAGCAGGGTGAACAGTTGGCTGGCCATAGCCGCGGCGTCGTCGGCTGTTGTGGTGAGCGGGCGGGACTGGGCCACGTTCACGAACTCCGGCAACAACATGGCCGCAGCAGTCAGCGCGGCGAGCCCCATTCCCGTCACGGTGCATGCGATCGCGGAGAACGTGACGGCGGGGCGGTCGTTGTCGATCCACCCGATGATGCCCGCGGCGAGGATCGCGAAGAAGCCCACCACAAGGTAGGAGCCCACAATGTCTGCTGGCCGGTGCCAGGACATGATGAAGGTCACGGAGCCACCAGCAGCGGCGATGAGGGCGCCGATGATGCTGAACCATGTGCGTGAACGTGCCCGCATCGACAGCAAAGCAGCGAACATCCCGCCGATTGCGAGTGCTGAATGCCCGGAGGGGAAGCTATTGATGTATGCCTCGGAGACGCCGGTGAATGGTCGTTCGAGGAGGGTCTGTTTGAGGATCCGCACGCATACGATCCCGAAGCCTGCCGACGTCAGTGCGATCGCTGGGATGATCACGGAACGGCGGATGAATACTTGGGCGATGGCTACTGCAACCCCACCGATAGCGATCGCGAGGGGGATATAGGTGAACCACCCGAGTTCGTTGTGGAGCGCGGGGGTTTCTTGAACGAAGCGGCGCGCACCGAGTAGAGCGCGTTCGTCGAGCCATTGACCGCGGACTGTCTTGATGAAAAGCCAGTATGTGAGCGAGAAAAGCCCTAGGGTTCCGAGGCTGAGCACGGTGGTTGCTAGGGCGCGTGGCCAAAGCCTCGATTGTGACACGGCACGAATATGTGCGGTGTCTGTCGAGAGGTTAGGCATGTTCCTAGAGTGTCACGTTCTTCTGGGTGGAAGCTGATGCCGCGCCGGGTGTTGCATGCCTTGCGGGTGTGAGTTTGGATAGAGTGCGCCGGGCGAGCCATCGCCGCCGGATATCGTATTTTTTATGAGTGAGTTTCGGGGGAATAACATGCCGTGGGGTGCGAAAGTGGGGTTTCCTTCGCTGGAAGAGCTGAAGGACGCGGCGGTGGTGGTGAGGTTGCCGATGAATGTGCGTTTCCGCGGGGTCGTGGAGCGTGAGGTGTTGTTGTTTGAAGGGCCTGCAGGCTGGGGTGAGTTCTCGCCGTTCCTCGAATATGGGCCGGCGGAAGCATCCCGCTGGCTTGCTGCCGCGATCGAGGCCGCGTGGTGTGGTTGGCCCGATCCGGTGCGTGATGTGGTGCCGGTCAACGGGACCGTTCCTGCGGTTGAGGCGGGCCGGGTGCCTGAGGTTCTAGCGCGTTTCGACGGTGTGGGCACGGTCAAGGTCAAGGTCGCCGAGCGCGGGCAGTCAGTCGATGAGGATGTTGCCCGGGTTGCCGCGGTTGCCCGTGAGCTTCCGGGGGCCCGAATTCGGGTGGACGCGAATCAGGGGTGGGATCATCACACTGCGGTGGATGCGTTGACCCGGCTCGCGGAGTTCGATCTTGAGTATGCGGAGCAACCCGTCGAGGGAATCGAGGGGTTAGCCCAGTTGCGGGAGGCGCTGGACGCCCGGGGCGTGGACGTGCGGTTGGCCGCGGACGAGGCGGTGCGTAAGTCCGATGACCCGTTGAAGGTTGCGCGCATGGGCGCAGCTGAGGTGATTATCGTCAAGGTTCAGCCGCTGGGTGGTGTGAATGCCGCGCTTGCGATCGTGGAACAGTCCGGCCTGGATGCTGTGGTGTCTTCCGCTTTGGATTCCTCGGTGGGTTTAGCTGGCGGGATCGCTCTGGCGGCAGCGTTGCCGGAGTTGAAGTATGCGTGCGGGCTGGGTACAGGAGCGCTCTTTGCCGACGACGTGCTCACGCCTGGTCTGAAACCTCGCGGCGGTGTTCTGCCGGTGGGGCCGGTAGTTCCGGATCGTGGGAAACTGGAGGCCCTGGCAGTCGACGCGCATCGGCGCGCGTGGTGGATGGATCGGCTAGAGGCCTGCTATGCGCAGCTAATGATCTAGCGCTGGTGAGCGTTGATGAGGGCCTCGTTACCGCACACGAAAGCGGGTTAAAATCGAGCTATGACTTCCCCAACCATCTGGATTGATTGGCCCGCCCCGGTCCCGAACGTCGCCGACTATGCGAAACGCCGCCGCATCATCGCTTCAGCGCTCACCACAGCGCTCCTGGTGGTGCTCGCGGTCCCGGTGCTTGTCATCGGTGTTCTCATGCTTGCCGGAGTGGAGCTTTCGGGGGTCTGGCTCGCCATCATGATCCTGTGCGGGCTTGTGGACGGGTTCTTCGTTGCTCCAAGGCACCGTACCCTTCAGTTTCTCGGCGATGCATTGTATGTCACCGGCGGGGCGCCTTTGAGTGCCAAGCTGCCGTGGCGTGATCTCGACCAGGCGGTGCTCTGGCTGGTCCAGGCCCGTGACCAAAACGGTGCGCCGCACGGTGAGGGACAGTGGATGCTGAACATCTACGATCAGCATGGACGGCATCGTTATTCCCTCACCGAAGGGCCTCTGGTGCCCGCGAAAATGCTGTTTGATGCGATGGATGCCTTCCCCAGTCCGCGGCGTAGGCTGTTCTTGATCCCGATGCGGCCCGGGCTGGAAGGCATTGCGCCGCCGGGGTCCCACCCCGAGTGGGAAGCGATCGCCCGCATGGAGCCGACACCGCGGAAAGTCCAGGAGCTGCTGGCCCAGAAACAGGCACCTGGAGTGCCTCCGCACGCATAGCCCCGCTCATACACTGGGGTTATGCCTTCTATGTCTGTTGGGCCGTCTGTGCCTGCTGTTGAGTCTGCGCGGCTGGTCGTCCAGGGATGTGTCTCCGCCGGGATGCGGCATGTTGTGGTGGCGCCTGGGTCGCGTTCGGCGCCGTTGGCGTATGCGCTCGCCGAGGCCGAGCGCGACGGTGTGCTGTCGGTGTATGCGCGGCTCGATGAGCGTGAGGCGGGGTTCCTCGCGCTCGGGCTTTCTTTGGCCTCCAACGCGCCGGTTGCGGTTGTCACGACGTCCGGTTCTGCTGTAGCGAATCTGTTCCCGGCGTTGGTGGAGGCTACGCACGCGGGCGTCAAGCTCGTGCTGTTGACAGCCGACCGGCCCGAACGTTTGCACGGTACGGGCGCATCACAAACTACCCAACAGGCTGGTATCTTCGCGCACCACACGCGTTCAAGCGTGCACATTCCGGCGGGCGAGGGCCCTACAGCCGCAGTCGCTGAAGCCTTGGTGGCGACGCTTGGCAACAAGCAGCACGCTCCGGGCCCGGTACACATCAACTGTGCATTCGAAGACCCGCTCTACCCGCCGAATGACGCGATGATCACCGCCGCGGAACAACCCGCCGAGCGTGCCGCCCGCCAATACCCCGAACTCAGTGATGTTGAGCTACTCGAGATCGATGCGCTCGCAGCCGCAGTACCGGTCCCGCGCGCCCTATCCTGCGAAACACTCAGGGAAGCCGCGGCACGGCGTACGGAACACGGCGCTGAACACGGTACGGAACACTGCGCGGAAGGGACCACAGCACGCGGCACGGAAGAGAGCGCGGTACACCGCACAGGCAGCGAACGCCCCGATGTTCACCGCAGGACTGTTGTGGTTGCAGGCCACGATGCGGGGGAGGAAGCCGCGCATTTCGCTCACGCTTTAGACCTGCCGCTTTTAGCGGAGCCCTCTTCGAATGCACGCCACGGCGAGAACGCGTTGACGGCGTATCAGTTCACGCTGGCGGCGTTCGCGGACCAGATCGAGGCGGTGGTCTTGTTTGGCCGCCCGACTCTCTCACGGCCAATCAACGCTCTACTTGCCCGTGATGACATCGACTCGGCGATCTATGCCCCGGGTCCGCTCGCGTGGTGCGAACTGTCCAAACGCCCCGAGACGCCCGTGCGTAGTTTCGCTCAAGCCGCCCAGTTCGCGGGTATAGGCCCGCAAGGCTGGGTCGAGGCGTGGCGTGAGGCCGACGAACGTGTCGTGGCGGCCGTGAACATGGTGGTCGCGGAACGCGAACACGTCACGGGTAGGCTCACGGGCCCATCGCTGGCAGCCGACGTGTGGTCCGGGCTATCCGGGCCAGCCGTGATCGGGTCATCACGGCCGGTGCGAGACATGGACATCGCCGCAACCCCGCGGCGGGGCCGCGGCCCGCGCGTGTATGCGAACCGTGGGCTCGCTGGCATCGATGGCACTATCTCCACCGCCGCAGGGATCGCGCTTGCCGAACGCCGCCGCACGCTCGCGTTCATGGGGGACGTCACGTTCCTCTACGGGGCGGCGGGAATGCTGGTGCCCTCACTCGAAGCGGTTCCCCAGCTCGATGTTGTGGTCGCCGACGACGGCGGAGGCACCATCTTCTCAACCCTGGAACACGGCACTGTCGCAGCCCGCGGCGGCTACCAGGAAGCCGTCGACAGGTTCTTCCGTGTCCCACACGGCCTCGACGCGGTCGAGCTAGCACTTGTCTACGGTTGGGACGCGCAACGGGTCAGCTCACACGAACACGTGCGCGAATGGCTCGACGCCGGACGCACCGCACACGGCTGCCGGCTGCTGGTAGTGGATACGGAACGCGAAAAGCCACGCGAACTACACCGCGCGCTCGCCGCGGCCGCGGCTGAAGCCCTCGCCTAGTTGCGGGCGGGGGGCGGCTACGCCGAGTGCTTGGAGCATCGGCCGCATCTTCGCCCATGTCTCCTGCAGTTCGGCTGCTGGCTCGGAGTCCGCGACGATCCCGCAGCCGGCCCACAAACGGATCCGCTCCGGAACCGGCTCGCCAGTGTCACCATCGCCGCCTGGACGTGTCAGTGTCACCTCGGTCGGGAACGTGCCCTGGCCAACGTACGCGGCCGTCGGCTCGGTGGGGCCGTAGCCTTCCAGGACCCCGCATCGCAAAGCGATACCGAATTCGCCGTTGCCGCGGGCGTCAACCCACCCGACGGGGCCGGCATACGCTCCGCGGTCAAGACGCTCGATCTCACGGATGATACGCCCCGCATGCAAACGCGGAGTCCCACACACCGCCGCGGTAGGGTGCACGGCACGCAGCAGGTCGAGCACACTGTAGGGGCCGGTTTCGCTCGCGCCGATGCGTGCCCGCACGTCCGAGGCGAGGTGCCACACGTTCGGTAGCGTCAAAACGAACGGGGCGGCGGGAGAGTGTAGTTCGGTCACGAACGGTTTAAGCTCTTCTACGAGGGAGTCGATCGCGTACTGGTGCTCTTCAATCTGTTTCTGGTCATTGGCCAGCTGGAACGCGCCGTCTTCACCGTGGTTCGCGCGGTCGAGTGTTCCGGCGAGCACGCGGGCGCGCGCGATGCCCTCGTGCGCTTCGATCAGCATTTCGGGTGTAGCGCCAATGATCCCGTCCACGGAATACACCCAGCAGTCGGTGTAGCGGGCCGCCAACGCCTGCAGCGTGGGGACTACCTGAACGCCACCTGGCACGTCCACGGTGACGTCGCGGGAGAGCACCGCTTTCGCTAACTCACCGGAACGGATCCTCTGGATCGCTTCGCGGACTCCGTCTTGGAAGCGGGCCTCACTTGTGTGCGCATCATCGACGATGCGCGCCCCAGCACTGCCAGCCAACACAACACCATCGGACGCACGAGTATCGCTGGCCGCCTTACGGCGCACCTGTGCGGCGTAGGTTTCGAGGTCGTCGCGGCTCGGGTCCGGCCCGAGCGCGTCGGCTTCTTCGGGGTCGAGGATGACCGTGATCCAGGCGAGGTCCCCGTTGCGGCCCCACACCACACGCGGGACAATCAGCACCGAGTCGCGGCCTGATGCGCGGGAGAAAGCCACCGAGGAGAATGCGGCGAGGCCCGTGCCGGAGGCCGCGACCGCATCGTCCACTGTGGCGGCGGAGCTCAAGGCGCGCCACGCGGATGCCAACGCATCGATGCGGCCATCCCCGCGGGCCTGCAGACGCAGAACCTCGCCGGCGCCGACCATCGAGGTTTCGCCACGGGCCCACACGTGATCCCACGGGCCTGCAACATCGGCGAGGGTTGCTGGGGCGGCCATCGCCGGATGGGTGCCGCGGGCGCGCGTGATCACGCGCAAGTGGGGGAGGGACGGCAGGCTGAACGCAGGCTCGTCAGTGTTCACGGAAGTAGTCATGTCGGCACTCATTGTATTAGCCCGCCACAATCGAGCTGGATGTTCTTTGCCGCCGCACCCCATCTTTGGTGCTATCACAGGGGTTGTGTGGTGTGAACGTTCAGCTAGTTTCGGGCTAACGCACCGGGCCGATGGTTTCGACTGCGTGCGAGTCGTAAGAGACAATAGCTAGCGTGATGAGAGCTACTCTGCAGAAAAACCCGGATGACGTCGCCCGCATGTTCGATGGCGTGGCCGAACGCTACGACCTCACTAACGATGTGCTCACGTTCGGGCTGACCCCGTACTGGCGCCGTGTTGTGGTGCGCGCCGTGGATGCCAAGCAGGGGGAGAAGGTCCTTGACCTCGCTGCAGGTACCGGCACGAGCTCGGAACCGTACGCGGATGCCGGGATCGATGTTGTGGCATCGGATTTCTCGGAAGGGATGCTCGCGGTGGGGCGCCGCCGCCGTCCGGACATCAACTTTGTTCAGGCTGACGCGATGAACCTGCCGTTTGAGGACAACACGTTCGATGTTGTCACGATCTCTTATGGCATCCGCAACATCCATGACCCGCACAAGGCCCTCCGTGAGATGCTGCGTGTGGCTAAACCGGGTGGCCGCCTTGTGATCGCGGAGTTCTCTGACCCTACGTTCACTCCGTTCCGTGTGGTGTATAAGGAATACCTCATGAAGGCTCTGCCGTGGGTTGCCTCCAAGGTGTCCTCGAACGCTGAGGCGTACCAGTACTTGGCGGAGTCGATCCGTGACTGGCCGGCTCAGGACGAGTTCGCGCACTGGATTGAGGATGCGGGCTGGCAGAAGGTTCAGTACCGCAACATGACCGGCGGTATTGTGGCGATCCACCGCGGGTTTAAGGCTGCCCAAGATTCATGACCCTCAATGTTGTGATCGCCGGTGGTGGCCCGGCAGGTGCCACGGCCGCCACGTATTTGGCTCGCGCCGGGCATCGCGTCACGGTTTTGGAGAAGACGCGTTATCCGCGTGAGAAGGTCTGCGGGGATGGCCTGACCCCTCGTGCTGTGCGGGAGATGAACTACCTTGGCATGGCTCACGATGAGGCCGACGGCTGGCAGCGTACCCGAGGCCTGCGTTTCGTGGCTGGTGGGCGCGCATCGACGGTTTCGTTTGAGGGGTTCAGCTCGGACATCCCGTCTTATGGTTTGACGCGTACCCGCGCCGATTTCGATCAGCAGTTGGCGCGCATGGCGGCCGCGGCTGGGGCTGAGGTCCTGGAGGGCCACACCGTGCGCGGCGCGGTCCGGGATGACGCGGGCCGCGTTGTCGGCGTCACGGTTCAGCGAACCACACCTGAAGGTAGGCGTGATGGTGAGCCGTTCACGGTCGCCGCCGATGTGGTGGTGGCCGCGGACGGTAATTCTTCCCCTGTCGCGAAGTCGCTGGGGATCCTGCCGCGGGCCGACCGCCCGATGGGTGTGGCTCAGCGCGTGTACTACACCTCGCCGATGTCCTATTCACCGTGGATGGAGACGTGGCTTCAGCTACCGGACCGTAACGGGGATTTGATGCCCGGCTACGGTTGGGTTTTCGGTGTGGGGGATGGCACCGCGAATGTTGGCTTGGGGATTTTGGATACCGCTAAGGATTTCCGCAGCATCGACTTGCGTTCGACGTTGAGCGAGTGGGTCGAAGTCATGCAGGAACAAGAGCCGACCCGCGGTTTCGTCCCGGAGAACCAGGTTGGTGTGGTGCGTGGGGCGGCACTTCCAATGGCGTTCAACCGCACCCCGCACGTGGTTCCGGGAGCTGTGTTGCTGGGGGACGCGGCAGGGTTGGTTTCCCCGTTCAACGGCGAGGGGATCGACGCGGCGATGGAGTCGGCCCGGATCGCAGCTGATGTGATTGATGACGCGGTGATCGCGGCCCGCTACCGTGGCGGAACAACGGCTCAGGTGCTCGCGGCGTTCGATGCCGGTCTTCAGCGGTATCCCGAGCTGATTCAGCAGCACTTTGGCGCACATTATGGTGCGGGCAAGGTTTTCGCTCACATGGTGGGTAACCCGAAGATCATGCGTACCGCGGTCCGGTTGGGGATGGGCTCGAATGCGTTGATGCGTTTTGTTGTACGCGCCATGGGTAACTTGTCTGACCGGAATTCACCGGCTTTGGTGGATAGAGTAGTTCAAGCATTAGAACGTGTTGTGCCTCCCGTGCGCAATACTGTGAGCACTCCGGGGCGGAACTCGGGGAAGCACTCGGCGAAATTCTCTCCGGAAGAAGTAAGGCTGAAAGTATCGTGACAGAATCCTCTTGGACGTCTGCTGGCCATGACGTCGAGAAGTCGGTTGACTTGGATCCGCAGACCCAGGCTCTTGCTACGACAATCCAGTTGCCGCAGGGTTTCCGTGCTGTAGCGGATGATGTCGAGTTCGCGCCGCAGGTTTTCGAAGCTCTCGCGCGGGTCGAGAAGATGCTATTGAACGCGGTCGCGAATTCTGATCCGATTATTGACCGTGCTTCGCGTCACCTCGCTGAGGCGGGCGGTAAGCGTGTGCGTCCGCTTTTGGTGGTTTTGTCTTCCCTCTTGGGGGAGCGGGGGATCACGGATGAGGTCGTTAAGGCCGCCTGCATTGTTGAGATGACGCACCTTGCGACGCTGTATCACGATGACGTCATGGATGATGCCCCGATGCGCCGCGGCGCCCCGACCGCGCAGCATGTGTGGGGGAATTCGGTTGCGATCCTCACCGGGGATTTGATTCTTGCGCGGGCTTCGGTGCTCGCGGCTCAGCTTGGTCCGGGCGCTGTTGAGGTTCAGGCCCGCACGTTTGAGCGTTTGTGCTTAGGCCAGTTGCACGAGTTCGCTGGCGTGCGCGAGGGGGAGGACCCCATCGCGCACTACATCCAGGTTTTGTCCGATAAGACGGCGTCCTTGATCGCGTGCGCCGGCTATTACGGCACGTTCTATGGTGGCGCGAGTGACGAGCTGCGCGATGTGCTGGTCGATTACGGCGAGAAGGTTGGCATTGCGTTCCAGCTGGCTGATGACGTCATCGACATCATGGGCCAAGAGAAGGCGTCCGGCAAGATCAACGGTACGGACCTGCGTGAGGGCGTGGATACGCTCCCGGTCCTGTATGCGCGTCAAGATGCCGCTGCCGGCGATGCGGAAGCTCAGCGGGTTGTTGAACTGGTCGATGGCGACCTCACTAGCGATCAGGACCTCAAGACCGCGGTTACCGCGCTGGCTGCTCACCCGGCAACGCAACGGGCGTGGGATGAGGCCCGCGCTTGGTCGCGTAAAGCAATCGAGGCGCTTGCCCCGCTACCGCACGGGACGGTGCGTTCGGCGCTTGAGGCGTTCGCTGACGCGGTGGTGACCCGCGAAGGCTAGCCTCACTATAGCCTCGCTATGGCTCATGCCGTGAGGGCCTATCGCCGCGAAAACTACCGCGTTTAGCCCGTGATGATTCCGTTGCTGTCGCGGCCTTCCTCGTTGAGGACTTCGCGTAACGCGGCAGCGAGTTCGCGGGCTTTGAGCGCCCGGAAGTCAACCGGCAACCGGCGGCGTAACTGCCGGTACAAGTCATCTGCGGCCCAACGCGGAAACACGTGCTGGTGGTAGTGCCACACGTGCTGATTACCGGACGGCTCGTTGTGTTGGCGCGTTGAAATCCCTTCGGGGGCCCACGCGCGCTTCATCGCGACCGCTACCAGGCGGGTCATGACAGCTAAGGCCGCGTTCACATCGTCGGGTAAGTCATACAGCGCCTCATAGTGGCCCGAAGGGATCACCATCGCGTGCCCGGCGTGCTCACCGAAACCATCACAACCGATGATGACCGAGACCACCTCATCCCGGTACACCAAATCACTCGGCACACACAGGTTACCTTCCGAAAACGGCCGCACGCCGCCAACGATCTCGCAGAACGGGCACGCGTAATCGGCTGGAGCGTGCGAGGCCCATACCCGCGCGGAACCATGTGGAGTAGCGGTCACAGGTCTTCTTCCACCGCCGGCTCAACCTCGGTGAACACCCACTCGAAATAATCCAGGAGGTACTCGGAGATGGTCGCCCCGGTTTCAGCCCAGGAGTCTTTAGCGTTGAAACGCCGGAACACCAGCGGGTCAGGGACACTCAACGATTCGACGGGGAAACCCCACGTGTAACGGTCGTCTTCATCTTCCATGAAGCACACGAAACCGTCCTGGATCTCGAGCTCATCGGGATCCCACACGAAATAGTAGGCCTCCATGATGTCCTCGACAGCGCCCACGGAACGGTAAAACTGCTCCAACGCGGCAGGCAACACAGAGACATCAGATTCAGCCAAAGCGTCTGCGTATTCTTGCTCACTCAGGCCGTCATCTGGTTCCCATTCACCTTCGAAATGGTCGGTCACAAGGTTCCGGTAGGACTGCGAAAACAGCTCAGACATACTTCCAGTTTGTCACGTTACGGGCACGCGTGGGGCACGAATGACGAAAAGAATCTCAGACAGCGCCACCGCAGAGAAACAGCGAAATAGAGCGTCGTTTAGTAGAACACCGCGTGGAATCGTCATAATGTATGGCGCATGTCTCAAGCAAGCACCAGTCCCGCTTCAGGCATGGCGGGGAACAAAGGTAATGCAGGGAACAAACGCACCAAACGTGAAGCGTTCGGTTCCCGCAACGTCTTCATCCTGTCCGCGATCGGCTCCGCCGTGGGGCTGGGCAACATTTGGCGTTTCCCATCGGTCGCCTACGAATCCGGTGGCGGCGCGTTCCTCATCCCATACCTGTGCGCGCTACTGACCGCGGGTATCCCGTTGCTGTTCTTCGATTACGCGATCGGGCACAAATACCGTGGCTCGGCGCCGCTTGCGATGCGCCGGCTCAACAAACGCACTGAGGCGCTCGGCTGGTGGCAGGTCCTGATTTGCGTGATCATCGGCATCTATTACGCCGCGATCGTCGCGTGGGCTGCCGTATATACCGTCTACTCGGCGCGGCTCGCATGGGGTAAAGGTAGCGAACAAGAGTTCTTCCTCGAGAAATACCTGCAGATGGAAGCCCCGGAAGCTGGCCTTTCCACCTCGTTCCCTATGGGCGTGCTGATCCCGATGATCCTCGTGTGGGTTTTCATTATCATCGTGATGAGCGCCGGCATTCGTAAGGGCATCGGTCGAGCCAACAACATCTTCATGCCGCTGTTGACCGTGATGTTCATTCTGCTGGTCATCCAGTCGCTCATGCTCCCGGGGGCTGCAACCGGGCTCAACGAGTTCTTCACACCCAACTGGGAAGCACTCAAAGACACGAGCGTGTGGATCACCGCCTACGGCCACATCTTCTTCTCGCTGTCGATCGCGTTCGGCATCATGGTCACCTACTCGTCCTACCTCAAACGTAAGACGGATCTGACCGGTTCCGGCCTGGTGGTCGCCTTCGCGAACTCGTCCTTCGAAATCCTTGCCGGGATCGGTGTGTTCGCGGCCCTCGGGTTCATGGCCCAAGCGCAAGGGGTGAGCGTGAGCGAAGCCGTCACGAGCGGCCCGATCCTCGCGTTCGTAGCGTTCCCAACCATCGCATCCAACGCGTTCATGGGCCCAGTTTTGGGTGTGCTGTTCTTCGGCTCCCTGACCTTCGCGGGAGTGACCTCGATGGTCTCGATCCTCGAAGTCATCGTCTCCGCGTTCCAAGACAAGCTCGGTTGGGGCCGCGTCCAGACTACGCTGGCCGTGCTGCTTCCGCTGTCGATCGCATCGACCCTGCTCTTTGCATCCACCACGGGCCTGCCGCTACTGGACGTTGTCGATAAGTTCGTCAACAGCTTCGGCATCACCTTCGTCGCCGCCGTAACCCTGATTGCGGTTGCGTGGTTCTCCCGCAAGCTGCCGGTGCTTGCCGAACACCTCAACCACCGTTCCTCGTTCAAGGTCGGTAAGTTCTGGATGTTCCTCGTTGGCGGCCTGCTGCCGATCCTTTTGACCTACCTGTTGGCTTCCGAATTCGTGAAGCTCATCCGCAATTCGTATGCCGAAGCCAACGGATACGCTGAATGGTTCGTCTACGTGTTCGGGTGGGGCATGGCCGGTGCATTGGTCGTGGCCGCCATCCTGCTCAGCCTCATCCCGTGGTCGGCTAAGTCCAAGGACAAATTCGATCCAGAGTTCGAAGAGTACACTCGCCGCGACGCCGCAGAAAAAGACGCCGCCGAAGAAGGTGCTGCAGGCAAAGACGACGCTGGAAAGGACGCCGTTGACAACGGCGACCAGAAAGGGACAACAGCATGACACCGGCAGCGATCGGTTTCCTGATTCTTTCGATCGTGACAGTGTGGGGCGGGCTCGCCGCCGCCATCGTGAACCTCATGGTTCGCCCTGACGAAGCCAAAGAAGACGACCTCTAGTCTGGGCTGGGTCAGTCTGTGCCCGATGCGGTACGGCCTTCCGGGGACGGACCGCATCGGGCAGTTGCACCCCCAACGGCTGGGATGGATCGTTCCGTGAGGCCCGCCCATTAGAATAGTGGGCGGATGTTTTCCGTTCCCTCACCCCGCGCATCACGCGTGCGCGCCGGTTCGCAAGGGCGCCCTCCAGAGCGCAACACAACGAGTTACAAGTGAGTTTGAAGAACCGTGTGTGCCAGCACGGTGCACACGTGAGGGACATTGCCGAAAGGATTGACGTTGAAGCAACACCTCAGCCAGCGTCCACTGCGTGTGGCGATTATCGGTGCCGGCCCGGCCGGTGTCTATGCCGCGGATATCCTCACCAAAGCGGAACGCGATTTTGAGGTCAGCATCGACTTATTCGACCAGCATCCGGCGCCGTTCGGACTGATCCGCTACGGTGTGGCGCCTGACCATCCACGCATCAAGGGCATCATCAACGCCCTGCATAAGGTCCTGGACCGCGGCGACATCCGATTCATCGGGGATGTGACCTACGGCCGTGACTTGACCCTTTCTGACATTCGCGACCTGTATGACGCAGTGATTTTCGCTACCGGCGCCAATGACGATGCTGCTCTCGACATCCCGGGCATCGACCTCGAGG
This sequence comes from Arthrobacter sp. HMSC06H05, assembly GCF_001807395.1. Classification (NCBI taxonomy): domain Bacteria; kingdom Bacillati; phylum Actinomycetota; class Actinomycetes; order Micrococcales; family Micrococcaceae; genus Arthrobacter; species Arthrobacter sp. HMSC06H05. The sequence continues at coordinate 17,221 of NZ_KV788972.1, read as the reverse complement.
GTTCTTTCGGTGCCTCGCGTGTGGTCTCGTGGTACGACGGCCACCCTGACGTGCCACGCGACTGGCCGCTGGATGCCAAGGAAATCGCCGTGATCGGTAACGGCAACGTGGCTCTCGATGTGGCGCGTGTGCTCTCCAAGCACGCCGATGACCTCTTGGTCACGGAGATCGCAGACAACGTGCACGCGGGTCTGAAGAAGTCCCCGGTCACCGACGTGCATATTTTTGGCCGCCGCGGCCCGGCCCAAGTCAAGTTCACTCCGCTCGAGCTGCGTGAGCTGTCCCATTCCCGTGACGTGGACGTTGTCCTGTACCCGGAGGACTTCGAATTCGATGACGCCTCGGACGAGGCGATCCGGACCAACAACCAGGTCAAGACTATGGTCAACACGCTGACGAACTGGGTTGTTGAGCAGGAAGAGGAAGAGCAGACCGCATCGCGGCGCCTGCACCTGCACTTCTTGCAGGCCCCAGTTGAGATCCTGGGGGAGGACGGCAAGGTCGTAGGTATCCGCATGGAACGCCAGGAGCTCGATGGCACAGGTAACGTGCGCGGCACCGGCGAGATGATCGACTACCCAGTCCAGGCGGTCTACCGGGCGGTGGGGTACTTCGGCACCGAAATCCCGGAGGTTGCGTTCGATGAGAAACGCGGCGTGATCCGCAATGAAGGAGGCCGCGTACTGGACGAGGACGGCGCCGTGGTCCCCGGCGTTTACACGACCGGATGGATCAAGCGCGGCCCGGTCGGCTTGATCGGCCACACCAAAGGTGACGCCCTGGAGACGATCGGCAACCTGCTGGAGGACCATGAGAACCTGGCCCCGGCATCGAACCCTTCCGAAGACGCCGTGGTGGATTTGCTGCGTGAGCGCGGCGTTGAGTTCACCACGTGGGAAGGCTGGCTTGCCCTCGATGCGCACGAACGCAAACTCGGTGAAGAGTGGGCCGCCGCAGGCAAGGGGGACCGCGAGCGGATCAAGGTTGTTCCACGCGAAGAGATGGTTGAGATCGCACGCAAGGGGCAGTCGCTCAAATAGACCTCAGCCGCTTCTACGGCTCGTCATCGGATCTTCCCAGCTTTCATTCAGGCTTTTGGGAACGTTTTTGAACATTGATGCGTTGTAATGATTACAGCCGGGTTAAACCGCGTGAGCGGAACCCGGGTGTAACCGGCAACAAGATTGCCGGTATAACACTGCAACGATCGAAAGTTTTAGCGTGAAGTCCTCGTTCAACGGCTTGAAAACGGCTCTCCTCATCGGAGGCATGTTTGGTCTTTTGCTGATGATTGGCGGCTTGATTAGCGCCGGTACCGGCAATTCGGTGTGGCTGTTTGGGTTCGCGGCTTTCGGTGTGGTGAGCACAGCGATCGGTTACTGGAATTCGGATAAGATCGCGATCCGCGCGATGCAGGCCCGCCCGGTTTCGGAGGCGGAGCAGCCTGAGATGTATGCGATTGTGCGTGAGCTGTCTCAACGTGCGGGTAAACCGATGCCGCGGCTGTATGTTTCGCCCACTATGAACCCGAACGCGTTCGCGACGGGCCGTAACCCGGAGAACGCGGCGGTGTGCTGCACTGAGGGTATTTTGACGTTGTTGAACCGCCGCGAGTTGCGTGGCGTTTTGGGGCACGAGTTGATGCACGTCTATAACCGCGACATTCTCATTTCTTCGGTCGCGGCCGCTATTGCGGGTGTCATCACATCGATTGCGCAGTTCCTCATGTTCTTTGGAGGCAATAGCCGTAACCGTGATGGCGGCAATATTTTGGCGATGCTCGCTATGGCCTTCCTCGCCCCAATCGCGGCTTCGATTATCCAGATGTCTGTTTCACGGACCCGCGAATATGATGCGGACGCGACCGGCGCGGAGCTGACGGGGGACCCGGCGGCTTTGGCTTCCGCGCTTTTCAAGATTTCACAGGGCGTCCAGGATGCCCCGTTGCAGGAGACTCCCCGTACGGAGTCTGCTGCGCACATGATGTTTGCCAACCCATTTGGCAAGATCAAAGGTTTGTTCAGCACCCACCCGCCAACGCGTGACCGCATCGAGCGTTTACGTGCACAAGCGGAGGAAATGGGGCAACCCTGGGGATGAACAAAAAATCTGTGTGATTAGTCACACGAATGATGCGGTGGGAACATTGACGCGGTTTCTGCCGTTATGCCAGACAGGCATGGAGTGAAGTGACTCAAGGAGGTCTATCAGCCATGAATCGTCAGGAGCGAGCGGAGTACGACGCAGCGGTTGTTGAGGACGTTGAATTCCTGTTGGATACCCATGCGGAGCCGGATACGATCCCGGAACGTTCGGGTTACCCTTACAGCTTCAGCGCATTGTATTCGCTGTTGCGCCGCAATGGCCGCCCGGAACTGGCTACACGTCTGATGAACAGCCGCCAGGAAGCCCGCAACGCCGCCTAAGGCCCGGTTACCGTCAGACGCCCGCGCGTCGCCTTCATGGTGGACGTGTTCCGTGTAGTGTTTGTGGCGTTAAACATCGGGGTGAGGTCGCCTCGTGATCCTGTCAGGATCGCTTGGCTACCTCACCCCGGTTTTGTTTAATCCATGTTTAGCGCATGTTGACGAACTGGAGGTCTGCGTCTTCGAAGTTCTTCAACAGCGCGATGGTGGCCTGCAGGTCGTCGCGGGACTTCGAGGAGACACGGAGTTCGTCGCCCTGGATGGTGGCTTTGACGGATTTAGGGGCTTCGTCGCGGATGAGTTTGGAGATCTTCTTGGCGGTCGCTTGATCGATGCCTTCCTTGATGCTCGCGTCGATGCGGACCTCCTTGCCGGACGCGTAGGGGTCGCCAACCTCGAGCGACTTCAGCGAGATGCCGCGTTTGACGAGTTTGGATTGGAAAACATCCAAAACTGCCTTGGCGCGTTCTTCAGCATTGGCTTTGATCAGCAGTTTGCCTTCGCCAGCGAAATCGATTTCGGCGCCGACGTCACGGAAGTCGTAGCGCTGCGCGATCTCCTTCTGCGCCTGGTTCAGCGCGTTGCTGACTTCCTGCTTATCGACCTTGCTGACAACATCGAACGTTGAGTCTTTAGCCATCGTGGCCTCCTCGGGTGAGTTGATTGAGCCAGCTGAAGCTGGGCTGGATGGTGATGCCAGCTGAAGCTGGGCTGTGCTATTGATTAAGTGTTTGCTTTCAAGCCTAGCTGGGGACGGTGCTGCCGCGGGTTCCACCACGGCCGGCCGGTGGCGGTTGCTGGTTGGGGTTGGCCCCGAATTGGTGGGGGCTGGGTTGGTTTGGTATGGTTATGAATCGTTCGCTTGAACAGCCCATGAAGGGGTGGGCAAGCGAGATAAATGAATATGGCAGATTACCCAAGCGGCCAACGGGGGCTGACTGTAAATCAGCTGGCACTGCCTTCGGGGGTTCGAATCCCTCATCTGCCACTTTTGTAATGTGTCGGGACATCGTTCACACGATGTCCCGACATTTTTATGCCCAAAAGGCGTTGATACGACTGTGGCGACGCGTCGCGGAGGGCGTGCTTCAACCTGGTGTTGAGAAGCCACATGAGAGCATCTCGTACGTTCGTGTGACGCGGTAGGCAGGTAAGGTTTTGTTCTTCTATGGTGCTTTTGAGTGCGCTTGGCTACTTTAGGTTCTAAACATAAACACATGTCTAAGGTGCGCCATCATGACAAACCTGAAACGAAGCTCCATCGCCACAGCAATGACTCTGGCTCTTGCCTCCGGTCTGGCGAGTTGTGGAGCAAATGACGATGCGAAGCCCGCCGAAGCGGTACCGTCAGCGAGCTCGAGCGATAAGGAAGCGAAAGACGAAAACACTTCCGGTAGCGGCAAAGAATCTGCGAAAC